>DATFBW010000281.1:0-5647 GCA_035253645.1 Gemmatimonadaceae bacterium | reverse complement strand
GTTCGATGAGCTGCGCGCCGCCGACGACCCGCGGATCGGCGGTGAGCATACCATCGACGTCCGTCCAGATTTCGATGGCTTCGGCGCCTAACGCGGCACCCAAAAGCGATGCCGAGTAGTCCGAGCCGCCGCGGCCTAACGTCGTTACGATCTCCTGCTCTGTGGCTCCGATATAACCGCCCAGCACAGGCACGCGCCCATCTTCCACAATCGGTCGGAGGATGCGCTCCGCTGCCTCCGCGATGCGGTCCGGGCGGGGATCGGCTTTCCCGTAATGATCGTTCGTGATCATCACGGTTCCAGCGTCGATGTGTTGCACAGGAATCCCACGCGCGTCGAACGCCGCAACAATGAGCACGGATGACACCTGCTCGCCCTTGGCAGCGATCGCATCGTGGCTGCGTGGCGTCATGTGGCCTAACGTGGCCAACGCCTCGGCCAGGCTGGCCAGCTCGTCGAACGTCACGCTGATCTCACCGAACAGATCGTGATGGATCGGCGCGTCACCCAATAATTCTTCGGCGACCTGCAGATGCCGCTCGCGGAGCACCTCGACACCGCGCATCGCGCTGATCAGCTGACCTTGTGCGGCCTGCTCCGCGATCGTCAGCAGGGTGTTGGTGGTTCCAGCCAGCGCGGAAACGACGACGAGCGGGTTACGCGAGAGGCGTGATTTCACGATCTCGGCGGCACGTTCGATGGCCGCTGCGTCGCCCACCGAGGTCCCCCCGAACTTCACGACGATCATGCGCGGATGACGCCTTGCCGGACCAGCACTTCTGCATTGAGGATCGAGCCACCTGCCGCTCCGCGGATCGTATTGTGGCCTAACGCGACATATTTCACGTGAAAGAGCGGATCGGGACGCAGGCGTCCTACCGTAACCGTCATGCCACGACCGGCGCCGACGTCGCGCCGAGATTGCGGGCGGTCGGGTTGAGTGGTGACGGCCAGCGGGCGCGCCGGAGATGATGGCAGGCCGCACGCCACGGGATCGCCACTCCACGACTGGAGCGCCCCGGCGATCTCGTCCATCGGAGCCGCCTGCGTCAGCTCGACAGCCAAACACGTCAGGTGACCGTGCTCCACGGCGACGCGGTTTACCTGCGCGCTCACCGCAAACGGCGCCGGAGTTATTGCCCGTCCGTCGAAGCGTCCCAGCATCTTGTTGAGCTCGCGCTCCAGCTTGGGCTCTTCATCCGCGATGTACGGAATCACGTTGCCTAACGCGTCCAGCGACGGGACGCCGGGGTAGCCTGCACCCGACACTGCTTGCAGGGTCACGACAAACACGCGGCGGACCCCGAACGCCTCGTGCAGCGGCGCAAGGGCCATCGCGGCAACGGTCGCAGCGCAGTTCGCGTTCGTGACGATTCCGCCTCCCGTCGGCCACCCTCGCGCTGCGCGCTGTACCGACAGGAGCGCCAAATGCGCGGCGTTCACTTCAGGGATGACGAGCGGGACGTCTGCGGCCATGCGAAAGTTCTTCGCGTTGCTGAGGACCATCGCCCCGCTTTGTGCGAAGGCTGCTTCGATGTCACCGGCAACGCTCGAATCGAGAGCGGAGAAAACGACCCGCGCTTGGATCTCTCCGGGATCGCACACGCGGACCGTTAGGCGAGCAACGTCCGCCGGCAAATCGCCTTCGAGCCATTGCACCGCATCGCGGTACGTTTTTCCCGCCGACCGCTCGGATGCGGCGACTTCGGCAACGGTGAACCAGGGGTGGTCGGCCAACAGCCGGATAAAGGTCTGTCCCACGGCGCCGGTGGCGCCGAGGACAGCAACCGGGATGCGAGACATGCCGTTAGGCTCGGAGAGTGTCATACAGCGTTGAGGAGGGCGCGTACGAGGCGCGTGTACGCATCCACCGCGGCACGCAGCTCGGCAACTTCGATGTACTCGTCAGGCGTGTGCGCCACATGAATGGAACCGGGACCGAAGAGGAGCGGTTTCCCCCAGCGCGACAACAACGGAATGTCGGTCGTGTACGCGACCGGAGCGCGCTCGAACCCGTCAATCGTATGGAAGAGCATGGCTGGGATGGTCGATCCATAGCTGAGCTGCGCGCGTCCCGCGATCCACTTTTCGAGGTGTTCTTTTACGTCTTCCACGTCGCCGATCAGTCGAAACATCAGTTCGACCTCACAGGCTCCAGGGATGATGTTGGCTTCGGTTCCCCCGCGTATCGTACCGATGTTGACCG
The DNA here is from genome assembly GCA_035253645.1 of Gemmatimonadaceae bacterium. Lineage (GTDB taxonomy): Bacteria > Gemmatimonadota > Gemmatimonadetes > Gemmatimonadales > Gemmatimonadaceae > DASYRX01. Next base: position 3,441 of record DATFBW010000281.1, on the reverse strand, counting down.
TCGTGCTGCCTAACTCCGGGTCCTTTGGCCACTGTACCTGCGGAATCTCGCTCAACAGTTGAATCATGGGCACGATGGCCGACTCGCCGAGCTCTGGATAGGCAGAGTGAGCTTCGCGCCCGCGCGTGCGGACGGTCACGCGGAGCGAGCCCTTCGCTCCGGTTGCCAGTTTGCTCTCCGTGGGTTCGCCGTTGATGAGAAAGCGGCTCGTGGCCGGCAGGCGGTTGGCTGCGCGCGCGCCATCAGAGCCCTTTTCTTCGCCAACGACGAGCAGCAGATCCACACGATGCTCACCGCGTTGCGCGAGCGCTTCTGCGGCAGCCATCATCGCCGCGGCAATGCCTTTGGCATCACAAGCCCCACGACCATATAGACGGTCCCCATCGAGCCGCGGGGCAAAAAACGGGGGCACCGTATCGAGGTGGGTTGAAAGCGTCACCCCTCCACCATTGCGCGAGGCCCAGACATTTCCGCGGCCACCCGGCGCCACTTCCTGCACCGTGACATTCCAGCCGCGCGCGATGAGCCAGCGCGAGACGTAATCGACTGCTTTCTCTTCGTGAGCAGTCGGTGAATCGATCGAGAGCAAATCGGCGGCCAACGCGACGACATCTACCATGTGGCGAATTGTACTCGCACCTCACGAGAGCAAACAGCCCGCGCCCTGGCCGGCACTGCAACGTGCGCGCGTGAGGCACTAGGTTCCGCGCGGACAAACGCCGCCCCGCGTTCGTCCACGTACCTCGGATGGTTACCGCGTAAGGCTCTGCATGTACACCGCTCCGCTCCGCGTCGCGATCCTCGGTAACGACGCAGCGCTGGAGGCTCGGCCAGCGACGCCCGTGCAGCTCGCCCAGGCCTGCCTACGCGCGAGCTTCGACCTCGTCGTGCCGGCGAGTTGGGGTGAAGAGCTCATCGCGCATCAGTACGCGGAATCGTTAGGGCCCTACGACGGTCCTCCTCCCGTCTTGTGTCACTGTCCGGTTGTTGCGCAGGCGCTCGGCGATCAGGTGGAGAACATTCCAATGCTCACGCTGGCCGCGCCGCCGATCGCAACCGCGCGCTATTTGCGCCACGTCTACGCACCGCGCCCGCTCGTCATCACCTATGTCGGCCGCTGTCCGGGCGCAGTGGGTCCCGAGCTCGATGCGGTCGTCGCGCCGGACCGTTTGCTCACAATCCTCAACGATGCCGGGATCGCACCGCAGAGTCAGTCCGAGTTGTATCAGTCGATGATCCCGCCCGATCGCGGACGGTTCGCGTCGCAACCGGGCGGTGCACCTAACGAGCAATTCCTCACGCGAGAGGCACGAGTAGCGCTACGAGAGGTATCGCCCGCGGCGGTTGCAGTGACCCGCGAAGCCATTCCCCCGCAGGAACGTGTCGCGCTGGATTGCACGAGGTTGGCGGGCTGTGTGTGTGCAGCCCAGGCGTCCGCCACTGTTGCGCTCGAACCTCCCAGGCGCCCCGGCCCGGTTGTCGCTCGTTTCGATCTCGATCTCCGCGCTGTAGCATTGCGTACGGCGTCGGCGTAAAACCGCCTGCCGGCGTTTTCTCCACCAGGGTGCAGCTTATGAACCGTGCGATTCCACTTGCCATCGCCTGCAGCTTCGTCGTCTCGGCCACTGTTCCTGCGCAATCGGGGCGCAAACCGAGCGATCCGCGCATCGAACGTTTGAAGGCTGAAGCGCTGACTAAAGTCGCGGCCCGCGAGCGTCTCGTCCAGCAAATCATCGATCACGTCTTTTCGTTCGGTGAGCTCGGGATGCAGGAGTTCGAGACGTCCAAGTACCTGACGGGCGTGCTCGAGCAGCATGGATTCAAGGTCGAGCGCGGCACGGCGGGGATGCCCACCGCATGGGTCGCGACGTGGGGATCGGGGAAGCCTGTCATCGCGTTAGGCTCGGACATCGACGGCATCCCGCAATCGAACCAGAAGCCCGGCGTCGGCTATCGCGATCCGCTGGTCGCGTTGGCACCGGGACACGGCGAAGGCCACAATTCCGGGCAGGCGGTGAATATCGTCGCGGCGATCGCCGTCAAGGAAATCATGGAGCGCGAGAAGATCCCCGGCACGCTCAAGCTGTGGCCGGGCGTCGCGGAAGAAGCTGTCGCCGGCAAGGCGCATCTCGTCCGCGCCGGCGTCTTCAAGGACGTGGACGTCACCCTGTTCACACACGTTGGCAACAACCTTGGCGTGTCATGGGGGCAATCCGGCTCCAACGCGCTCGTGTCCGTGCTCTTCAAGTTCCGCGGTCAGACAGCTCACTCCGCAGGCGCGCCGTGGCGCGGCAAGTCTGCGTTGGATGCGGTCATGCTGATGGCCCAGGCATGGGAGTTCAAGCGCGAGCACCTCGAAGTTGCGCAGCGGTCGCACTACGTCATCAAGGACGGCGGCGACCAGCCTAACGTGGTCCCGCAGACGGCGTCGATCTGGTTCTACTTGCGCGAGCGCGATTACGACCGCGTGATGAGCATGTTCGCAGCGGCGCGCAAGATGGCGCAGGGCGCCGCACTCATGACCGACACGCAGGTGGACACGGTGCAGATTCTGGGCACTGCCTGGTCGGGCCATTTCAACAAGGCGATCGCGCAGGCGACGTACGAGAACATCACGCGCGTTGGCTTGCCCACATGGGATGCCGACGACATCGCGCTCGCCAAGGGGATTCAGCGGGAGCTCGGCGCGAAGGACGAAGGCCTCGCGACCAAGATCGACTCCATGTCGGGGCCGGTCGACTTGACTCGCTCGTTAGGCGGCGGCTCCGACGACATCGGCGACGTCTCGTGGAATGTTCCGACCGTGACGTTGCGCTTCCCATCGAACATCCCGGGCCTTCCAGGCCACAACTGGGCAAATGGGATTTCGATGGCGACGCCGATCGCGCACAAAGGCGGCGTGGCGGGTGCCAAAGTCCAGGCGCTGACGATCCTCGACATCCTGCTCAAGCCGCAGCTCGTGACAGACGCGTGGGACTACTTCAACAACGTCCAGACGAAAGAGACGAAGTACAAGACGTTCCTCGGACCTAACGACGGACCGCCGACGTGGCTCAACGAAGACATCATGGCGCGTTATCGCCCGGAGATGCGCAAGTTCTACTACGATTCGACGAAGTACAAGACGTATCTGGAGCAGCTTGGCATCAAGTACCCGACCGTAAAGGCGGTGGCGCAGAACTAAAAAGGAGCGAGGAGCGAGGCGTCCTCACGTACGCGACGCACCGCTTGAACGGCAGCAGTGCGGCGTCGCCTAACGTACGAAGGAGTGCTCAGGGCGGGACTCGAACCCGCACGCCCTTACGGGCAAGGGATTTTAAGTCCCTCGCGTCTACCATTCCGCCACCCGAGCGTTAGGCAGATACAGAGCGGGAAACGGGACTCGAACCCGCGACCCCAACCTTGGCAAGGTTGTGCTCTACCAACTGAGCTATTCCCGCA
>DATFBW010000280.1:0-9376 GCA_035253645.1 Gemmatimonadaceae bacterium | reverse complement strand
AGGAGACCCGCGTATTCGCCTTGCGAGCCCGCGTTAGGCTGCAGCGACACAGCGGCAAAACCTGTGATTTCTGCCAGGTCCTGCTCCAAGGTCTCGAACAACACGCGATACCCCTGCGCCTGCTCTGCCGGCGCGAACGGGTGCAGACGGCCAAAGGCGGGCCACGTCACCGGGAACATCTCGGCGGTCGCATTCAACTTCATCGTACATGACCCCAACGAAATCATCGAATGCACGAGCGACAGGTCGCGCGACTCGAGCGTGCGGATATAGCGCAACATCTCATGCTCAGCGTGGTACATGCTGAACACCGGATGTGTGAGAAAAGCGCTGGTACGTGCGAAGCGCTCGTCGTAGCGGGAATCCACGTCTCCCGACACACCGACGACGGTGAACTCGCTGCGTCCGTTGTGTAGGGCCGCGATCACTTCAGCGAGGTCCGCCTCGGTGACCGTTTCGTCGAGCGCAATGCTGATCGTCGTGGAGCTCAGCTTGCGCAAGTTGATACGCCGCTCGCGCGCCGCGGCGAGCGCGGCATCGGCAGTCAGCCCGGTTAATTCGATGGCCACGGTGTCGAAGAACTCGTTATGCACAACCCGATGGCCCTGCGATTCAGCTCCCGCCGCCAGTAAGGCCGCAAAACGGTGCACGCGCCGGGCGATCCGCGTTATGCCCTCCGGTCCGTGCCACACAGCGTACATGCCGGCCATGACCGCCAGCAGCACCTGCGCCGTACAAATATTGCTGGTCGCTTTCTCTCGGCGGATGTGCTGCTCGCGTGTGCCTAACGCCATACGCATGGCAGGTTTGCCGCGCGCATCGCGCGACATGCCGATGATCCGCCCCGGCATCGCACGCTTGTACGCTTCTTTGGTCGCAAAGAACGCCGCGTGTGGTCCGCCGTAGCCCATAGGCACGCCGAAACGCTGGGAATTTCCAACCGCAACGTCGGCACCCCATTCGCCTGGGGGCGTTAGGAGAGCGAGCGCGAGCAAATCCGTCGCAGCGATCACGAGTGCTCCCGCCGCATGAGCGCGGTCAGCCAACTCGCGGTAGTCATGGATGCCGCCGTCCGTAGCCGGATACTGCACAACCACGGCAAAGACCTTCGGATCGAGCGCCTCCTGGCGCACATCTCCAACCACGACTTTCCAGCCGCGCACGCTCGCGCGCGTCTTCACGACATCGATGTTCTGTGGATGACAATCCGCCGCCACCAGGATCGTATCTTTGGCGTCATCATTGCCAACGGCATGAGCGAGACTAACGCCCTCTGCCACCGCTGTGGCCTCATCCAGAAGCGATGCGTTGGCGATCTCCATCCCCGTTAGGTCGCGCACCATCGTCTGATAAACGAGGAGCGCCTCCATGCGTCCCTGCGCAATCTCGGCCTGATACGGCGTGTACGCCGTGTACCACCCTGGATTCTCCAGGATATTGCGCTGAATCACAGGTGGAACGAGCGTGTCGTAAAAGCCCATGCCGAGGTACGAACGAAACACAGCGTTCTTGCTAGCGATTCCCGCGATCTCGTTCAGCACGTCGTGTTCGCTGCGGGATGCGCCGATCCGCAGCGGAGTCCGCAGGCGGATTCCAGCCGGCACGACGGCATCGATGAATGCATCGAGCGAGCCGTAGCCCAGCACCTCAAGCATCGCCTGGACCTCAGCGGCCGAAGGGCTGACGTGGCGACGTACGAACGTGTCGCTGTCGGTAATTGGACGTGGCGGTGAGCTCGTGGTCATGGGCCGGCGACTGAATTGAGGATGGTGGACCGAAACGTAGTGAGGGCCAACATCGTTGGCTAATCTCTCACAAGCTGTTGAGGCGTGTGGCTTTAGACCAGTGCAAGGGCTACCGTTGATACGAGATGCGCTGGCGCTTGTACCTCACCGAGCCACTGGACGCTACCGAGAACATGGCGCTCGACGAAGCGCTCATGCTGCGTGCGCGCACGAGCGGCGAATATGTCTTTCGCGTCTACGGGTGGTCGGAGCCGACGCTCTCGCTCGGACGAAACCAGCGCGCCGTTGGCGTCTTCGATAAGCAAATCGCCGAGTGCAATGGCGTCGCTATCGTCAGGCGCCTAACAGGTGGACGAGCGGTGCTCCACCACCGTGAAGTCACGTATAGTGTTACCGGACCGGCATTGCACGACACGCTGCGCACTTCGTACGCCGGCATCAATCGGATCCTGCTCGCAGCGCTGCAATCGCTCGGCGTCCGCGCTGCGCTCGCACACGCTCGGTCCGAACGGTTCCCTCCACCTGCCAGCTCTCCATGCTTCGAGCTTCCCGCGGAGGGCGAGATCGTCTTGGGAGCTCGCAAGCTTGTAGGCAGCGCGCAGGTTCGCGAAGGCGGCGCCTTTCTGCAGCACGGTTCAATTCTCGTGGACGACGATCAATCTCGCGTTCCCGAGTTGAGCAGCGTTTCGATTCCGCATGCCGCCCCCGCGGCGACGTTGCGCGACGCGCTGGGGAGCGCGCCGTCATTGCACGACGTGGCCAAAGCGTTGTTTTCCGCTGTGCGACTTCACGCCGATGCCGACGCGGCGCCGTTGCACGCGGATGCTCAGCTGCATCGCGCGACTCGCGCGGCGCGGACACGCTACGTGGATGATTCATGGACGTGGAGGCGCTGACGACGTACTGTTAGGCGCCCATCTGGGGGAGTCCTCTGTCAGCACTCATCGTGCGGCGTACGCTCGGTGCGATTGTGATCGCATTCCTCGTCGCCACATTGTCGTTTGTGTTGGTGCACGCGGCCCCGGGAGCACCCTTCGCGGCGCTGCGTGAGGATCCGCGCGTCACGCCCGAGATGGCCGACCGCATCCGCGCGCAATACGGTCTGGATCGCCCGTTAGGCGACCAGTATCTGCTTTACATGGGGCGTCTCGTGCGGGGAGACTTCGGCGAATCGTTCCAGCAGCGGCGCCCGGTGCGTGCCGTCCTTGCCGACGCGCTGCCAAAAACGCTGTTGCTCATGGGCACGGCGATCGTGGTGGCGTTCGCGTTAGGCGTGCTGCTGGGGGCCGTCCAGGCCTATCGCCGCGGCTCGCGCTTCGATGCCGCCATGGGCCACCTCTCGCTCACGCTCGCGTCGATCCCCGAGTATCTGCTGGCGATAGCCCTGCTGGCGCTCTTCGCCTACCGGTTCCCGCTGTTTCCCACGGGCGGAATGGCCGATGCCGTGCTCTCGCGCTTCAACTCACCACTCCAGCACGCGCGTGATGTGGCATGGCACCTCGTACTCCCCGCAACCACACTCGTCCTGATCATCGGCGCCGTGGTCGCGCGCTATCAGCGCGCGGCGCTCCTGGATGTGTTGCCTGAAGATTTCGTGCGCACAGCGCGAGCCAAAGGTGTTTCCCCACGGCGCGTCCTCTTTGTCCACGCTCTCCGCAATGCAATGCTGCCCACCGTAACGCTCGTCGGGCTCGTGTTCCCGGCACTGTTTGGCGGCGCTGTCTTCGTAGAGTCTGTGTATAGCTGGCCGGGAATGGGGCGCACAATCGTCGACGCACTGCTGGCGCGCGACTACCCGCTCATAGTTGGCAGCGTGTTCGTCGGCAGCTTATTCGTCGTGGCCGGAGGACTCATCGCCGACCTCGCCGCGGCCGTGGCCGATCCGCGCACGCGTACTGCCTAACGTGGCACGGCCCACTCCGCTCGCGTACGACCTGCTGGCGGCGTCGCGCCTCGACCCACCACCCGGTGACGTCGCCGCGGGCACTGCACTCCTCGTCAAAACAGTCTGGCGGCACGGAACCGCGCGCGCCGGAGTGTCGCTCATTTTGGCGCTGCTCCTCGTCGCTCTGCTCGCCCCCTGGTTAGCGCCTTACGACCCTGCCGCGCAGCTCGACATCATCGCGCTCAAGAACCAGGCACCCTCAATGGCGCACCCATTTGGGACCGACGTGTACGGCCGCGACGTGTTGAGCAGGATGATTTACGGAACCCGAGTCTCTTTGTCGGTTGCAATGCTCGCGATGCTGCTCTCCACTTTCATCGGCACGGCATACGGTCTAACGGCGGCGCTCGGCGGCCGCGCAGTCGACATGGTCCTTATGCGGGGCGTAGACGCGCTCCTCTCGATCCCGCGCATCTTGCTCTTGTTAGGCGTCGTGGCCTTGTGGGGGACGCTTTCAGTTGGCGCGCTCATTGTCGTCATTGGCCTCAGCGGCTGGTTCGGCGCCGCGCGACTCGTACGCACGCAGGTTTTGACATTACGTGAGCGCGACTTCGTCACTGCAGCTCGCGGACTCGGCGCCGGAACAGTGAGAGTCGCCGTTAGGCACATCTTACCGCACGTTGCATCTCCCGTGTTGGTGGCCGCGACCTTCGGCGTCGGTGCCGCGCTCGTCATCGAAGCGGGGCTTTCGTTCCTGGGATTCGGCGTCGCCGAGCCGCAGGCGAGCTGGGGGAGCATCCTGCGCGATGGGCGCGAATTCCTCGTCAGCGCGTGGTGGTTGACGTTCATCCCCGGTGCCGCGCTCGTGATTACGGTGCTCGGTTTCAACGTCATCGCAGACCGCTTGCGCGATATCGCGAGTGGTCGGCACCTTCTCCGTCCATGACTTCGAGCGGCCTCACCGCGACGCAGTCCACCGACGCGCTCATTGACGTGCAGAACTTACGCGTCACGTTCACAACGCCGGCCGGTCTCGCGCGCGCGGTAGACACAGTCTCGTTCCGCATCGCCCCAGGCGAAACCGTGGGCATGGTCGGCGAATCCGGATGCGGAAAAACCGTCACCGGACTCTCTCTGCTGCGCCTGATCGAGCCACCCGGTCGCATCGATCCCTCGAGTAAGATCTTTTTCGAGGGACGCGACCTCCTGACGCTCTCCGAGCGCGACATCCGGCGGGTGCGCGGCCGACGCATCGCCATGGTGTTTCAGGAGCCCATGACCGCGTTGAACCCGGTCTTCACGGTCGGCGATCAGATCGCGGAAGTAGTGCGAGTGCACGAGCGAGCGCCGCGTCGTGCGGCGTGGCACCGCGCCGTCGAAATGCTGGAGCGTGTCGGGATAGCGTCTCCCGCCGAACGCGCGAAGCAGTATCCGCATCAGCTGTCCGGCGGGATGCGGCAACGCGTGCTCATCGGCATGGCGCTCGTTATGCGTCCCGCGTTGCTGATTGCCGACGAGCCCACGACCGCCTTGGACGTGACCGTCCAGGCGCAGATACTCGAGCTCTTGCGCGAGCTGCAACGCGACTTCGGTATGGCCGTCCTGCTGATCACCCATGACCTCGGCGTCATCGCCGAGACGGCGTCGCGCGTCCTCGTCATGTACGGCGGCGAGATTGTGGAGGCGACGAGCGTCGAACGACTGTTCGCCAATCCGCAGCATCCCTATACAGAAGGGCTGCTCGCTGCCATGCCGCGCGTCGACGATGCGCGCGAACGCCTAACGGTGATCCCTGGCACCGTCCCGCCGCCCACGGCATGGCCGTCCGGTTGTCGCTTCCGCGACCGCTGCCCGTACGCGTGGGAGCGCGCCGAACGAGAGCACCCTGAGCTGTATGCCGTCGAGCCTGAGCATGCGGCACGGTGCTTCCTGGTGCTCGAGCCGGAGCGCCGCGCGCTGGCCGCCGAGCCACGCGCATGACGAGTACAAATGGCCACGCGGCTCCTGTGGGTACGGTCGACGCGCCGCTCCTGTCTCTGCGGGGCCTCGTCAAACACTTTCCGCTGACCGGCGGCTGGTTCGGTCGCGCTACAGGCGCGATCCGCGCCGTTGATGGGGTGTCATTCGACGTTGCTCGGGGAGAGACGTTAGGCGTGGTCGGCGAATCCGGCTGCGGCAAAACCACGCTCGGCCGTACGATCCTGCGCCTCACCGAACCGACAGCCGGCGAGGTCAAGTTCGACGGCGTGGACCTGCTGGCGCTGAAAGGCCGCGAGCTGCGTGCGATGCGTCGCCGCATGCAAATGATCTTTCAGGATCCGTATTCGTCCCTCAACCCCCGCATGACGATCGGAACGACTGTCAAAGAGGGGCTGATAATCCATAAGCTCGCGCGCGGAGCGGTGGCCGATCAGCGCGTTAGGCAGCTGCTCGAAGAGGTCGGGCTGCGCGGGGAATACGCGTCGCATTATCCGCACGAGTTTTCGGGCGGTCAGCGGCAACGCGTTGGAATCGCGCGGGCGCTCGCCGTGGAACCGTCATTCATCGTGTGCGACGAACCCGTTTCTGCCCTCGATGTTTCGGTTCAGGCACAGGTGATCAACCTGCTGCGCGATTTGCAACGCAGTCACGAGTTGACATACCTCTTTATCGCGCACGACCTCGCGGTCATCCGGCACATGGCGACGCGCGTCGCCGTGATGTACCTCGGCCGCATCGTCGAGTTTGCGAATGTGGAGGATCTGTATCGTGAGCCGCTGATGCCGTATACGCAGGCGCTTCTCTCGGCCATTCCGGTTCCCGATCCCAAAACAAAGCGGCAGCGCATTGTGCTCGCGGGAGAAGTCCCTTCACCAGCGAATCCGCCGAGTGGGTGCGTGTTTCATCCGCGGTGTCAGCACCCAGCGAAGGACGCGGCGTGTGCGCGCATCGTACCGCCGCTGGAAGAGAAAGCGCCCGCGCATTGGGCGGCGTGCATCAAGCAACCACCAACCGGTGTATCCTGGGACGTTCAGCAACAGGCGGGAGCCACGAAGATGCCCGAACGTCACCTACCTGTGGTTTCCATCCGCGGCTGACTCAGACCTCAGACCTCAGACCTCAGACCTATGACGGCAGCAGCCATCCCAATTCCTAACGAGAGGGGTTTGTTCGGCCACCCAAAGGGCCTCGCGCTGCTGTTCGCCGTGGAGATGTGGGAGCGCTTCTCGTATTACGGGATGCGAGCGCTGCTCGTGCTGTATCTCGTGAACGGGCTCGGGTGGACCGACGGCGATGCCTCACGACTGTACGGCACGTACACCTCGCTGGTCTGGCTCACGCCGATCATTGGTGGTTACCTCGCCGATCGCTTCCTCGGCACGCGCCGGTCGATGATCATCGGCGCTCTCATAATCACGATAGGACACTTCCTGCTCGCGATGCAGACGATGCCGCTGTTCTACCTCGGCCTCGCCTGCGTCATCATCGGCACCGGCTTCTTCAAGCCTAACGTCTCGACGCAGGTCGGCCAGTTATACAAGGCAGGCGATCCGCGGCGCGATGCCGGTTTTACGATCTTCTACATGGGGATCAACCTCGGCGCGACGATCGCGCCGATCGTATGCGGTTATCTCGGTGAGCGCGTGGGTTGGCACATCGGCTTCGGTGCAGCCGGCGTGGGCATGCTATTGGGCCTGCTGATCTACCTCAGGTATCGCGCGCAGTTGTTGCCTGGCATCGGTCTGCCACCCACGCCCGACGAGCGCGCGGCGCGCGCGGTCGAAGAAAGCGCCGGGCCCAACAACGTGCGCCTCGGCCTGATCGGCGCTGTGGTCGGCGCTCTTGTCGTTTGGCTCGGCGGCGGCGCGAATCTCAACATCGGCGAGTGGATCGCCCGCGGTGGTTGGGTGCAACTGGTGCTCGGCGTGTGCGTAGGCGCGGCGATGTCGATCAGCATCCTTGGTACGCGCGGCGAGGAGCGCAAGCGGGTGATCGCGCTCTTCATCGTCACTTTCTTCGTCATTTTCTTCTGGATGGCCTTCGAGCAAGCGGGAAGCTCGATGAACATCTTCGCGGACCGGTACACCGATCGGCAGCTCGGATCGTTCAGCATTCCGGCGTCGTGGTTCCAGTCGGTCAACGCAACGTTCATCATCCTGTGCGCGCCACTCATGGCATGGCTGTGGCGAACGCTCGCAGCGCGCAGCAAAGAGCCGTCGACCGCGATCAAGATGGTGTTGGGCCTCGTGCTGGTCGGGCTTGGGTTTGTCTTCATGGTGATCGGCGCTCGCGGCGCTGACGCATGCGTGGCGCAGGTCGGCGCCGAAGCGGCACGGGAGCAATGCCGCGTGGCCAGCCCGATGTGGTTGGTCGTCGCGTACCTCATGCACTCGTTAGGTGAGCTCGCCCTGTCGCCCGTGGGTTTATCCTACGTGACGAAGATTGCCCCCGCGCGTTTGGTCTCGATGCTCATGGGCGTCTTCTTCCTCTCGAATGCGGTGGCCAACTACCTCGGCGGCCTTCTTGCGGCACAGACCGAGAACATCCCAACACAGGGCGCGTTCTTCTCGATTCCAGTAGCGACGTCGTTCGGAGCGGCTTTACTGATGCTGGCCCTTGTACCGCTTCTCAAACGCCTAACGGCGTCAGCGCAGGTCTAAATCCCTGGTCGTTAGCTCTAGGGCGCTAGCTCCGAGGCACTGCCAGTGCTAAGAGCTAACGCCTATGAGCTATTAGGGCCAACTAAACAGATCGCCGAGCGGCGTCCTCCGGCCACTCCGTCTCAGATCATTGGGCTCGACCCACCACCGCGGCGTCCTGTCCGCCGAGCTGAGACGGACCTCGAAACGTCCGCCGGCGCCACTCGTTAGGGGGATCGCGATTTCCGCGCGCCACAACCGCTGCGACCGAGGGGGGACGGCGACCACCAGCCCGGTGCCGAGCCCCCAGCGCCAGGGAGTATCCGCGCCTAACGCCGCGTCACCAAGCCACAGCCTCCCCGTTTCCAGAAAGGCGGTCACCCCAACATGGGCAGTGCGGCGCACGTTGCCGAACCGCCAACGCTCTTCGCTGCGGAACACGAGCCTGCGCGCGCCACCCTCATACGACTTGGCGTAGCCATGCACTCCGTTGCGGCGGTCCGCCAGCGAAAGTTGCACAGGAAGCCGCGGCCGATAGGCCCCACTCCATTCGACACTAGTCGTGAGGGTGTGCCGCTCATGTGGCCGCAGATACACGGCGCCCCGGCCGCCCGTGTAGATGGCGCTCCAATGTTCATCGTCCGTCGCGCGCCGAGCCTCCGCGCCCACTTCAAGGCCGCCAAAAGAGCGTGGCCCGCCGCCACCAACATACAAACCGCCTGACGAGTACACGTCGTCGTCCCACCCTTCAGCCAGCGGAAATCCACGGCCGATGGCAGCGCCGAGCTGCACGCCCTTTCGCACGTCCTGCTCAGCGCTCAGCGCATCGAAGCTCGCAACGCGCATGAAACGCACGGCGCGAAAGCCGAGTAGCAGATTCACGCGCGCCGAACGGTAGCTCTCGAAGCGATTTACGAGCGCCGGCGTACTGTCCGGCAATTCGCCTTCGCTGCCTAACGCGACAGGCAGCGCGCTGGAGCGTGTGCGCTCCATTGTCGCCGAGAGACCGAGGATGGCGAGTCGCCCCGGGCGGCCCAGGCGCGCCATGGCACCGACGTCGGCCAGGGTGCGGTCGACGCCAACGCCCGCAGCAAGGGTGTCCGGACGCCTATAGGGGACGAAATCCT
>DATFBW010000279.1:0-2303 GCA_035253645.1 Gemmatimonadaceae bacterium | reverse complement strand
GGATTCGCGACGAGCGCTTTCATGGCCCTGCCTAACGCAGGCTCTTCGAGATCAGCCGTCTTGCTGAAGAACTCGCGTGTGACGTCATTCAGTTTGACGGTGAACGTCTGGCGGCCCACCTTGGCCAGCGCGTCGGCCAGCGCCGTGATCGCATTGTCATCCCGCGGAACGGAGGAGTGGCCGCCTTTGTTCTCTGCACGCAGGGTGAAGTTGGTCGTGATCTTCTCTGCCGCCTGCACGGCGTTGAACAGCGGCTTGCCGTCGCGCAGCACACCCCCCGCCCCTTCGTTGATCACCAGCGCGGCGTCGACTTTGTCCTTGTGGTTCTTGATGAGCCAGTCGACACCATTGGCCGGCCCGCTCTCCTCGTCGGCCGTCAGGGCGATGATGATGTCTCTGTCGGGGAGGTACCCCTCGCGCTTCATGCGAAAGACGTTGGCCACGAAAATGGCGGCCATCGCCTTGTCGTCCGACGTTCCGCGTCCGTAGTAATAGCCGTCGCGTTCCGTGAACTTGAAGGGGTCGAGGTCGGGCGACCAGTCACTCTTGAGCGCTTCCACCACGTCGAGGTGCGCGAGGAGCAGGATGGGCCGCCGCGCGTTAGGCGCGCGGCCGCGGATGCGTACGACCACGTTGTGCTTTTCGGGGCGTGGTCCGCCGACGAAAATGTCGCCTGGCGGAATGCCGGCGTCGCGGAACCGCTTTGCCATCGCGAGCGCGGCTGTGGTGATGTTCCCAGTCTCCACGCCCGTGTTGATCTCTATCAGCTCCTTGTAAATGTCGAGCGCGAGCTGCTGGTCGGGCGTCAGCTTACCGGGCGTGTACACGCTCGTTAGGCGCTGGGCGCCGCTCAGAACCGGCAGCACCAGGATCAGGGCGCAAAACAAACGCGACATATATCGGCTCGCAGGGCTCGGGCCCACAGTATAGATCGCCGGCGCCGTCCTGCGCAAAGCGTTCTGCTTGACGGATAGTGCAAAAGGTAGTAGACTGTCTACTACCATGGCGAAGTCCGAAACTGCTCGCCGTACCGAACTGCTTCAGGGGACGCTCGATCTCCTCGTCCTGCGGACCCTCCAGCTTGGACCTCAACATGGTCACGGGATCGGTCTCGCAATTCGCGCCACCTCGCTCGACGTGCTGCAAATCGACCACGGCTCGCTCTATCCCGCGCTCCACCGCCTGGAGAAACAGGGGTGGGTGGAAGCCGAGTGGAAGCTTTCCGAGAACAATCAACGCGCGAAATACTATCGGCTGACTGCCGCGGGACGCCGACAACTCAAGACCGAGCGCGATCGCTGGCAAGTGCTGATGGAAGCCATCACTCGCGTATTAGGCCCTGCCTAACGAGGAGCGGCGCATGGCGTTCAAACGCTTTTGGCTCCACGTGCGCCGCGGATTGCTGCGCCGCGCGGAGGACGAGCGAGACATCGATGATGAGATCCGTTTTCATCTCGCCCAGGAGGTGCAGCTGCGCGTGAGCCGCGGAGCATCCCTCGACGACGCGCGGCGCGATGCGCGACGCGCCTTCGGCACGGTCCTCGTGACGAAGGAAAGGATGCGCAGCGTGTGGGTGGCGACACGTCTCGAACAGTTCTTTCAGGACCTCCGCTACGGAGCGCGCATCCTGCGCAAAGCGCCGGCACTCAGTGCGACAGCTATCCTCCTGATCGCCCTCGTAATTGGTGGCAACGCGACCATCTTCTCCATCGCGCACAGCATCCTCAAGCGACCGGCGCCAGGAGTGCACAACCAAAACCTCGTGACACTCAACTGGATCGACAACAGCGGCATCGTGGAGCCCGCGACAAGCTTCCCCAACTACTCCGACCTGTCCGCCCGGTCGTCCACGCTGCGCCCGCTGTTCGCGTATCGACCATTCGTGCGCTTCGCGCTCAACTACGAGCGCGCGAGTTACGCCGTAAACGGAGCGATCATATCGGGCAATTATTTCTCTTCGTTAGGTGTGCGCATGGTCAGGGGGCGCGCCTTCACAGCCGATGAAAGCGAAGGCCACACGGGCCTCGTGGTTGTCATAAGTCATCGCACGTGGCAGGAGCTGCTGCAGGGTCACGACTCCGTCATCGGACGCACCTTTTTGTTGAATGGCCAGCCGGTTGTTGTTGTGGGCGTCGCCGAGCCGTCGTTTGAGGGCACACGCCTCGGTGAATCGGTGGGTGTTTGGGTGCCGCTCGTCGCGTACTCTCGCATCGCAGGCGACGCGCGTGAGCTGCTCAGGCGCGTCGATTACTCCACTGTGATTGGCGGGCAACTCGCGACCGGCGTTTCAGTTGAGCAAGCCA
>DATFBW010000278.1:0-8160 GCA_035253645.1 Gemmatimonadaceae bacterium | reverse complement strand
AGGCTGCAATTGGTCAAGCGGGTCCTGCAGATCAACACCGTTCTTCTGTTGGCTGGTCACGGCGCGTTAGGCGCGCTGACCGGAAAGGCGATATTCGCGGCGCACTATGTGGCCGCAGGCCTTCCCGCTGGTCTTACGGCGACGGTCGGTTGGTTCGAGATTGGCCTCGCCGCAGCGATCGCAGCTCGGCCTGTTGCGCCTTTGTTCCTGTTCGTGTGCGCCTGGAAACTGGCCACGGAGTCACTGTTCGTCGTCGCGGGCGCACCGGTCTGGGAGTTTGTCGAGCGCGCTGGCAGTTACGCCGCGCCGTTGGCAGCGGCTGTGCTCATTCTGACTCGGCAGAGCGCGCGACCTCCTCGTTAGGCAGGGGCGCCAGGGCGGCTGGTCAAGGGCGCACCGCGCCCGCTCCTGGGCTCGCTCATCTCTCGTCGCGCCAATGTCGCTGGCGCGACCTATGCAAAGCATCGCAATGGACGTCTGTCTATCCGACGTCTGTACGACCACTTCAACGGTCGTTCTGATCTTCCGCCATTCGGGGCCGGCTACATAGGTGTGGGGGTTGGCTGCCCTGAGGAGAGCACTATGAGGGCATCGCCCCCCGCCGCACTCGCGGCCTGCTTTGTTGTTGTCATTGCTTGCGATGGCTCGCGACGCCGCCCGGTTCCGGACGTCGTTTCGGAGCAGCCGGCGTACGTCGCCGTCACGAACAACCACCTGAGTGACGTGGCCGTCTACGTGGTCCGCGCTGGGGCACGCTTCCGGATCGGAACTGTGCGCGGCGGTACGACAGACACACTCGTTATGGGACCTTCTGTCCCGCGAACGGGCTTTGTCGTCCAGTTACTCGCCGCGCCTATCGGCTCGACTCGCTTTTACGTGACCGAGCCCATCCGCATCCAGCCTGACCAATGGATGACGTTCGACGTCAACAGCCCGATCAACCTGTCGTACGTATCGCGGTGGTACCGATAGCACCCGCGCTCCCGCCTTGCGTGTCCCGGCGCAAAGCCTAACGTGTCAAGGGACGGCAAGCCGTTTGTGAAAGCGGGAGCGCATGTGCAGCCACGACAGCAGAGTCAGAAGCCGCGCGCGGGAAGTTCGCCACCGCCGAAGTCCGGCAAGGCGAACGAGCAGGATCGCGGGACCGTACCGCCGACAATTCCCCCGCGGCGGACGTGGCCGGCGCTCGTCCTGATCCTCATCGCCAACTTCCTGCTCATCCGCATCCTCTTCCCTACTGGGGAGAAGCCGGTCAAGGTCCCCTACACGCTCTTCAAGCAAGAAGTAACCAAACGCAATGTGGCGCGCGTGTATTCACGCGGTGAAAGCCTAACGGGACATTTCCGTGCTCCGGTTCTGTATCCCGCCGCGCGTGACACGGTAACGACAGCCAAGCGCGGGCCCGTCAGAGTATTTGCCTCCACGCTCCCCGCGTTTGTCGATCCAGGGCTGGAGTCTCTCCTCATTGCCAATGACGTGGAGATCAGCGCGGAGCCCATTCAGGCGGGCAGCACGTGGATGAGTCTTTTGTTCAGCTTTGCGCCCGCGTTGCTGATCATCGGTCTTTATGTGTGGCTCTTCAGGCGTGCAGCGAAACAGGGTGGACTCGGTGGCGGCGGACTGATGGGCATCGGTCGAAGCACGGCACGTCGCTTCGATACGTCGACGGAAGGCAAGGTGACATTCGACGACGTTGCCGGGATCGATGAAGCGGAAAACGAGCTCGTCGAGATCGTGGATTTCTTGCGGGATCCGCAGAAGTACACGCGGTTAGGCGGCACCGCGCCGAAAGGCGTGCTGCTCGTTGGTGCTCCTGGAACTGGGAAGACGCTGCTCGCCCGCGCAGTCGCCGGCGAGGCCGGCGTTCCCTTCTTCTCGATGAGCGGGTCAGAGTTCGTGGAGATGATCGTCGGCGTTGGCGCTGCGCGCGTGCGCGATCTCTTCAAACAGGCACGCGAGCACGCTCCGGCAATCATTTTCATCGACGAGCTGGACTCGATCGGACGCGCCCGCGGTGCAGTCGTTCTCGGCGGATCGAGCGAGCAAGAGCAGACGCTCAATCAGATCTTGACCGAGATGGACGGCTTCTCGAGTCGCGAAGGCATCATCGTGCTCGCGGCGACGAACCAACCGGACATCCTCGACAAAGCGTTGCTCAGACCTGGACGGTTCGACAGGCGCGTTGTCGTGAACCTTCCGGATCGCACCGGGCGCGAAGCCATTTTGCGTGTTCACACGCGCGGCGTACCCTTGGCGCCCGACGTCAATCTGGATGAGGTTGCGCAGGCAACTCCCGGGCTGGCGGGAGCGGACCTTCGCAACCTGGTGAACGAAGCTGCGCTGCTTGCGGCGCGGCGCGAACAGAATCAGGTAACACAAAAAGACTTCATGGACGCGCTCGAGAAGATCATCCTCGGTCCGGAGCGTCCGTTGCTGCTCACTCAGGCCGATCGTGAGCGGATCGCATACCACGAGGGCGGTCACGCCATACTTGGTTTGCTGGTCCCTGGCGCGGACCCTGTGCACCGCGTGTCGATCGTCCCGCGTGGTCAGGCGTTAGGCGTCACCTATCAGCGTCCGGAGAGCGATCGCTACAACTACCCCGAGGGGTACTTGCGCGCGCGTATCGTTGGGATGCTGGGCGGGCGAGCTGCCGAAGAGATCGTTTACGGTACACGTACCACGGGCGCCGAGAATGACATCGAGCAGGCGACCGCATTGGCGCGCAACATGGTGACGCGTTGGGGGATGAGCGAAAGGCTCGGAATGGTGCAGTTGGCGCCGCGAGAGAATCCATTTCTCGGGACCATTGCGGGACATGACGGCACTCGTCCGTTCAGTGAGGAGACAGCGCGCGCGATCGATGTCGAGGTGCGCCGCATTATCGAGGAGAGTCACGCCGAGGCCCGAAAGCTGCTCACGGAGCATCGCGGCGAGCTCGATGCCCTCGCGCGTGCCCTACTCGAGCGCGAGACGCTGGACGAGCAGCAGATCCTCGAGGTGACGGGCCTTCCGCCCGCGCCGGCGTTGGATACCGCGAAAATCCGCGCCTAACGCGCTACGACCCGCTCCTGCGCTTCATTGCATCGAACGCCGCTTCAACCGATTCGGGTAACAGTAGGTTGTCGGCGATTGCAGCGATCTCCTCAGCGTCTTTCCAGGCTTTTTCGAGCTCCACCAACTCACCTTCGAGCGCTCGCCGCTCTGCTTCTTCGTGCAGCGCCATCTCCAGCGCGAGCCGGTGCGGGCCGGGGAGCGAATACAGCCCATACTTGTTGAAGTCGTAGTGCCCCGTCCAGCGTGACCGCTTCTTGCTTGGATATGGGCGCGCGTATTCGCGAGCGGTTCTGGTTAGGCGGTCGAGATAAGCCTCGGTGCTTCCGGATTGCTCGATCTCGCTCACGGCTTCGGAAACCGCTTTGCGTCCGCCGCCGAATCGATTCACCTTCGGCAGTACGATCGACGCGATCCGCTCGGCTTCGTGTCCCTGGAAAGTTTCGCTTCCGTTCTTGAAGCGGAGGAAGAGCGACATCGAGCCGTCGTCCGCGCGCGCGATGGACGATTCGCCGAGGTGGCGGCGCCTAACGTGAACGAGCCCGGCTTTGTCGGTGCGGATCTTGGCGACGACGTCTTCCGGATTACCGCGGACGATCGCCTGCCCCATGTTCGCAATGACCCAGCCGAACGCCCCGATGCCGACGCCGGCGATTGCACCGCCCGTGGCGAGAGCGCCGATCGCCGCGATCCCGCCGCCGGCATAAAGCAGCTGACGTTTACGCCGGCGGCCGAACTGGTCGCCGTAGCGCCACGCCGCGAACTCGGGACGCTGCGGCTTGCCGATCCTAACGAGTGTGGTGCCGTCGCGCAGATGCGCGAGGCCGATGTTGTCGGTCGCTACGCGCCGGCGCGTATCGCGGTAAAGCTTCTCCGCTTGTTCGATCGCTTCCCAGCGTTCGTCGAGCGGCGAGAGGTTCCAGCGCTCGCACTGGCGGCACACGACCCACAGGCGTCCCCTCTCCGCATCGAATGCGAGGCGGCGGCCAACGGGAAACGTTTCCAGCGCCTCGTTGCTGCCGAGAGGTTTATTGCAGAAGAGACAGGTCGCGTACACAGCGTATGGACTACGAACGACGGCGACGGGAGTTTAGGCCTGTTCTGTAACGGCCCGGCAATTAGCGTCGTACCTGCACGGGCTGCACATTCCAACGTCCTTCAATATTGGAGTTTCGATGCGCCGCGAGTACGTCTTCGCCGCTCTAAGCCTTTTTTTTGCCAACGTCGCCATCGCGCAACCCGGACGCGGTGGTACACGCATACAGCCGGGTCAGGAATGCCCGCCGGGAACTACGGAAGTCAGACCCAACCTCTGCCAAGCTCCTGAGATCGCACCGCCGAGCATCGTGGACTATCGGCCAAAATCCACGCTCGTCACCCCGGCGCACCACGTTCCAAAATCGAAATTTCCGTCGATCGACTTTCACGGCCACCCCGGCGACATCTCATCCGCCGAAGCACTCGAGCGACTCGGCGTCTCCATGGACTCGATCGGTGTGCAGGTCATGATCGCCGCGAACAACACCTCGGGCGACCAACTCAAGAACGTGATGGCCGCGATCCGCGCGTCGGCGAAAATGAAAGACCGCGTGCGCGTGCTCACCGGCGTCAGTTTCCGCGACATGACGCCCGGCTGGCAGGAGCGCGTCATCGCGCAGCTCGAAGCCGATGTCGCCGCCGGCGCAGTTGGCGTCGGCGAAATCGGCAAGGGCTTCGGTCTCTCCACGACGAAGCCCGACGGCAGCCGCCTCAAGCTCGACGATCCCGAGCTCAAACCGATATGGGACGCGTGCGCTCGGCTCGGACTACCGGTCTTCATCCACACCGCCGATCCGCAGGAATTCTTCAAGAACATCGACCTAACGAATGAGCGTTGGCTCGAGCTGGCGCTCTTCCCTGGACGTCGCTTTCCACCGGAGCGTTTTCCGAGCTTCGATGCGATCATGGCGGAGCGTGACAACCTGTTCAAGAACAATCCGAAGACCACCTTCGTCGCGGCTCACATGGGGTGGCATGCCAACGACCTCGGCCGGTTAGGCAAGATGCTGGATCAGATGCCTAACGTGTACACGGAGGTTGGTGCCGTATTGTATGACATCGGCCGGCAGCCGCGCGGTGCGCACGACTTCTTCGTGAAGTACCAGGATCGCATCCTGTTCGGAAAGGATTCCTTCCAGCCCGAGGAGTATCCGTATTACTGGCGCGTGTTCGAAACGCGCGACGAATACTTCGATTACTACCGCGGCTATCACGCGTTCTGGAAGCTCTACGGCATCGATCTGCCTGACGCGGTCCTCAAGAAGGTGTACTACCAGAACGCTCTGAAGCTCATGAAAGGAGTGCCCGCCGGCGCGTTCCCGAGGTAGCCATGCGAGCACGCTGGGGCGCTACGTTTGCGATTCCGTTCGCGGCGTTCCTGGCCTTTGGCTGCGGAGGCGAGCAGGCGCGTCCGCCTAACGTCGTCTTCATCCTGGTCGACGACTTGCGCTGGGATGACATCGGCGTCGCAGGTCATCCATTTGTCGAAACGCCCGCCATCGATCAACTGGCGCGCGAAGGGACACGCTTTCTCAACGCCTTCGCGACGACGCCGCTCTGCTCGCCCAGCCGCGCCGCGATCCTGACGGGACAATACGCCCATACCAACGGCATCATCGACAACACGGCGCGCGATTCTGCGAGTCATCGCCTCGCGACCTTCGCGATCCCGCTACAGCAGGCGGGATACCAGACCGGCTTCTTCGGCAAGTGGCACATGGGGAACGACGACACGCGCCGGCCTGGCTGGACGCACTGGGTCACGATGAAAGGACAGGGCGGAGCGATCAACCCGAAGCTCAACGTCGACGGCGAGCGCATCGAAGCGCCGGGATACGTGACTGATGTGCTCACGGATTATGCGCTCCGTTTCATGCAGCGATCGAAAGATCGGCCGTTCATGATCTTCCTCGCGCACAAAGCGCTGCACCCTAACGTGGCCCAACGGGACGACGGCAGCGTGGCGCCTCTCCAAGGGCAGGGCAACGGTTTCGTTCCCGCCGAGCGGCATCGTGGCCGTTATGCGCAGTCTGTGGTTCCGCGCAGACGCAACGCGACGACACCGATTCAGCGCAAACCTGCGCTGGAACGGCCTATCAGCGGCCTGCCGCCCCTGGCTCCGTCCACGGGAACGCCGGATGCGGACGTCCGCGACCGACTGGAGATGTTGCTTGCGGTCGATGAAAGCTTGCAGCGACTTCGCGCCGCGCTCGCCGAGATGGAAGTGCTCGACAATACCATCGTCGTCCTAACGAGTGACCATGGCTACTTCTACGGTGAGCATGGGCTCAACGAGGAGCGACGCCTGGCGTACGAAGAAACGTCACGCATCCCGCTCATCATCCGCTACCCGCCGGTGGCGCGCGCCGGATCTACGCCGGCGCAGTTGGTTCAGGTGATCGACTTCGCACCGACGATTCTGGCACTGGCTGGCGTCACCGACACGTTTCCACGGCAAGGAACGTCCTTCGTCCCGTTGCTGGCTGGCTCGGCAAGCACGTGGCGTCGGTCGGTACTCCTGGAATACTACAGCGACCGTGTATTCCCGCGCATTGTCAACATGGCGTATCAAGCGGTGCGCACCGAGCAGCACAAGTACATCGACTACCTCGAATTGGAAGGGATGGACGAGCTATATGACCTCGCGGCTGATCCCTTCGAGATGGACAACCTGATGGGAACGCCCGCCGGAGAGCGCCTGCTGCCGACATTGCGCGCCGAGCTGGAACGTTTGCAACGCGAAAGCGGCTATCGTCCCGATTTCAAGGGATATCGTTAGGTGTTTCGCTGGCGCGGCGTTGCACTTCTTTGTGGCGCGGTCGCGTTATCACCTGCTTGCGCCGGCGGCCGCAGCTCCCAACCCGCGCCGGGCGAGGCCCCGCCAGGCATGGTATGGGTCCCTGGTGGAACGTTTCTGATGGGAAGTGACGGGCTGCACGCACAGCCTAACGAGCGGCCCGTGCATCCAGTCTACGTCGACGGCTTCTTCATGGATCGTGATCCGATCACGAACGCGCAGTTCGCGGAGTTTGTCGCTGCAACCGGGTACGTGACAGTCGCCGAGCGCGCGCCTGACGCGGCGGCACTGCTGGCACAGCTTCCGCCAGGTACGCCAGCTCCGGCCAAAGAGAAACTCGTTCCGGGATCTCTGGTGTTCATGCCGACGCAGCGAGAAGTCGATCTGCGCGACTGGTCGCAATGGTGGCGCTGGGTTCCCGGCGCGAACTGGCGCCACCCCGAAGGACCAGAGAGCTCGATCAGAGGCAAAGAAACGCACCCGGTTGTTCACGTCGCGTGGGAGGATGCTGTCGCCTACGCGGAATGGGCTGGGAAACGGCTGCCAACGGAAGCAGAGTGGGAATTCGCCGCTCGCGGCGGCGTTGAACAGCGTGAGTACGCCTGGGGCCACGAGTCGTTCGATCCGGAGCAACCACAAGCGCACATCTACGAAGGAACCTTCCCGACACACGCGGCAACTACGCGCGCCGTGGGCTCGTTTCCACCTAACGCGTATGGGCTGCGCGACATGTCCGGCAACGTGTGGCAGTGGACGCTGGACTGGTTCGACCAAAACACGTACGCGCGCGATGCCGAGCGTGGTGTCATGCGCAACCCCGCCGGTCCGAACAGAACTGGCGCAGGGCACATGCGCGTGATGCGTGGTGGGTCGTTCCTCTGCAACGATTCGTACTGCCGCGGTTATCGCGTGAGCGCGCGCAGCTCCGGGACGCCAGACACGGGAGGACCGCACATCGGCTTTCGAACGATTATGACTGTGGCACAGTGGCGCCTTCATGGCGCGCGGCAAGCGCAATGAACGGCGCAGCGGCGATTGCGGCAATGAGTGCCAGCGTTGCGAATCCCCATGCGTGCATGATCACCCCTGACAGCGCTCCTGCCGATGCACCAGCGACTCCCATTGTAAAATCCGAAAGACCTTGAGCCGACGGGCGCAGCGCCGCGGGAATCGATTCACTGAGGAGTGTAGAACCCGCGACCATCGTTGATGACCATCCGATCCCGAGCAGCATGAGGCCGGCCGCGAGGCGCGTCGACTCGTGTCCCGCG
>DATFBW010000277.1:0-26856 GCA_035253645.1 Gemmatimonadaceae bacterium | reverse complement strand
CCTGGAATACGGCTTTGTCACCGAAGAGCGCTCCATTTTCGCGGATGTGCACAAGGTGCCGCCGGCGACGATTCTGGAATGGCACGCCAAGGACTCCAAGCTCGTCACACGACGTTACTGGACCCCCCCGGAACCAGCGCTCGAAAAAACAATCGCCTTCGACGCCGCAGTCGCGGACACTGAACGCTTGTTGCTGGCGGCAACCGAGCGCCGGTTGCACGCGGACGTGCCTGTCGGCGCGCTCCTGTCCGGGGGTGTGGATTCGGCGCTCGTGTGCTGGGCTATTCGTGCGTGCAACGGTGACGTCGAAGCCTTCACGGTCGGCGTTCCCGACTCTCCCGCCGATGAGTCACAGCTCGCGGCGCGCTGCGCGGCGCAGCTCGGCATCAAGCATCACATCCTCCCGTTGCGTGACAACGAGCCGGACGAGCTGGACACCCTCGTCGCCGCGTACGCCGAGCCGTTCGCCTCGCCGTCCGCGTTAGGCATGCTCCGCGTCTCCGAAGCGGTGGCGCACGCTAATGTGAAAGTTCTGCTGACAGGTGATGGTGGCGACGATGTGTTTCTCGGATATCCGCGCCATCTGATGCTCTCGCGGATTCAGCAAGCCGCGCGTTTCATCCCCCCGGGCGTCGGTCCGGCGTGGCGCGCGGTGCGCGATTCGCTGCCCCACGAATCGCATTTGCGGCGCGTCGTTCATCTCATCGATTACGCGACAGGCGGTCTGGGTGCCTTTCTGAGCGCGACGGACGGACTCCCTGATATGCAACGACGCGGCTTTCTGGGACCGCGCCTGGAAGATGTGGAAGTTGCCGCGCGCCGCGAGCCATGGTCGGTCGACCGCGCTCGTCGCGTGCTGCTGGAATATTTGCCTTACGACCTGCGCACGCAGTTTGTGAGCGAGTACCTAACGAAGGTAGACGGCGCCACCATGCACTACGCCCTGGAGGCACGATCGCCGTTCTTCGATCACGAGGTATGGGAGTACGCAGCGCAACTATCCATCGACACGCGGCTGTACCGCGGCCGCCTCAAAGCGGTCTTGCGTGAAATCGCCCGTCGCCGCATCGGGGACTTCGTAGCGGACGAGCGCAAGCGCGGTTTCACGATCCCTGTAGAGGATTGGATCCTCGGTCGCTGGCGATCGATGGTGGATCGCACCTTCGAGAATTCCCTGCTCCATGAACAAGGGTGGATCCGCGGGGCCGCCGTGCGCGACGCGGTGAACGACGCCCGTGACACGCGGACCGCGCGTCACCTGTGGCACCTTCTGATACTGGAACGCTGGCTGCGAGGCGAAGCGAAAAACGCCTAACGTGGACGCGCGGCGGGTTGGTAATTGCTCCCGCCTACCCCGGCCAGGCGCCTAACCAGCTCGTCGATATTCGCGCCAGGCGTCGATGCGCCCGTGCCGGCGCCTCGATACCGGCTGTCCCGCGCGAGGCGCCACGAGGCCAAGCCCCCCGCGTTATCGTCGAAGCCCACCGCCGCGCGTGAAGGTATGTACGTATTGCTCGGCGGAAGGTAGTGCGGCGGCACGCGGGTGATGATCACGTTCCGCTCGAACCGCGAGCCCGCTGTCGTATAGAGGGCGATCGCTTGCGCGCCATTCGCGCGTCCGCCATGAAGCGGATATTCGGCGTCGCCACCGATGTTGTTGCGGAACGTAAAGCGCGCCATGGGACCGACCTCGTCACCGAACGTGACGTAGATCTGAGGTGAAAATCCCGTGTTGTTCTCGATCGCCAGGTCGTCAATCCGTCCCGCGAGCTGAAACATCCGGCCGTTCTGCCCAAGGCCGCTCGCACCGATATTCGTTAGGAGGTTGTGTTTCACCGCCACACGCCGCATCGGAAGGGCGTTGCCATAGTGATCGAACAGGTTGAACCCACCGGCCGAGTTGTGGATATGGTTGTAGCGGAACGTGACATCCTGCACGATGCACCACGGATATCCGGTATCGGCGGAACCGAGAACGACCGCATGTCCGATTTGGCCGTCGGCCCAGTTGTTCTCGAGAATATTCCCCTCGACAAGCACGCGTTGCGCGTTCTTCAGCTCGAACAGATTCTTCACCGTCCATAGACCTTTCCATGTCAGCGGGCGGTGCATGTAATTGCGCCTGATCGTGATGTCGCTGGGTACGAGGTTCTGAATCGACGGTGTATCGCCGCCGAAAATGATGATCTCACCCGCAGCTTCCAGGCGGTTGTTCTCTATGCGATACGGCCCCGGGCCAGTCCAGGTGGCAATCGCCTGAGAATCGAAGCCCTTGCCGTGGCACTCCAACAGCTGCGAATCGACAATCGCCGTGCGGGCCGAGTTGAGCGCCACGCAGCGCTTGAGGCTGACGTTAGGATGTCCGTGGATATAGACGCGATCGAGGATCAGATCCGTCGCTACTTGCTGCAGCGAGCGCTGTGCACCGGCGCCGTCGCCTAACAAGACCAGACCTTGCTGGACCCCTTTGACGCCTGGATCGACGGTCACTTCGATACCGACCAGACGCCAGCCCGACGCGCCAAGCTCGGTCGTCAGCGCCGCCACAAGATCGGGAGTGACAATCTTGGGCATGAGCGAGCTGCGCGCGGGGTCTATGCGCGTGCCCGGCGCCGGCAACAAATCGAGCGCCGACGTGCGGACCGTAATCCACCCATCGGCGGCGCTGCCCGGTTTGGCCGGCAGCTGGAAATGACCGCGGAACGTCGCCGCTGCCTCGAGCACGAGCTCATCGCCGCGTTGCGCCTGTTCCAGGGCGCGCTGCAAGTTGTCCCCCTGCCTAACGTGGATTGTCCGCCCTGTCGCCGGACGCCACGATACGTCGACCGAGTCGCGCGGGAGCTCCGGATCGTTTGCCGCGGCCGCGTTGGCCGGCATCGAATCGACGACGAACACACGTGCTGTGCCCGAAACACCATCGACCGTTGCGACAATCTCGGTCGTGCCGTGGCCCATGCCCGAGATGATCCCCTGAATGGAGACCTCCGCCGTCGCGGGATCCCGCGTCTTCCAGGAAACCCTGGGCGCGTCGATAACTTCGCCATCGTGGTTGCGTACCTCGACGCTCGCGGGCGACGTCTCGCCTAACAAGACGAAGTCGGAGCCGAGAATGACGGCGACGGACGCAATCGCAGTGACGCTGCGAGCCCCGAGGGCACTATCTCCCCCTTGGCAACGCGCGAGCAAAAATCCGAGAAGACCAGCCATACCGATAACCTGAAGTTTTCTCATGCTCGACGGCGTTGCGGCACCCGATGCCCCTGCGGCATGCAGCGGCCTCAACCGAAGCCGCCTACGGCGCGCGCAACTTACCGACGACCAGTAGTTCTCACAACAAGAATTTTACCGTAACTCTCTTTATTAGTTCACGTTAACGCGAGCGCGTGACACGGAGCACAAACAAGAAATCAGCGCGTCTACCAGCTTATGCCTTGGTAATTCGCTCCGTCGGTCCGTTTCGTTCCGAAGACGCGCACGAGGTCGATCACCGTGCGGCCATCGCCGAGGACTTTGGCAGGATCGCGGAACTCGGCCGAGCCGTTGCCGATGACGATGACTTCGCTCTCCTGCAAAACGGCATCGATCGACGGCCGCATGAGGGACCAGATGTGCGGGATCTCGCGTTCGATGTACTCGCGATTCGCGCCGATGATCTGCGCTTGCGTCACTTCGCGATCGTAAATGGCGACTTTGACGCCTTTACCTATGAGCCGCTCGATGAGCGTCACGTTAGGCGACTCCCGCAGATCGTCCGTACCGGCTTTGAACGCGAGGCCCAGGATCCCGACCCGCTTCTTTCCCAATGCCATGATCATCTCGAACGCGCGCTCGATCTGCTCGTCATTGCTCTCCAGAGTTGCGGACAGGATGGGCGTGGAGACGTCGAGCTGCCGCGCGCGGTACGTGATCGCTCGCAGGTCTTTCGGGAGGCATGACCCGCCGAACGCGAAGCCCGGCCGCAGATACGCCGCCGAAATATTGAGCTTCGTATCCTCGCAGAACAGGCGCATTACTTCGTGGCTGTCGATGCCTAACGCCTTGCAGATACTTCCGATCTCGTTTGCGAAGCCGACCTTCAGGCCGTGGAAGGAGTTGCACGCGTATTTGATCATCTCGGCGACGCGCGTCGCGGTGATGTGCAGCGGCGCGGTGATCGAGGCGTACAGCTGCGCGACCGGTGCGGCGTCGTCCGCGTCATCGCACCCAATGAGCGTGAAGGGAGGCTCGAAGAAATCTTTGATCGAGCTGCCCTCGCGGAGAAACTCCGGGTTCATGCACACGCCAAAGTCGCCGCCGGCCTTCTTCCCCGAGCTGTGCTCGAGCGCTGGAATCGCCACTTCGTGCGTGGAGCCCGGGAGGACGGTGCTGCGAACCACGACGGTATGCCGCGAAGCCTTGTCGCGTAAGGCGGCGCCGATCTGAGCGCACACGCGCTCGACATACGTCAGCTCCAGGCTCCCGTTAGGCTTGCTCGGTGTCCCGACGCAGATCAATGAGACGTCGGAGTTCTGCACCGCGTCGCTGACATCGGTCGTGGCGCGCATGCGTCCGTCGGTCCTGACCTGTGCCACCAGCTCGGCGATGCCGTGCTCCACGATGGTCGCCTTTCCATCGTTGAGCATGTCCACCTTGGCTTGCGCCACGTCGACGCCGATGACGCTATGACCTTCCCTCGCGAAGCAGGCCGCGGAAACGCAGCCCACGTAGCCCAAGCCAAACACACTTACGCGTTGTGCCATGAAAACTCGTTAGGAACGAAAAATGTGGAAACGCTTCACGGCTCGCGGAAGACAGCTTCCCGCAACCGCAAATACGCGCGGCCGCCGAGTGCTTTGGCGACCTTCTTACTATTCCATTTGAGCCATTCGGCGCGGCGTGTCAGCGGCGACGCACCGACCAGAGCCGCCACGCGCTGCTCCGAGTCGGCCTGGCGCAGAGTGTAACGTCCCAGGACGATGCAGCGCCCATCGCCGCATCGTGTCACCCGCGTACTCGGCTCGGACGTAAAGAGCAGAGTTACGCCCGCTGCTGCCGCCGCCTCGCCCACATCGCGCGAATAGTAACCTCCAGGAACAGAAGCGGTCGTTACCGCGCCGCCGATCACGTCGCTCAGTCGCGCAACCGAATCCCCCCACTCGTGTTGCAGCTCGCTCGCCGAGCACTCGGCCATGCGCGTTGGATGCGAGCACGAGTGACTGCCGATTACATGTCCGCGGCGATGCAACTCAGTGATTTGCGCTCTCGTTAGGAAGCCGCGTGTATCGATGTGGTCAGTGGTGACGAAAAATGCTCCCGACAGTCCCCGCTCCTCCAGAAGCGGGGCGATGTGCGTGAACGCGGAAGCTCCCCCGTCATCGAAAGTCAACATGACGCCGCCTACAGCGAGGTCTGTCACGGGATGCGCCGCCGACCGCACAGGAATACCTGGTGCGGTCAGTACAGACAGGTGCGCGGCGAAGTTATCGACGGACAGTTTGTATGAAGCGGCAGCGCGTCCAGTGAAGCCACTCTCGTCGAATGCTCCATGTGCCACAACATCGTGGTACTCGAGGGCGATGACCTTCGCGGCGGTCATGCTAGAAGATGCGGCGCAACTGCGCCTTGATCGGCGCGGGGAGCCGATTGCCCACGCTGCCGCTGGCCGTCTTGATCGCCTTGAGGGTGCGCCACATCAGACGCGACGCATTATTCAACACCCGGAAACGCTTCAGCTGCGCCGCTGACGGCGTGGTCCGCGGCTGGAGCTCCAAAGATCCTTTGCGGGCGCGGAAGTCGCCGCGCTTCAATGCCGCGAGTATCTCAGGACCCGCGTTCGTCGGCGCGCGCACTATGATTTCGAGATCGCGGAATTGCGTCCGCCAGTGCAGATCGGTGCCGTAAAACGCCAACAGCTCCGGTTGGCGCCCACGCAGGCGGTCGATGAGCTGGAATGTGTGCGCGCGCGGCGCGTACCTGCCATCGTATTTTGTGTTCCACGCTTCGATGCCTAACGGCAACAGCTGAAACGATTCGATCAGCGGGAAGTGATCGTCGCGTGGATGCGCGATCACACTGACGCCGCCGTTCATTTGAATGTGCGCGATGACCGCTTGCGGGTCACGCTGGTCGGTGAGCGCCGTCACTCCGTAGCCGACGATGTGCATGCGATCTTCACAGCCGAACTCGAGCCCGGGAACCATTTGAAGAGCGGCATCCGAGTGGCGCGCGCAGTCGGCGACGTACTCCGCGACACGCGCGGCATCGAAATACTCCGCGTGATCGGCGAGGAGGACGGCCCGGCGTCCCGCCCGCACGTAAGTGTCACGCAGCTCGGCGAGCGTGAACTCTCCATCGGAGTACGTGCTATGCACGTGCAGCGCGCAGGAGATCATGCGGCCGGCTTGGGAGCGAGCCGGGACGGCACGCGCCGAAACAGGAAGTGAAGCCAGTCGCCCAGCTCCGGCGCAGGGTCATCCCAGCGCCAATGGTCGTGATACGTGCCTGGCACGGGCAGCAGCACGTCGCGCAGGGTACGTAAGCGCGACGGGAAGGTCCCCTCGTAACCGCGCGGCCGCCCACGCATCACACCTAACAAGTGCCTAACGTCGCCCAGGAGCCAGCGGCACCGCACGCCGGTGCGGTAGGCCGTGACGGGTTGTATGTCTCCGCGCTCCGCCAACTCTGCGGTCAAACGCGGAAAATCGACGCCTGCGTGAACGGCGAGCGCGAGCGACGTCCAGAAGCGTCCATTGACCTCCAGGAACACCGGTGTTCCATCGGCCGTCACGCGGAACTCCACCATCGCCGGTCCATGCCACTGTAGCGCTTCGAGCATGCGCCTGCCGGCCGCCGCGACGCGCGGGTCCAGGGGGGCGCTCTCGCGTAGCGCACTCCCCGACCCGGTTGGACGCACGTCGCGGATGCGGCGATGCGCGAACTCGGCGCGAACGGTGCCGTGCGCCGCGAGCGCGAAGTAGCCGGTGCCGGTTCCCTGGACGAAGCTCTGGACGAGCACGCGACTCGCGCGCCGCGCGATCTCCGCATGCGCGGCACGAAATTGCGCCGCGTTATGCGCGTAGACGGGCGCGCCTGTCGCGCGGACGCGCTGTTGGCCGTCTATTTCCTCCGACGTCGCAGCTTTGAGCACGACGGGAAATTGAAGGTGCGCCGCGAGAGCCTCCGTTGCCGCTCCGGGTGGATCGCACAAGAGCTCCGTGCGCGGGACCGCGATGCCTAACGACTCCGCCAAAGCGGTCGTGGCGGATTTGTCGAACGCCCGGCGCACCATCGCGTGGTCCGGCAAGACAAGCTTTGCGCCCACCTGCAGCAGGGACTGCCGCTCCGCCGATATGGGGAGCGTCGTCCGTTCCGTCATCGGCAAAATGAGAGTACCCGGGCTCGCCGACGCGAACCTAACGAGATCGGCGATGAACGCGCGCGCGTCGCGCTGCGGGGCGGTGTAGCGCAGCTGGCTTTTTGCGAAGCGTGACCAGCCTGCTTTGGACCAACCGCTGTCGGCGGCGACGTGCACCTCGTGGCCGGCGGCGGCAAGTGAACGCACGGCGGCAACCGCTTGATTCTCGTTTCCGTCCAGCACTAGAACGCGCACGATGTATTATGCCGCTGCGCTGGCCTGCGCCGAGATCGCCTGCTCGAGCGCCTCTTCGAAGCGGCTGACGACTTGCGACCAGTCATGCCGCTGCGCGAGGTGGCGGGCGGCGGCGCCGAGTCGTCGTCGCAGCACATCGTCCTGCAACAAAGCGATGACCGCATCTGTGAACGTCGTCGCGTCATCTCGCAGCCTGATGTCCACGTCATTGTTGACATCCAGCCCCTCGGCGCCAACAGTCGTGGACACGACGGCGCGGGCCGCGCCCATCGCTTCGAAGATCTTGAGACGCGTACCGCCGCCGATTCGAAGCGGTACGACAACCACCGCCGCCTCGGCGAGGTGGTCGATGACGGACGGCACCGTCCCCGTGACGACGACTCCATTGCCGGCAAGGCGCCGGACACGCGCGTCCGGATCGCGCCCGACCACACGAAACTCGGCGTTAGGCAGCGTTTGTCTGATGCGCGGCCACATCTCAGCGCAAAACCATTCGACGGCGTCGATGTTCGCTTCCCAGTCCATCGAACCCAGATACATGACGACCGGGGCGCTCGGTTCCCGGCTCGCGGCGGCCTGAAAGCGCGCGACATCAACACCGGTGGGCACTACGCTGATCCGTCGCGGATCGACCATGCGCGCCATGAGGTCGCGGTCGTGTTCGGAGACTGCGATGATGTGATGGAAGCGCGCCACCGCCGCGCGCTCATAGCGGGCCATTTTTTGCGCTTCGATCTGAAAGGCGACGCGCTTGATCGGGTGCGGCTCGAAACGCGCCTGACGCCGCCACAGCTCCGTCTCGACGTTGTGCTGGAACAGAACCGTGGGGAGATCGAGCGGCCCGAAGTTGAGTGATGCGGACAGAAAGTCGCAGACGATGACATCAAAGGCACGCCTGCTCATCCACTCCTGGATCACGCGACGCACCGCTGCGTTAGTGAATTTCTCTACGGCGTAGGGCGCTGGGGCGACCAGCGCGCGTGCATAACGAGCCGCTTCAGCGAGCCCTCCATTCGTGCCGCGTGCGGTCGCGATCGTGACAGCGCCGGGAAACTGCGTGGCGACTTCACGTTCATATGCCCCGTCCACCGCTCCATCGTAGTACGTGAGCAGAGTCAGGCGATGACGGCGCGCAAGCTGTTGGAGCAAGTTGAAAGAACGCAGTTTCCCGCCGGTATCGACGGGCAGGAGCTTGCCTGCTTTGACCCACGCGACGTTCACTGCCTAACGCAACCGGATCGCATCCGGCGCCTCCCCGTCGAGAAAGATGCGTTGCCAGATCTCCCAGTTGACGAGCATCCAAAGCCGCTCATCGTGTTTTTCATGACCGGCCACGTGACTGTCGACCAGGCGTCGCACCGCGTCGCGTTGAAACAGCCCGCGCGCTGCCGCGCGGTCGCTGAGCACGAATTCGTCGAGCAGGGGGCGGAATTGTCCGCGAAGCCACGCGCCCACGGGGACTGGAAAACCCATCTTGCGGCGGCTGAGAATCTCTTCGGGCAAGAGCCCTTTCATCGCTTCGCGCAACACGTACTTCGTCGTCCAACCACGCAGCTTGAGGCGTTGTGGCAGGGACGACGCATATTCGACGAGCGGATGGTCCAGGAACGGAACGCGTGACTCGATCGACGCCGCCATGCTCATTTGGTCTTGCTTCATTAGCAGCTCGTGCAAGTACGTCTTCGTGTCCGCGTACAACATGCGGTCGAGCAACGTCGGCGCGTCGGTGCGGTCGAGAGCCGCATGAGCCGCGGCGTAGGGGTCGATGCCGCGCACTTCGTCGGCAAGCGCTGGCGCAAGGAGCTCGCGCTGCCGGCGGCGACCGAATACGGCGAAGTTATCGAAGTACAGCGTATCGAGATCCGCCGGGAGGTACAAAAACGTGCGCGTTAGGCGACGGCGGAGTCCACCGCCCCGTGGCAACGTATCGATCCCGCTGCGCACCACGGCGCGCATCGCGCGCGGAATTGCGGCTTCGTATGGTTGCCCCAACCGCTTGTTGAACAGCGTGACCCGATAACGATTGTAGCCGGCGAGCGTCTCGTCGCTCCCTTCCCCGGTCAAAACAACCTTGACACGCTCGGCGGCGAGCTTCGATACGAAGTACAGAGCGATACTCGACGGATGCGCGATCGGCTCGTCTTCGTGCCAAACGAGACGTGGGAGCGCGGCAAAGAACTCGTCCGGCGTGACGACAACCTCATGGTGGTCCGTACGGTAGCGTTGCGAGACGAGCCGCGCATACTGCAGCTCGTTTGCCTCGCGCTCGGCGAAGGCCACCGAGAACGTTTTTATCGGGTCGTCGACGAGCTCGCTCATCGTCGCGGTGATCGCGGCCGAATCGATGCCTCCGGAGAGGAACATGCCTAACGGAACGTCGGACATCAGCCGCATGCGCACGGCCTCGCGAAAACGGTCGCGATACTCGTCGATCAACTGTTCGTCGCTCTGGCCATTCAGCTCGACGGTACGATAGTGCAGATCCCAGTATGGCTCGATGTCGATGCGCCCGTCGTGCCAGGTCATCGTGTGCCCGGCAGGCAGTCGCTTGATGCCCGCGAACAACGTTTCGTCGCCCGAGGGCGCGTAGTTCGCGAGGGCATCGGGGATCGCGCGCCTGTTGAGCGCCGCGCGAAGCACGCGGGATTCGAGGATGGCCTTGATCTCCGAACCGAAGACCAGCGTGCCGTCTTCGAGGTGCGCGTAGTACAGCGGCTTCACCCCGAACCTGTCGCGCGCGAGAAAAAGTCGGCGCCTGGTCCGGTCCCAGATTGCGAACGCGAACATGCCGCGCAGATACGACGCCATCGCCGTCCCGTGGCGTTCGTACAGCCGCAGGATCGTTTCCGTATCGCAATGCGTGTGATACCTAACGCCGCTTTCGATGAGCTGCGGCATCAACTGCGGATGGTTGTAGATCTCGCCGTTGAAGATGAGCTGCAGCTGCCCGTCGTCGCTGGCCATCGGCTGCGCACCGCGCGCCACATCGACGATTGAAAGGCGGCGATGGCCGAGTCCTACTCCGGGCTCGAGGTAGAGCCCCTCACCGTCGGGACCGCGGTGGAAGATGACGTCGCGCATGCGCTCCACGTCTTCGCGCCGCACGGTGCGGTGCGACCCGGGGCGGGTGACGATGCCGCAGATGCCGCACATACCTAACGAGACTCCATGAGCGCGCTGGCCGGCGACGCCTGAAGAGCCGCTTGCCGCGTCGTGCGAACGGTCGTGGTGAGGACGGTGCTACCCAGAGTCAGCGGAGCGACGAAGCGGCAGCGCGACGCAGATTCGCGGACGCCGTAGCTTTGCGACACCCACCCGTCCGTGATCTCGAACGCCCCGCGCTCGCCAAACACTTCAAGGGTGCAGACGTATTCGCCGTCGCGCGCCAGCTCCAGCACGTTCGCGTCGTGCTGAACGACTTGAATCCCGGGAGCGCACTGGAACGTGAGCAGCGCCGTATGGTTGGCGCGTGACTCGAAGACGTCGCGCATAACGAGCAGACGGTCAGGTTGCGCGTTGAACTCGACAGCGCGGCGGTAGCGTACGGGCGAAGGAAGGTGTTCGAAACCATCGTGCGACCCTTCGAACACTGCGGTGCGACCATCGTTCGTCGGCCGCCACGCCAGCACACGCGCGTTCGCGATGCGGGCCCAGTGGAATGGCCCTTCTGGCTCACTCGATCCCGCTCCATCGACGCTCGCCGCGTTATGCGCCAGCGTGCTGCGGAATGCGTCCCGCTCCTGCGGACTCACTGTGTACGTGTACGTTCCCGGATCGACGAAGACGGGACGTCCGCGCAGCGCCAGCTCGAAGGCGAGCGCGTCCGCGTGGGCGTGCCCGCAGTTCATCGAGCCGTGGGGACCGCAATCGATGACCATGTGGTTAGAATCGCGCTCCCAACCATCCCGCATCACGTACACGCCACCGTCGTCGAAGCCACGGGATGCATAACGAGGCGCCTGTTGGTTCATGCCGGCGAACTGATCCACGGCGGTGGGTCCGAGTAGCCAGACCAAGTCCGCGCTCGGAGTGTCCGCGACGAAGGCAAAATCGGGCCGCTCGAAGAGCACGGCGCCGACCGCCAGCGCGCCGCGCAGATCGTTGAGCGGTCTGGCGTCCAGAAAGAAAAGCCGTCCCCCGTCTTCGTCGCCGACAAGCGGTACGCTGCCGTCACCACGCGTTAGGCACTGGACGTGTTCCAACAAAGCATCCAGCTGCGGCGCGATCTCGACGGCGAGCGTTCCACCGGTCGCTTCGTCCAGCAGCCAAAGATGCGTATAGAAGTCGATCGTGTAGCGGTGGTAATGAACCGACTGCTCGAAGTATACGCCGTCGCGCAGGACATGCCGCGGCAGTTGCTCCAGGAGGATCGCGGCGCCCGTCTCCTTCCAGCGTGCTGCCTGTGGCAGTTCTGGGAAATACGCCCCCAGATAGAACAGGCCTAACGCCTCACCCGTGAGGTGCGTGTTGGGGCTGAAGTACGTGGAGAGGTACGTCTCGAGATGCCGGCCGTGCAGCACCAGAAACTTGGTGAGCCGCGCCAAGGTCTGCGCATCGAGTGTGCTGGACCCTCGCAGGAACTCCAGTGCCCAAATCCACGACATCGCGCGGAACGAGATCTCGAGGGAGCTCGCCCAATTCATCCCTTGTTTCGGTGGATTTCTCTCCATCCATTGCGTAAGCACATCCACCATGCCGCGCGCATAACGTTCATCGCCGCTGAGCCACCAGGCGGCGCCCATGTCGACGAGCCACTGCTGGCGGTTGAGCTCCCAAATGACTTTGTGATCCCCCGCGATGCGTGGGTCCAGGTAAGGGATCGCACTCCAGTGCCTGATCGGCGCCTGAACTCCGAGCACGGGGTCCCGATGCCAGTTGATCGGCCATCCGCACTCGAGACCGCGATAGCCGAGGAGATCGAACCGCCCGCCTAACACGGCCTGAGCGCGCGCCACTGCACGCTCTGCGTAGACCGGGTCCACGCGCCGGATGGCCTGCGCCGTCTCGGCGGGGTTTGCGAAACCGCGAAAGAAGCGCGCAGGTCGCGTCGCGAAGTGCTGTCGCCAGGCAGCAACGTTAGGCATCGACGGGCCCAGCCAGCCGGCCAAATCCCTATCGCTCGGTTCCGCTGCATCCCGCCAGCGCAGACGCTCCGACCGCTTGGCAAGCTCCTGCCCCGCGCGTTCGCGCAGCTCCGCGAAGGAGCGTCGGCGCAGCAGCGATCGCGCGCGCACGTTATGCCACCTTGGCTGGCCGGGTTCGCGCTTGTGCAGCGAGGCGGCGATAGAGCCGCGTCCACTCTTCACGCACGGCCGGCCACACGTACTTCGTTAGGCATTCCTGGCGCGCCGTATCGGCGAGGCGCGCAGCCAGCCCCGGCTCCTGAATCAGTCGCAGGGCATTGGCCGCGAGTGCGACGTCGTCGTCGCGCGAGACCATGAGTGCTGTCCGATCCGCGCTCACGATGTATGGGATCCCGCCGGCATCGGTCGTGACGATCGGCAGCCCGGCCGCGTATGCCTCGATGATCGAGTTCGGCATGTTGTCGATGCTTGGCGCGTTGAGATACACATCCGCCGCATCGTACAACTGTGCCATAGCGCTCGGCGGCACCGGACCTCGCCAGTCGACATTGCGCAGTCCCAGCTCGGCGGCGAGCGTGTGGAGCATTTCGCGCTGCGGGCCATCTCCGGCAACGATCAGTCGCGCGTCCGGCAGCTCGCGTTGTATGCGCGCAAACGCGCGTAAGACGCACGCGACGTTGTAGTGCGCCTCGAAGTTGCGGTTGCTCAGGAAGACGGGCTGCGGCTGCGCACGGCGGCGATAGCGAATCGCGTCCACGTCCACGAAGTTGAAGATGGACTCCGCCGTTAGGCCGAACCGGGCGAAGACATCGACGAGGTACCCCGACGGGACGACGATCGCGTGCGCCTGCCGCATGCTTTTCGCCGAACGTGGCCAGTGCGTGAGGTGATCTTGTGCCTGACCGCTCCGATAATTGAGGACAACCGCCTTGCCATACAAGCGGGCGACTGTCATCGCCGGAAACGGCGCGAGCAGGAAGGACCAGTATGACGCGGAAAAACAATGGACGACGTCGTAACGTCCTAACGAGCGCAGGAGCGACCAGCCATAGGCCATCGATGTCGCCACGGTGCGCACGTATTTGACTCGCTGGAGCGCCCGAAGTGGCCCGGGGAGACGCGGATTCACCGGCAGGAACGACACCTCGAGCTCCGGAATCTCACGCAACCTGCCGAGCAAGCGTTGCAGTTGAACGGCCTGACCACCCAGGATGTCGAGCGACGGACCCACGAGACACACGCGGATCGGCGCCCCCGTTTCGGTGACTGCCGAGCTCACAGGAATCGCCAGCTCACCGACGCCAGACATCCCAATCCCCGCGAAGGCCGTTCCATGTCGCGCGAACCACCGCCAGTTGCATTGCAAGTCCCATCGTGAGTGCCGCACGCACACGCCGGCTCGCGATCCAGATGACAGCGAGCATGCCTAACGCCGCCACGGCAAGCCACATCACGCCGCGCACCGCGTCAGGACGCGCGGCAAGGCCGGCAGCGAGCCCCGCCAGCAAAGTCACCGCGACGAGGTAAGGTGTGAGCAGTCGCAGCAGCTTGTGAAAGACGAACTGCAACCAGATGGGGTTGCGGATGGGAACCAGGACCGCGGGAAGCCAGAAACAGACCTGAAGCACGCCGGTAAGCGTACGCACTTTTCGCTGGTATTCCTGC
This sequence comes from Gemmatimonadaceae bacterium, assembly GCA_035253645.1. Classification (GTDB taxonomy): domain Bacteria; phylum Gemmatimonadota; class Gemmatimonadetes; order Gemmatimonadales; family Gemmatimonadaceae; genus DASYRX01. The sequence goes on along the minus strand of DATFBW010000277.1, from coordinate 12,519 downwards.
GAAGCCTCGAAGCGCCGCTCGTCGATCGCTTGTGCATCACGCAAGAAGCCGATGCGATGTCCGCGCAGCACGAGCTCCATCGGGATGTACAGATCGTCGCACAGCACGCCCGGAGGGAGCGGCCGCCAATCCGCACGACGCATCGCGTAAATCGCCCCCGTCACCCCTACTGTCGAATGAACCCGCGCCTCTTCGCCCCGGAGCCATCGCTCGAAACGCCAATACCGTTCAGCAACCGTGGGCGTACGACCATCAGCGCTCGCGCGGAGTCGTAAGGCACCGGACACGGCACCATAGCGACCCTCTTGCAGAGCAGTCACGAGCGACGCGATCGCGTTAGGCGCGAAGCGTTGTGCCGTGTCAGTGAAAACGAGGATATCGCCGGTGGCCGCGCGCACGGCGGCGTTGAGGGCGCAGGCCTTGCCACCTGGGGAATCGCCACGGACTACGCGCGCGCCCGGTTCCACCGCGAACGGATCGCTCTCCGGCGCCGCGGCATCGCGCGCGACGACGACTTCCAGCGCCTCTTTGCCGTATTGCGATGACAATGCGTCCTGAATTCGAGCCCGGATCGCCGAAGAATCGTCGCGCGACGCAACGATCACCGAAACCGACGGCTTTCCGCCCCGGCCAGCAGTACGCGGCCCGCGGCCAAACAGGCGCGCCAGAACCCAGATAACGGCCGGGTAACCAAGCCATATCAGAATGAGAGCAGCCAGGCTAAGGCTCGCTATATTCGTCAGTTGGGACGGCACCTCGGGCGGGGGCAGCTGGGGTGGTAAACCGGTGTGGTATCGAGGAGTTGGCTGCGCGCGAGGGAGCAAGAGCGAGGCCTAATAAGCCCCACGCGCAGGTCCTCAAAATACTTGGATTTGGGCTCGATTGACGCGCCAACGCTACATAAGTGCTGGATGCCAAAATTGGCTCGCCGTCCGGCTCCGATTACGAGCCGATATTTGCTGTGAAGCGGATCAGCCCTCGGCAGTCATGAGGGAACGGCAGTTGCGCAACTGCCAGCGCTTCAAATCCCGACACGCAACGAGATGCCAGATACCGGTTTGTACACACTAGTCACCGGCGGAGCAGGCTTCATCGGCTCCCATATCGCCCACCGGCTTTTGGCGTTGGGCCATCGCGTGCGTATCGTCGATAACCTTTCGACTGGTTTTCGGGAGAACATCGACGCGATCGGCGCGTCGGTCGACTTCATCGAGGGCGACCTGCGCGACCCCGCAGTGTGCGACGCCGCCGCGCGTGGTGTGCAGCTGATTTTTCACGTCGCCGCGCTGCCGAGCGTTCCGCGGTCGCTGCGCGATCCAATCGGCTCACATGAGTCGAATGTGACCGGGACCCTCAACATTCTCGAAGCAGCCCGACACGCGGGTGTCAAACGCCTCGTGTATTCCAGCTCGAGCAGCGTCTACGGCGACACGTCAGTGTTGCCGAAAAAGGAAGGCGCAGAGCTGCTCCCCAAATCGCCGTACGCAGCTGCGAAGTTGGCGGGAGAGCAATACGTGTTGGCTTATGCGCGAGCCGGGCTCGTTGAAGGTGTCGCCCTGCGTTACTTCAACGTCTTTGGGCCGCGGCAGGACCCTAATGGTCCGTACGCAGCCGTCATTCCGCTCTTCATGCGGTCAGCGATGACAGGGCAACGCGTGCCACTTTATGGTGACGGGACGCAGACCCGGGACTTCACTTACATAGACAACGTGGTCGAAGCCAACCTTCTGGCCGGCACGCTGCCTAGCGAGAGAGTGAGCGGGTGGGTTGTGAATTGCGGCGCGGACCACCGCGCCTCGCTGCTCGAGCTGGTGGAGCTCATCGAAAAAGTCACGGAGCGGCGTGTCGTGATCGAGCAGCGCCCGACGCGCGAAGGCGACGTCCGCGATTCACAAGCTGGTTTGGATCGCGCGCGGCAGGTACTTGGCTACGAACCGCACGTCTCTCTCGAGGACGGGCTGCGCCGGACATGGACCTGGATGCAGAGCGGGGAGCGCGCCGCGGCGCCGGTTCTATCTGATCGTTAGTCCATTCGTTTTGCGGACGATCGAGCGGGTGCTGCCTAGCCCGCTGGACCGGCGCGTCGTTTCTCTGCTGCAACATCAGGGAACGGCGGGTACTGCGGCCAAAGGGTCGATCGCCGCGTTTGGAGCCGCCGCCCTCGGCGTCGTCACTTCATTTGTTTTACAGACGCAGCTCGCCAGGGCGTTAGGCGCCACGGAGTACGGGACATACGTCGTTGTCCTCGTCTGGATGAACGTGCTGCTCTTGTTGACGAGGGTGGAGCTGGACATCGTGACGACCCGGTTCGTGGGCGCGTACACGGCCGTGGCGGACTGGCCCCGCCTGCACGGGTTGTTGCGTCACGTACCGCGGCATGTGCTGCTGCGCACTCTCGTCGCCGGCGCGTTAGGCGGAGTTGTCCTGTTCGCGCTGCGTGGCTCGCGCTTCGATCACTTCATCCCGGCAGCGGTGATGGCGATCCCATTGTCCGTGCTGACGCCATTGCTCATGGTGCGCGCAGCTGCCTTACAGGGATTCAAGCGCGTACTGGCATCGCAGCTGCCCGCCGCCGTGCTCCGGCCGGGCCTCTTTCTCGTCGCGGTATGGATCGTCGTTATCATGGGCGCGCGCTTGTCGCCGTCAGCCGCGATCGCTCTCAACGCGATCGCGACAGCGATTTCTCTTCTGGTCGCCGACCGCTATGTCGCCCGATCGACGCCGGCACCGGCGGTGCAAGCGCCTCCGCGTAACGAGATGCGTGAGTGGTTGCGCGTGGGCTATGGCTTTGTCTTCATCAGCGCCGCACAGCTGACGCTCTCACAGAGCTCCGACGTCCTCCTGGTTGCGGCACTGCTCAACCGCACCGAGGCCGCGCATTACAGCGTCGCCAGTCAGCTCGCGATGCTCGTCGCCTTTGCGTCGACGGCCGTGATGTTCATCGTCGCGCCGCTCATCTCCGAGCTCTTCGCGCGAGGACAGATCGAGACGCTTCGGCGCTTCACGCGGGCGACGATCACCGTGTGCATGGCCATCGCATTCACGCTGCTCGTTGCAATCGCGGCGTTCGGACGACCGCTGTTAGGCATCTTTGGGAGTGATTTCCGCGTTGCTTATGATACGCTGCTCGTACTGGCGGTGAGTCACTTCATCAGCGCGAGCATCGGGGCGCTGTCCGGGTATTTGATGACGATGACGGGCCACGAACGCCCGGCTGCGTGGATGATCGGAGGGAGCGCATTGCTCAACATCGTGCTGTCGGTGCCCCTCACCCTTACGTTTGGCCTTGTCGGTGCGGCGACGGCGACTCTGATCGCCACGCTGGTCCGTTCGCTCATGCTCAGCGTGTATCTGCGGCGCAACCTCGGCGTGCTGGTTCTGCCTGGGCGCCTGAGTGAATTGAACGTCTAACGCACTGCGTTAGGCAGGAGGCAAAGCACGACACGCATCTGACGTTATCTCGCGATTCCCCCAGCTGTCCGGCGGAATATCCCCAGTGCGATTCAGCCGATAGACCCGGAACGTCGGATTTTCGTAGTCCACAGAAAAGAGCGTGGGAAACTCGCGGGGTAACGCGTTGAGCAGCCGTGCGCGACACGCATTCGTCTCTGCTTTCTGCCAAATGATGTGCGTGATCTCGACGTCTCGCAGCGCGCGGATATGCGCGCTCGGCGTCGCCAGGATTCCACCCATCGCGGGGACGCGAGTGCGCAGCGTCAGCACTCGCGGGTTGTGAAACGCGACTCGCATCGGTTCGCGCGCGTTGTGTGTCTGCAGCCAATCGAACAGCGCAAGCGCATCAGGATCGCGATCCAGGGAGCGCGGCGGTGCCGCCTGCAGAGCGCGCCAGACGCCGGTCAGCAGTACCAAGCCTAACGCCGCCGCTACGGGCGCCGGATGCGGCCGAGCACGGACCAGGCGGGCCGCGCCGCGCCATAGCGCCGTCAACCCGAGAAGGAGTCCGCCTGCCAATACCGGATAGAGAGGCCAGAGGTAGCGGCCGTCGATCGCGGGTGAGACGATGAGCATCGCCACGTAAGCGATCACGAACCAGGTGAGCATGCTACGCCGGTAGCGCCACAACAACGCGGCGGTTCCGAGAAGGAGCGGAATACTGACTGCAAGGTGATACGCGTCGTTGAGCGGCCCGGTTGGAAATGGATACAGCTCGAGATCGAACACGGAGGCGCGATAGACTCTCGCGATGTTCGTTAGGCGCTCGAGGAAGTCGGCCAGGCTCGGGAACAAGTGGGCTTGAAAAGGCAGCGCCACGCGGCCTGAGAGGAGCGCCAGCCCTCCGGCGATACCCCACACGAACGCGGGAATCATGGCCCGCCCGCGATGGTCACGCCACGTCAGCAGCGCGTGCATAACCAGCGCCGGCACCACCACGACGCCAGGAAGCCGATACGCCATCGCACCGAAGCCTAACGCGGTTACGAGGGCGACGCGGCGCCAGGTCCAGGAGTGGGCGGTGTCCGCGGCCAGAATCGCGCCCCATACCAGCGCGCAGAATCCGGGATCGGAGAGCGGCACAATGCTGCCGTATTGGATTTCGATGGCAAGCGCAGTGAGGCCAACACCAAGAGCGGCCTGCCATGGCGCCATCGCGAGCACCAACCTGCGATACGCGAGATACGCGAAGAGAAGGAGCGTGGCGATCATACATGCGCGAATGAGCCACGAGTCATAGCCACCCAACGCCACCAGGGGTGCCAGCGTTAGGGGCAAACCCGGGGGGTATGCCCGCGGACCCAGCATGGGCGCCGCCGGGTGATAGATGTACCCGATCTCAGTGTAGCCTCTCCCTTCCACCAAGGCGCGCGCGTGCGACAGATACTGAGCGTGATCTCCAAAACCGGGTGGCGCGCCCCACGACCAGTGATAAGCGGCCAACACAAGGAAAGGGATGAGCGCGATGAGGAGCAGCCATCCCGCGCGGGACGTGTTAGGCGGCACGCGTCGCGTTATGCTGTTGGGAACGTGAAAACCACCGGGCGTCTCGGGCAGGTACGAGGAATGGCACACTGAGCAGTCGAGGCACAGACGCGTCGAGATTTCGCCGAGCGGCAATAACTGCCGCCCTCTTCGTAATCGCGGCGGCCACGTTGTACCCGACGAACGATCCGGTGGCCCGCGGATTTGCGACCTGTTTCCCGTGCGGAGAGTTGGGCACGCTGGACCTTCTGCTCAACGTTGCGCTGTTCATCCCGTTTGGAGCGCTCCTTGGCTGGCAGAGTTCGCGCCATTCGATCGTTTTGTACGCCGCGGTCATCTCTGCCGCTGTATCTCTCGCTATCGAAATCACGCAATTAGTTGCGATCGTGGGACGGGCCCCATCACTGGCTGATGTCCTCGCGAACACCGCCGGAGGTATTACTGGCGCCGCAGCAGTAACGCTAACGCCAAGAATCTGGCGAGGTACGCCTGCCGCATGGCGTTTTTTGACTTGGTCCTGGGTGCTTATAGGCGCCGCAGTGCTCTTGTTCGGGGCGTGGGCAGTCGAGCTGCACGTGCCTTACGAGACGTATTACGTGCAATGGATGCCGCGACGGCCAACATATGCACCATTCACGGGCCGCCTATTGAATTTCTCACTAGATGGAAGCGCGCTCACGCCGGGCGGCGTGCTCCAACCCAGCGACCTTCCTCCAACGTTCTTCAAAGGCCAATCTGCTTTTGCGGCCGCCGTTATGCCCGGCGAGCGACCGCCACGAACCGCTTTGATTGCGCGGCTCGCGCTTTCGTCACGCGAATTCTTCATGCTAGGCCGACAGCGCGACGCGCTTGTAGTGCGCTATCGGACCAACGCGCGCCGCGTGGGGCTTCGCTCGCCGATGCACGCCCTCGACAAAGCATTCGGTGGCGGGGCGCAGGACGACGTTCGAGTAGAAGTCGTGAGGCAACGTACCGTCGTGCAACTGCATGCCATCACGCCAGCGAGTGAGCTGCGCTCTGTGCAGCGCATGAGCGCCGCTCGTTTGTGGGCCAGCCTCCTCCCTCTGGATCGTGGCCTGGGCCCGTTAGGCATCCTCGGTGACGTCGTCTGGCTGGGCTGTCTGTTTTTGCCGGCAGCGTTTGGAGGCGCACGGGGCCACGCGGGGCTGGCGGCGCTGCTTCCGGCATTCGGGCTGGCACTATGCTACGGGGCGATCGCCGTTGCTTTTCAACAAGCGCTACTGTGGTGGCCGCTGTACCTGGGCATCGCAGTCGGGGTGACGGCCGGATTCTGGTTAGGCATTGCGCCACGCACCGTGAAGACGAGTCACTAAGGGCCGTTTGCGCGGAGTGCCGTGCTCGCGCAATGCGGGCGCACGCGCACCATCGTACCACCGGGCAGAAACGCGACCTCCCCGGATTGGGTCGCGATGTCGCCGCGCGCCGTTGGGTCTGAGCTCATCGGATCGTCGAACAGAATGAGATAGGTCGGACGTGCCGCCGCGCTTTCACAGATCGCCTGGACTTGTTTGCGAAATCGTGGATTCGGAAGCAATGAGTTCGGGTCGCGCTCACGCGGCAGACCGGCGACAACTCGCGGCGTGTGCACCCGCATGAAGTACGGATCGTTCGAATAGAGCTGCGCCGCGCCGGGCAGACGTCGCGAAGCATTCAGCAGCGCGACAGCATCTTGCTCGATGCGACGCAGCGCCAAACCGTTGGCGCTCACCTCACGGAGCCATGGAAGCAGCCGCATCACGTTGACGGCGAGCAGATACGCCACCGTCGCCCCTACCGCGAACCTAACGAGCGGTTCTTCCAGCGACTGGTGAGCCAACCAACTGATCCCCAGGATCAGCACCGTTAGAAACACGGGGGTCATATGCCGCGGCTCGAACACGGTCTGCGCGTCTATGACCGACATCGCGAGCACGAATACCATGACGTATGACGCCCCATATAGCACAAGGACGCGTGCAAGCACTGTGTGCGCCGGTCTCACAGTTTCGCGAGCCAATGCCCGCACTAACACGAGAGCGACGAACGCGAACAGCAGCAGCGCCCACACCGCGGTTCCGATACTCGTTTCGTTGGACGGCGTGACCCACTTGGCGGCGACGGCGAGGGCAAACCGAAGGTCTATCGGATCGAGCGGATACCAGCCTAACTGTCGATTCGCGACTCCTTCCCCCGAGCCGGCAAGGAGCAATAGACCGAGCGGTAGCGCAGCAATCAGCCCCAATGCGAACGCCGTGCTCACGCGCCTCCACGGCGAACCTGGCCACCAGAGCAAGATCGCAAGTCCAAGGGCTGCAATATTCGCAATACCCACGAAGCGAACGAGCGCCGCGCACGCCGCGGCGATCGCAGCGAGTACGAGTAGCCCAATGCGGCGACGATCGATTCCGGTACCAAGCGCCAAGACCCCAGCGAGGCTCAGCGTTAGGTAGAGGGGCTCGCTCCACGCCATGCTGTGGACCACGACAAGGTCGTGTGCGAATGCGCTCGCGACTGCCACGACGGCTGGTGCCCACGTTGACTGCGGCGCGATCCGCCGCGTAATGGCAGCGGCGAGCAGGATCGTTAGGACGAACAGCGCGACATTGGACCAGCGCGCGAACGCGTGCGGACTAACGTGCAGCTGGTACGCCGGTGCGAGGAGGACTGGATAACCTGGTGGGAAATGGCGCAAAGGCGTGGGCTCGCCCTCCCAGCCGAATGTCATGAGCCCGTTGCCGGCGGCCGCGTTTTCGCTGGCCGCGAGGTACTGCAGTGAATCGGGCGATAGACCGATGCCGCGCGCCGTCGCGAGGAGAACGGCCACAGCGCTCACCAGACACGCAATCGCGATGAGCAGTTGTGAATGACGGCGTTCGTTCATCAGCAGTCGGTGTCAGCAATTACGTCTCAGACTTGATGCAGTGCACGCGACTGCACAGCTTTTCCCCCCGTCGTGACGACGCTGCTCGGCTTCTTCGACACAATGTATGCGGTGCTGCGGATCGCGTTCCTGGTCGTCGCGATCTTCTTTGGCGTCCTGTGCATTATGGACTGGATGGTGCGGACGCGCCGAGTGAACCCGATGGGTTCGATGGGACGATTCGTCAGGCGAAACATTGATCCTTTGCTAGCGCCTCTCGAGAAACGCGTGGTGCGCGCGGGGGCATTGCCAACCAACGCGCCCTTGTATGCGCTCGTCACGGTTGTGCTCGCTGGGATCGTAGTGCTGAGTCTGCTGGGCTTTATCCGCGCGCAGATTTTTGCGGTCGCCGCGTCGGCTGACGAAGGAGCACGCGGCATCTTCGTCCTTTTGGTTCGCTGGGCGATCGGTCTACTACAACTCGCGCTGATCATACGGGTCGTGTCGTCGTGGGTACGAATTTCGCCGTACGCGCGCTGGATTCGTTGGTCCTTCACGCTGACAGAATGGTTCTTGGCGCCGCTTCGGAGGATCGTTCCACCGCTGGGTATGATCGATATCACGCCGATTGTAGCCTTTTTTGTAATTCAATTGATAGGTGGCGCGCTCGTGGGGTTGATGCGCTCGTGAGGCTCGTCTGAGCACACTCGCCCTAACGAGACGCGATCACGGCGTACGTTTTTCGGTGCATGTCCAGCCCCGCGCGGCGAGCACCGAAGTGCGCGGCATTCGCAATGGCGCGCTCTACGTCCGCCTGCAGGCGCCTCCCGTCGACGGCGCGGCGAATGACGCCCTGGTGAAATTGCTGGCGAGCTCGTTAGGTGTTTCCCGGCGCGCGATCCGTGTCGTCGCGGGCGCGACCGCGCGACACAAAGTCGTCGACGTCGATGGAGTCACGCCGGCTCACGTCAGCCGCCTGACGAGCGACAACGCATGATCCTGATCGTCGGCCGCGACGGCGCGTTGATCGAGGGAATCTCCCAGGCCTTGGCGACATTGGGGCATCCGATCAAGGTGGTTAAATCGCTCGAAGAGGCCGGAGATGTTGCGCCGGCACACGGCTTTGATGTGGCAGTCGTGCAGCGCGCGCTGCTAGAAGGCTCGGCGCCAGTGCCGCTGCGTCCGGGCGGAGTTCTGGTACTTTTCCGCACTTATTTGGAAGGCGCCACGCGCGCTACGCTGTCCCCGTCGCTTGCGCGCCTCCTATTGGCCGAGGTGGAGCTTCCATTAGAACGGCAGCGACTCGTGGCGCTGATTCGTGCGACGCTCTCACGGATGCGCACGACGGACCGGCACGACATGCCGCCGCCAGGTGGCGAAAGAGACGCTCCAACTGACGCGTGACGGGGTCGGATCTTGAAATACGACACCTAAAGCGCGAGACGTCATACTTTCGCACGCGAGCGGAAGTATGAAGCCCGCAATGTTTAGGTGTCGTATTTCAAGATCCGACCCCGAGGGCCCCCGAGGCCCTGGTCCGGGTTGTGCGTAATTGGTGGCCTGGCTAAGATGCGTTAGCCGGTCCAGGCTTCGTGGCGATTTAAGGCAACTTGCGGCCACGTTAAACATTCCGCTAAAGCGCCGGCCTGGGGTGCTTTGGCAACCCGGCCTTTTTTTTTATCCGTGCCCAACGAGAACCCGTCCCAATCAGCCCCGATGTCGCCCTACCTGCAGGCGCTCTACGAGCGCGTGCTGGTATATGACGGCGCGATGGGGACGACGATCCAGCGGCACGGCCTAACGAGCGACGACTTCGGCGGCAAAGAGCTCGAAGGGTGTAACGACCACCTCGTCCTCACGCGGCCCGATGTCATCCGCTCCATCCACGAGTCCTTTCTGGCCGTGGGTTGCGATGTCGTGGAGACGTGCACCTTCCAGTCCACGCCCCGCCGTCTCGAAGAGTGGGGGCTCCTGGACAAGGTCGATGACATCAACGTCGGCGCCGCGAGACTCGCGCGTGAGGCGTGCGACAAGTACTCGACCCCTGAGCAGCCGCGCTTCGTTGCCGGGTCGATCGGACCCACAGGCATGCTCCCGTCGAGTGCCGATCCCACGCTCTCCGCGATCACGTTCGCGGAGCTGAGCGAAAATTTCTATCGACAGGCTCGTGGGCTCGTGGAAGGCGGCGTCGACGTTCTTCTCGTCGAGACCTCTCAGGACATCCTCGAAGTAAAGGCTGCAATCGCCGGCTTCGAGCGTCTGTTCACCGAGCTCGGACGCCGAATTCCGATTCAGGCGCAGGTCACGCTGGACACGAGCGGCCGCATGCTGTTGGGGACGGACGTCGCCAGCGCCATGACGACCCTCGAGTCATTGGGTGTGGACGTAATCGGCCTCAATTGTTCTACCGGGCCGGAGCACATGCGGGATCCGGTGCGGTATCTGGCACAGCATGCGACGCTGCCGCTTTCTGTGATACCTAACGCGGGTCTTCCCATCAACACCGGCGTCGGCGAAGCGGTGTATCCATTGGAGCCTGCTCCGATGGCTCAAGCGCTCGCCGAGTTCGTGCGCGACTTCGGAGTCCGGATCGTCGGTGGCTGCTGCGGCACCACACCCGAGCACCTGACGGCGATCGTCGCCAGCGTCCGTGCCGAGCCAGCGGCTCACAAGCCGCGAGCCAACGGGAGTGAGGCGCATAACGAGCGCGTGCCGCGCGTTTCATCCGCGATGCGCGCGATCACGCTGCACCAGGATCCCCCCCCGCTTCTCGTCGGCGAGCGCGTTAACTCGCAGGGCTCGCGCAAGGTCAAACGCCTGCTCCTGGCCGACGATTATGAAGGGATCCTGGAAGTGGCGCGCGAGCAGGCGGAATCCGGCGCCCACGTCCTCGACGTCTGTGTGGCGCTCACCGAGCGCGCCGACGAAGCCGAGCAAATGGCGAAAATCGTCAAGCTCCTGTCGATGTCCGTGGAATCGCCACTTGTGGTGGATTCGACGGAAGCGCACGTGATCGAGAAGGCGTTGGAGCACATCCCCGGCCGCGCCATCGTGAACTCCATCAACATGGAGAACGGGCGCAAGCGCATCGACGCCGTGGTCCCGTTATGCAAGAAGCACGGAGCGGCAGTGGTGGCCCTCACGATCGACGAGATCGGAATGGCCAAGACGCGCGAGCGTAAGCTGGAAGTCGCGCGAGCTATCCATGACATCGTTGTCGGAGAGTATGGGCTGGCGCCGTCGGACCTCATCTTCGACGCGCTGACCTTCACGCTCGCCACCGGCGATACAGAGTGGATCGACTCGGCGAAGGAGACGATCGAGGGCATCCGCCTGATCAAGCAGGAGCTACCGGGCGTCCTCGCGATCCTCGGCGTATCGAATGTCAGCTTTGGTCTGGCTCCTGAAGCGCGCGCGGTGCTGAACTCCGTCTTCTTGCATCACTGCGTCCAGGCGGGTCTCGATGCGGCCATCGTAAATCCTGCGCACGTCACTCCGTACGCCGAGATCTCTGCGCAAGAGAGGGAGCTGGCGGACGATCTCGTATTCAACCGCCGCCCCGACGCCCTCCAACGCTTCATTGAGCAATTCGAGGTCGGTACTCGGAGCTCGGAGGCCGGAGCGGAAAAAGTTGATCCGACCGCGAACCTAACGCCGGATCAAAAGGTGCACTGGATGATCGTGCACCGAAAGAAAGAGGGGGTCGAAGCGGCGCTCGATGTCGCCGGAGTACGCGAGGCGCCGGTGCGCGTGCTCAACGAAGTCCTGCTCCCGGCCATGAAAGAAGTTGGCGACAAGTTCGGAGCGGGGGAGCTGATCCTCCCCTTCGTCCTGCAGTCGGCCGAGGTGATGAAGAAGGCCGTTAGGCACCTCGAACAATTTCTCGAGCGCACGGAAGGCTACACCAAAGGAAAGGTCGTGCTCGCGACGGTTTACGGGGACGTGCACGACATCGGCAAGTCGCTCGTGAACACGATCCTTTCGAATAATGGCTACACGGTGTTCGACCTGGGCAAACAGGTGCCGGTGAATACGATCATCGACAAGGCGATCGAGGTGAGCGCCGACGCGATCGGCCTGTCGGCGCTTCTTGTCTCGACGTCGAAGCAGATGCCGCTGTGCGTGCAGGAGCTCGATAAGCGCGGCTTGAAGGTCCCGGTGCTCATCGGCGGAGCTGCGATCAATCGGCGCTTTGGACGCCGCGCGCTGTTCGTCGACGGGGAGCGGCCGTATGACGCAGGCGTGTTCTACTGCAAGGACGCGTTCGAAGGTCTCGAGACGATGGATACACTGCAGGACAGGGAGCGTCGCCTGCGATTTGTCGAGCGCACGCTGGATGACGCGCGCGGCGACGTCTTCCTGCATACCAAGGTCGGCAAAGATCAGCGGTCCGGCGATGCGGCGGGGGATCGCAGCAGTGTGGCCGCTGACAACAAGGTTCCCACACCGCCATTCCTCGGGACGCGCGTGCTTCGCGACATCCCGTTAGGCGAGGTGCTCGATCTCCTGGACCTCGACGAGCTGTATCGGCTGCAGTGGGGCGGGCGCGGATCGGGGCCGGCGTATGACGCAATGGTGCGGGACATGTTCGAGCCGACGCTCGCGCGCCTCAAGGCAGAGGCGTTAGGCAGCGACTGGCTGCAGCCGCGGGCCGTGTATGGGTACTTCCCCGTGCAGGCGCAAGGCAACGCTCTGCTCGTCTATGATCCCGCCGCGTATCG
>DATFBW010000276.1:0-13796 GCA_035253645.1 Gemmatimonadaceae bacterium | reverse complement strand
GCGCACGGATTCCGTCGCCGTGATGCAACAGGCCGTTCAACCCCCCGCTTTGCGCCCTGCCAATCCCGACTCCGCAACCGCGATTCCGCCGGTCACGCCTGGTCCGTTACCGGTCGTGACGCCGCCATCGAACGGCGGGGGAGCGATCCCCGCGCAAGCGGCGCTGGAATCGGCGCGACTGCGCGCGCAGCAATTCCGGCGGGCGATTTTCATGAATGAAGTGGAGATTCATAAGAAGTTTGCGATCTCCGTCGCGTGTGTCGTTTTCGTCCTCGTGGGCGCCCCTGTCGCGCTGCGCTTCCCGCGTGGGGGCGTTGGTCTGGTGATAGGCTTCAGCCTTGTGATCTTCGCCATCTACTACATTGGCCTGATCGCCGGCGAATCGCTGGCCGATCGCGGGATCATGACGCCGTCTCTGGCGATGTGGGCGGCCAACATCATCCTCACCCTCGTCGGCCTGGCGTTGCTCGCGCGCATGGGACGCGGATCCGCCACGACCCGCGGGGGCGATTTCGCCGATCTCATAGAAACTGTGCGCAGTGCGCTGCGCCTCCGCCGACGTCGTGAAGTGGAGACTGCATGAGGCGCGCACGTCTGCTGCGGCCACTCGACCGGTACGTCTTCATAGAGTTCGTCAAGATCTTCGTCGCCACAGCGCTCGGTTTTCCGATCATCACGCAGCTGTTCGACCTCGTCGACAACGTCGACAAATACCTCAATCGGAACCTGCAAGGCTCGGCGATCGCGCTGAGCTACCTGTATTGGATTCCCGATACCATGCGGCTGGTGTTGCCGGCAGCCGTTTTGTTCGCGACGGTGTTTTCGATCGGCGCGTTGACGCGGCATTCGGAGATCACCGCTGCGAAAGCCTCGGGGATGTCGTTCCACCGCCTAACGCTGCCTATCTTCATCGGGGCGCTTCTCGCGTCGGCGCTTACCTTCGTATTGACCGAGGTGGCACCACACGGCAATAAACGGCGCGCGGAGCTGCTCCAGGAGCGCGCGTGGATGGGGCGCGGTGAACGCGCGAACTTCGCTTTTGCATCCGAGCACGGGCGCGTGTACAAGGTCACGTCCCTCAACGCGACGTACGGGTCGGTGCAAGCTTTGGAGATCGAGCGCAAGGGACGTGTAAACGACGCGGCATATCCTACCTACCTGATGAGCGCAGAAAGCGGACAGTGGGACCCACAGCTGCAACAGTGGACGCTCCGCAACGGCGCTTTTCATGTCCTGGTCGCCCTCGATCGCAATATCACATTCCGGTTCGACTCTGTACGTGATGCCCGGTTCACGGAGCGGCCGGAGGAGCTTTTGGCGGTGCCGCCCGCCCCGGAGGAAATGAACTACGGCGAGCTTGGTCGCTTCATCAATGCTCTGGAGCGGTCCGGCGGCGACACGAAGAAACTTCGGGTCGATCGGGCGTTGAAGCTGGCGATTCCTGTAACGTGCCTCATAATCGCCTTCTTTGGCGCGCCCCTTGCCACCAGCAGTCAGCGCGGTGGTGCGGCGTACGGGGTTGGTGTCAGTTTAGCGACAACCATTGTCTTCCTTCTTTTGATACAGCTCACGCGCGCGATTGGCGGCAATGGCCTCGTTTCCCCCGAGGCGGCTGCCTGGCTGCCTAACGTCTTGTTCGGCATTGCCGGCACATTGATGCTCGCGCGCGTTCGCACATGACGTCACCGCTCTACGGCACGCATCGGCCGACAGAAGAATTCCCGATGTTCCAGCGCGCCGGCTTGCGCTTTTTGCGGCGCATGGCGAACGCGGGCGTTGCGTTTTTTGCCGGTATCGGCGCGCGCATGGAGTTCTTGCGGCAAATGCTGCTCGGCTTCGGTTACCCCCGCACGTTTGGGCCGCAGGTGATCACGCAGATGCGCAGCGTGGGTGTCGCGTCTTTGCCTTTGACCGTAACCGTGGCCGCGTTCATCGGCTCCGTAATAGCGCTGCAAACGCGCTATCAGCTCTTCCCGGGGATTCAACTCTCCGTTGTCGGCTTGATCGCGCGCCAGTCCATCGTGCTCGAGCTCGGACCATTGCTCACCGGCCTTGTCCTAACGGGTCGCGTGGGCGCGCGCATGACCGCCGAGCTTGGTACGATGCGAGTGACAGAACAGATCGACGCGCTCGAAACGTTGGCGTTCAATCCGATGGCGTACCTCGTGGTCCCGCGGGTAATGGCGGGGATCATCATGCTTCCGTTGCTGGTCGTCTTCGCGGACGCCGTTGGCGTGGGGATGGCCTTTTTTACGGCGATTCTGGCAACCGACGTCACCTGGAATCAATTCTCCGAAGGCCTGCGGCTCTCGTTCTCGATGTTCCAGGTCTTTTACTCGTTGCTCAAGGCGATGTTGTTCGGCGCCGCGATCGCGTTCCTGTGCAGTTACGAGGGCTATACGGCGGACGTAGGTGCCGAAGGCGTCGGTCGCTCGACCGCGTCCGCTGTCGTTATCACATCGGTAGTCATCCTGGTATTGGACGCCATCACGGCGGCATTGCTGGCGCCGTATCTGCAGGGCTAACGCCAGGTCAAAGGTCGAAGGTCACAGGTCAAGGCCTAACGACGTTCGCTCTTTGACCTTTGACCCTTGACCTTTGACCTTGCTTTGCCATGAAACGTCGCGATGAAATCCTCGTTGGCCTTTTCACGACCGCGGCCGTCGTCATCCTCGTAGTTGGCACCATCTGGCTGCTGCGTGGGGGCCTGGAAAAAGGCTACCCCCTGTATGGCACCTTCCCCTGGGGCTCGGGCCTCAAGGAGGGCCAACCTGTCTGGCTCTCCGGGGTCACCGTCGGATTCGTCGACGATGTCGATCTCCTGCAGGACGGGCGCCTAACGGTGACGTTCCGCATCCAGGACAAATACAAGGTCCCGTTAGGCTCGACGGCCGCCATCGTCCCGAATGGTTTCTTCGGCGACGTCGCGATCGCGTTGCGTCCCAAGGCCCCCAACCTCAACTCGTTCGAGGAGGGCGATACGGTGCCGAGCGAGCCGGGAGCTGCCGGCCTCCAGGTGCTCGCGTCGCGCGCGGACACGCTGAGCCAGACGATGCAAGTCATCCTTGGATCGACCCGCTCGCAGCTCGTGGACTCCGGTGGTCTCCGCGAAATGCGGCTCATGATGCAATCGCTCAACCGGACGGCAACGCAACTTTCCCGCGCGGTGGACGTACAGTCGCGCCAATTGGAGGCGACGCTGGCGACGGTCCGTTCGCGCGTGGCGGCGGTGGACTCGGTGCGTGTCGACTCCACCATGCGCGCGATTCAAACAGCCAGCCAAAACTTCAATGAAGCAAGCGATCAGTTGAAGCAGACATCGATAAAGCTCAACACACTTCTTACCAAAGCAGATAGTGGGACGGGTTCGCTCGCCAAGCTTCTCAACGACGACAAGCTGTACACGAATGTGGTTTCGTTATCCGCTCGCTTCGACACGTTGCTCTTCGACTTCAGGAAAAACCCCAGGCGCTACGTCAACCTGTCCATATTCGGCCGCTAAGCCCGTGATCTCATGTCCCTGATCGCCGACGCGCGCTACGCGCTTCGCCAGCTCGCACGTTCTCCCGGCTTCACGATCGTTGCGCTGTTTTCGCTGGCGATAGGCATCGGGGCAAACACAACTGTCTTTACAGTCGCGAACACGCTGCTCTTCCAGCGCATGGACGTTGCGCGGCCTGACGAAATGGTACGCGTGTACTCCGGTCGCCACAGTCCATTCACATTTCGCGGCTTCATGGATTTGCGCGAACGCACGACGTCGTTCAGCGAAGTGATTGCCGAGGAGTTTTTCGCGGCCGCGCTTCAGCCGCCGGGTGGGGAGGCAACGCGCGCTGCGGTCCAGCTGACGAGCGGCAACCTCTTCACCGCGTTAGGCAAGAGGCCGGCGCTCGGACGGCTGTATGCCCGGACCGATGATCGCGTGCCGAGTACCGAGAGTGAAGTCGTGCTCGGACATCGTTTCTGGAGCGTCCGTCTCGGCAGCGATTCCGCCATTATTGGCCGCACCGTAAGCCTCAATGGAAGCCCCTTCCGCGTTATCGGCGTTGCGCCCGCCGGCTTCAACGGCGCGCAGGGTGGCTGGCGCCCGGATGTTTTCGTCCCGCTCGGTGACACACGCCAGCTGTTGCGGATGCCCCCCGATAGTCTGGGCGGCGGCCTATACATCACCGCACGGCGCAAAGCGGGCGTAACGCTGGAAATGGCCAACGCCGACGTTATGCGCCTGGCGCAGATTCAGGCGCGCGAGGGCAACCGTCGCCCCGATAATGCCGTGATCCGTGTTCTTCCCGCACGCGGCATTACCGAAGAGGGACGCGGCTTCGTCGGCATGGCCGCGGTGTTCGCGCAGGTCGTCGCCGCACTCGTGCTCATCATCGCCTGCGCCAATATCGGCAACCTGCTGCTCGGGCGCAGCGCCCGGCGCAGGCGCGAGATCGGCATCAGGCTCGCGTTAGGCGCGCGCCGGCGGCGCCTGATCCAGCAGCTGCTGACCGAGGGAAGCGTGCTCGCCCTGGCGGGGACTGCGGTTGCGCTGTTACTCACGACATCGGTGACTGGCCTGCTCTCCGGCATCGTGCCGGCCGACCTGCCGATCGGTTTCGAGTTCGGGGTCGATGGCCGCGTGCTCTTATATGCTGCCGCCGCCGCCGTGGTCACCGTCGTTTTGTTCGCGCTCGCTCCTGCCCTCGTCAGCGTTAGGCAGGCCGCCGACGCCGTGCGGGACGACTCGCGCTGGGCCAGTCCGCGCGGCGTACGTCTGCGCAGTGCGTTGCTCATGGTGCAGATCGCGCTGGGAAGCGTCCTGCTTGTCGGCGCCATGCTCTTCACGCGCAGTTTGGCGCAGGCGCGTGTGATCGACCCCGGGTTCCCGACCGCCAACTTGCTGGACGTGCGGCTGGAGCTCGGGCAGGGGCGCTACAGCGACGAAGCGGGGACGGCGTTTTACGAACGCGCCGTCGAGCGGCTGCGCAACGTCCCCGGCGTCACCAGCGCGGCGGTGGCGCGCCTAACGCCGCTCACGGGGGGAAACAGTCAGACGGTATACCGGCGTGAGGGAGACACGCGGCCGGCCGATGCGCCAATGTCGGATGAGCAGTTCGTGTACATAAACGACGTCGGTCCCGGCTATTTCGCGACCATGCAGATCCCGCTCGTGAGCGGCCGGGAGTTCGCGTCCACGGACCGATCGGGCGCTCCGGACGTCGTCGTGATCAGTGCGGCAATGGCCGCTCGGGTATGGCCTAACGAGAGTGCGTTGGGCAAACGCATCAGCGTGAACGGTCCTGACGGTCCGTGGCGGGAAGTCGTGGGGGTCGCGCGTGACGTGAAGTTCGCATCGCTCAGCGAGGAGCCCACCAACTTCGTGTATTTCCCTTCTCTGCAGAGCTTTCACGACGATGCCGTCATCCAGGTGCGCGCCGCCGAAGGCACCGACCTGAACGCACTGGGACGCACGCTCGGTGACGCCGTCCGTTCGCTCGATCCGGTGATCGCGCCGCCGTCTGTGCGACCGACCGCGGAAAATCAGCGCATCATGCTGATCCCGGCAAAGCTCGGTGCCACGTTGATGGGCGTCCTGGGCCTGTTCGCCGCGCTGCTCGCCGGCCTCGGTATGTTCGGTGTCACGTCGTACCTCGTGGCTCAACGGACGCGCGAGATCGGCGTGCGGATGGCGTTAGGCGCGCGGCCGCGTCACGTGCTCGGCAGTGTGCTCGGAAGTACCGGCCGCCTCGTTGTGATCGGCGCGGCGATTGGATGCATCGCCGCATATGGCTTCGCGCGGCTGATCGCGTCCCAACTGTACGGCGTGAGCGCAACGGACCCGATCACATTTCTGGTCGTCCCGCTCGCGCTCGTGGCGATCGCGCTCCTCGCCAGCTACCTCCCGGCCCGCCGCGCGTTAGGCGTGGATCCGACGGTCGCGATGCGTGCGGAGTAGTTAGGCAGTCTCGTTTTTGAGTCCTGCGGGGCGCTCCGAGCTCAGTGCTCCGAGCTCCGAGCTGGGCCACATCGTGGCCGCTCAGTTACAGGTATTGCTTGACCCAAGAACTAACGGCGCCATAGCTTTTCCGCGCTATCAGTTTTTGCTTGTCGTGCTCGCTCCGCTCCGGATCTGCACGCTCAGGGCTCCCTGGCTGAACGAGCCTCATCTTCTTCTCACAGGACTTATCCATGACACTGAAGCGTCGATTGGCGGTTTTCAGCGCCATCGCCCTACTCGGTGCGGTTCCACTCAGTAGCGTTGCGGGCCAGGGAGTGACCACGGGGGCCATCGGTGGCCTCGTGACCGACTCTGCGGGAAACCCCCTCGGCCAGGTGCAGATTCAGATCGTTCAGCGGCAAACGGGCTACACCGTCGGCGGGCTTAGCCGCGACAACGGTCGCTACCTCATCCCTGCGCTCGAAGCCGGAGGCCCTTACAGCGTTACTGCGCGGCGCATCGGGTTTCAGCCGCAAACGCGTGACAACGTCATCGTCTCACTTTCGCAAACGACGCAGGTCGATTTCAGGCTGGGGCAGCAGGCTGCGCAAATCGCCGGCGTCACAGTCGTCGCAACAACCAGCGATTTCTCATCCAGCCGCCAGGGCGTGGAGACGACGCTCAGCGACTCGATGCTGCAGCGCATTCCAACGCTGAGTCGCGACATCGTCGACTTCGTCAAAATCTCACCGCAGGTCGTGCGACCGCTCGATGGTGGGCCGAGCGCCGGTGGCACCTACAACCGTTTCAATAACTTCACGATCGACGGCGCCAGTCAGAACGATCGCTTCGGCCTCGGATCATCCGGTGGTACGCCGGGCGGCGCCACGGGCGGACGACTCATCTCTATTGATGCAGTTAAAGAGATGCAGGTTCTTCTGAGCCCCTCGGACGTGCGGCACGGCAACTTCTCGGGGATGTTGCTCAACGCCGTGACGAAGAGCGGCACGAACGACTTCAGTGGCAGTGCGTTCTTCGCCTATCGCGACTCCAAGTTTGGTGCGAACGAGCCGGTAATCAGAAACTCCGAGCTCGAAGTTCAGCAATTCGGATTCACGTTCGGTGGCCCGATCATCAAGAACAAACTGCACTTCTTCATCGCACCGGAGTTTCAGCAGCGTTCCCAACCGGCGAGCGGACCTTTCGTGGGGCAGACATCGAACGAAGCCGGCATTGTCGCCAGCGACTCCATCGAAGCGGTACGCCAGGCACTGGCCAGCCGATTTGATGTGGGATCGTCCGGTCGCGTCAACAACGAGAATCCGCTAACGAACCTCTTTGCGCGACTCGACTACCAGCTCAGCGAGAATCATCGACTTGTGTTGCGCCAGCTGATGAACACTGCTGAATCGGACGCCTTCTCTCGTAACGCAACGTCGTTCAACACAGCAGTGGGTGTGCAAAGCTCCGGATTCAGACTCTCGTCGAACGCTTTCACCACGAAAAACACGAACAACTCTTCTGTCGTTCAGCTCTATAGCTACTTCAGCGGAGGCAAGTCGAATGAGTTCATCCTCGGCTACAACACAGTGAAGGATGAGCGAATTGTGCCTGTTGTCGCTCCTGAGATTTCGATCGGCGTCGTGCCCCTTGGTGCACCGCCCGCACAGCAAACCAGCCCGACTGCGTCGATCACGGTCGGCACCGAGCAGTTCTCGCCTGGGAACTTGTTGGATCAGAAGATCCTCGAGCTACAAAACAACTTCACGTTCCCATGGAACGAGCACACGTTCACGTTCGGTGCGCGCTACGAGAACACCGACATCTTCAACAACTTTGCTCAGCAAGCGTTCGGCGCCTACAAATTCGCGACGATCGCCGCGCTCCGAAACAATACGCCGCTGAACTACGCGTTCGCGTACAGCAACGGCGGACCGATCGCAGCCGAGTTCAATGTTGGGCAGTACAGTGTCTATGCGCAGGATCAGTGGAACCTGACGGACAGGCTGTCGCTGACATATGGGCTGCGCGTCGACGTTCCGCAGTTCGGCGATGCACCGGTAGCAAACGACACCATCGCGGCGCGGTTCACCGCGGCAGGCATCACCGACGTGCGCACGGACGTGAAGCCGGAAACGCAAATCCTCTGGTCGCCACGCATCGGTCTCAACTTCGATCCGACGGGGGATCGCAAGAATCAGATACGCGCGGTGGTCGGAATCTTCACCGGACCACCGCCGCTCATCATGATCGGCAACGCGTACGCGAACACCGGGCTCGGTCTCGTGCGTCTTTTGTGCTCGGGCACGGGACAGGTTCCGGCATTCACGACCGATGTGGACCAGCTGCCGCGGTCGTGCGCCGGCCAGCCGGCGCCACTGCCGGGGCAGGCCGGGACGGCCGGCATCAACATTACGGATCCAAACTTCAAGTATCCACAGAACTTCACGGGCTCGTTAGGCTTCGACAGACAGCTGCCGTGGGGGACGATCTTCACGTTCGAAGGTCTCTATCGTAAGGCGATCAATGGCGTGCTGGTTGTCGATCGGAATATCCGCGATCCGTTGCAGCGCAGCACAGGTGGGCCGATCACGGATCGCACCGGCCGCTGGCTGTACTGGGCCGACTCCATGAGCGTCACGCCCGGTGCGCGCCGCGTGGTCACCACGATCGGTCGGCCGGCTGTCGCGTTCAGCGAAGGCGTGATCGAGGTAACGAACCAGTCGAAGGACTACAACTGGTCCGTGTCGGGTCAGCTCCGCAAGAGCTTTGGCGGGGACCTCGATCTCATGACGTCGTACACGTACCTCGAGTCGAAGGACGTGCAGAGCCTAACGTCTGACCGGGCGATCTCGAACTGGCGTAACGGCATGCAGCCGTTCGAATCGATCACGGATCCGCCGCTCGCCGACTCGTACTTCGACCGCCCGCACCGTGTCGTCGCCTCGGGGAACTACACGTTGCCATGGAAGAGTTGGACAACCAACCTGTCGCTGTATTACGAGGGGACCTCGGGCTCGGTGCTCACCTACACCGCGAACGGTGACCTCAACGGCGACGGGTTCAACGGCAACGATCCGATCTATATCCCGACAGGCCCGACCGATCCCAACATCGCGTTCGGTACGCTCGTGGGCGGCGTGTTCGTGCCTAACGCGGCAATGGCACAGGACTTCGATAACTTCGTGAGCGAGAACTCGTGCCTCGACGAGCAGCGCGGTCAGATCATGAAGCGCAACAGCTGCCGCGGACCCTGGCAGAACCGGATGGACTTCTCGATCCGGCAATCGCTGCCGGCAGTGCGTGGACAGCGCCTGGCCGTGCAGCTCGACATCCTGAACTTCCTCAACTTCCTGAACAAGGATTGGGGCCAGTGGTCGCTGCCGACGCTGAGTCAGAACTTCCCGCAACAGCAGGCGCTCATCCTCCGCGCACGTACGGTCGGATCGCTCACGCAGTCGGTGAACGGCTTCGAGTTCGATTCGCGTCTGCGCACAAACACCGATCCGACGGCGACGTCGGCCGGGGCATTCATCAAGCGTGCCAGTTCCGAGGCGAACTTCTATCGGATGCTGTTGACGCTGCGCTATTCGTTCTAACGATACTGCCTAACGAACGATGGGCCCGTGAGTACTCCTCACGGGCCCTTGCATTTTGGAGCTCGAAGCTCTTCAACCGATAGCCGGGAGCTCACAGCTTTCGTTTCCAAGCTGACGGGCCAAAGACGCCATCGTCACGCCACGGCCGCCGGTGGCCGCCGCCGTCGCTCGATGAGGTAATAAACAGGGACTCCCAAAAGGATCACACCGAAGATGATGGCCGTGTTGCGCCGAGCCTCCGGCGCGATGAGGCCATTGATCATGAGGTACACTACGGACGCGATGAACAGCAGCGGAACGATCGGATAGCCGGGGGTGCGGTAGGGCGACACGGCACCGCGGCGCCGGAGGCGGAACACCGCCGCTACGCCCAGAGCATAGAACGGAATCATCGCCGTCACGAAGAAGTCCGCCAGCTGCTCGAATGGGAAGAACAGCACGAAAATAGCGCCTAACGTCGCAACCAGGCCGATCGCCATGAACGGCGTTTCGTACCGCGGATGCACAGCGGCGATGGGCCGGAACAACAATCCGTCATCGGCCATCGCAAAGAGGATACGCGGTGTGGTCAGCAAAACGGCGCTCAGCGTTCCGAACGTCGAGACCATGACCGTGGCGGAAACGATCACTGCACCCGGACGTCCGATGACAGCCTGCGCGACGTCCGCCGCGACGAGCTTGGAAACGCGGATCTGTTCCACGGGGAGCACGGCGAGATATGCGAGGTTCGCCAGCACGTAGATCACCATGACGGCGATCGTGCCACCGATGAGCGCGCGCGGAAGGTTGCGTTGCGGCTCCTGCACTTCGCCGGCGACGTAGCTCAAATCCCCCCAACCGTCGTACGCCCACAGCACGGAGACGAGCGCCAGCCCGAACGCGCCAAGCGCGAAGCTCCCCGGTGGTGTCGCCGGCGTGAAGTTTCCGCCTGTTTGCGGGAGCCCCATCAGCAGGGCGATGACAATCACGAACGAAAGGCCGGCAAACTTGCCGATCGTCGTTAGGTTCGTCACGAGCGACCCCCACCGCACACCTATGATGTTGAAGGTAGCGGTCACGACGATCGCGATCGCCGCGATATAGTGCGCGGTGCGGTCATACGGTGGCACGGTGGGGTCGAAGCCCAAGACGCGCAGCAGATACTCCGAAAATGTGATCGCGATCGCACCTAACGCGAATGCGCGCACCATCACGAGCTGCGACCAGCCGAAGAGGAACCCGAGGAGCCGCGACCATCCGTCACGCAGGAACGCGTAGAACCCACCGGTCCGCGGGAGGATGCTCGCGACTTCCGCGAGCGTGAGTGCGCCGCACAGCGCAAAGATGCCCGCCACGATCCAGACCGCGATGAGCGGGAGCGGCCCAGGGATGCGGTCCGCAACACCTGCCGGGGTCCGGAAGATCCCAGACCCGATTGTCGACCCAATGACGATGGCAACTGCGCTCCAAAAGCCAATCCGGCGTGGGAGTGCGCCAGGGTCGCGTGTTGGTGGGTTTGGCATGGGGGCGTATGGTACTGCTGACAGATGCGAGATGCGAGGTACGAGGTGCGACGGACGCTGCGAGGCACTAGCCCTCGTATCTGATCTCGCATCTCGCGCCTCGTATCTCGCACCTCCCCGCTACATTCTCTCAGCCATGAGGTCTCTTGTCTTTTGGTCCTGCACCGCGCTGCTCGTCTTCGGCGAGCTCATGATCGTTCGGGCGTGGTGGCTGGGCCGCACACCGGCCTCTCGCACTACGCCCAATCCGCGCGCACGCGAATTCTTGTGGATCGCGCTTCCGGCGCTTGTGCTCGCGCTGACGCTTGTCGTCACATGGCGCGCGCAAAGCTCGGTGCCTAACAACGCGCAGGCCGACCCTCACGCCGGGCACGCATCGTGACGACGTTTCGCCGCCTTGCGTGGCTCACGCTCGTGCTGGCCTTTGGCCAGATCGTCTTTGGAGCGATCGTTCGCATCACCGGGTCCGGGATGGGTTGCGGAGACCACTGGCCGCAGTGCGCGGGATACTGGATACCGCCGCTGGAACGCCCGGACCTCATCATCGAGGTGACGCATCGGTACATCGCCGCAGCGTTGACGCTCGCGATCGTCGTGCTCGCCGCCTTCGCGTTCGTTAGGCGCCGCCGGCAGGGTTTCTCGGGTCCCGGGGGCGTCTTGCGCCCCACGATGCTGGCCGCCGGCCTCGTCATCGCCGCCGCTCTGTTTGGCGCGGCAACCGTGAAATACGAACTGGCGAACAAGGCAGTGATCGTCACACACCTGGCCATCGCGATGTCGCTCCTGGCGGTGCTGCTCGTGGCGCTTGAACGCAGCCGCCCGGCTGCCGCAAAGCTGCCTAACGTGTCGCCGCGCACGGTTCGCGGGGCGACGGCCGCCGCGGGGCTTGTATTTCTCGCGCTCGTCTTCGGAGCGCTTACCGCCCACCTCCCCGGCGCGAACACGGCCTGTGTGGGCTTCCCGCTCTGTAGCGGTTCACTCCTACCAACCGCGCCTGTGCAGCACGTGCAGTACGTTCACCGCCTGATCGCCTTCCTTCTGCTGTTTCATACCGCGGCACTCGCAATTGCGGTTACGCGACGTGGAGAGTCCGCCGTTGTTCCGCTGGCGCGCCTAACGCTGGCTGGTGTGTTGGCGCAGGTCGTCCTGGCAGCCTTTCTCGTAACGCTCAACCTCCCGCTCGTGCTGCGATCCCTGCACGAAGCTGTCGGAACCCTCATCTGGGTCTTCGCCGTCGGGTTTCTCCTGACCGCGCGCCGCTACGCGCCGGCGCGCCAGACCTCACGCGTAGCCGCAATATCTGTCGCCGAGGCTCAGGGATGACACACGCGAGCGTGGCCCGGGCGACGTCCAACACGACCCTGCGCGATTTCGTCTCCCTCACGAAGCCGCGGATCATTTCACTCCTTCTCGTTACGACAATCGCCCCGATGTATGTCGCGGGGTCACCGGGCTGGCGCACAGTTCTCCTTGTGGCGTTAGGCGGTTATTTGATGGCCGGCGGCGCCAACGCGGTCAACATGTACCTCGACCGTGACATCGATGAGACCATGACGCGCACGCGTCTGCGCCCCATTCCAGGTGGACGACTCGCTCCGGCTGCGGTCCTGGCGTTCGGCGTCGCCCTGGCGGCGGCGGCCACGTGGCTGCTCGCGGCGTTCGTAAACGTTCTCACGGCGGCGTTGGCGCTGGCAGGCTTCTACTCGTACGTGTTCGTCTACACTCGGCTTCTCAAACGATCGACGCCCCAAAACATCGTCATCGGCGGTGCGGCGGGTGCCATACCGCCTCTGGTTGGTTGGGCGGCCGTTACCGGTTCGCTCGATCTCACGGCCTGGTACCTCTTTCTCATCGTCTTCTATTGGACGCCCCCGCACTTCTGGGCGCTCGCGCTGCTCAAGCAACGCGATTACGCGCGCGCCGGTGTGCCTATGGCGCCTAACGTGTGGGGCGAGCGGGAGACGAAAGACGAAATGTTATGGTATACATGCATCCTGGTCGCGCTCACTCTGCTTCCTGTCGCGCTCGCTGCATTCGGTTGGGTGTACTTCGCAAGTACCCTAGCGCTCGACGCGCTTCTGCTGCATGGTGTCTGGCGCGTGCGCCACGCGCAGGAGTGGAGCGAGGCTGCGTGGAAGCTGTACAAGTTTTCTCTGCTGTATCTCGCGCTTCTGTTCGTGGCGATGGTCATCGATCGGAGAGTACTCCTATGATCTCGCCAACACTCGCACGTCAGCATCTGCGCCGGCATCACGATCATACCGCGCACGGGCACGCGCACCGCGCGCCGAGCGAAGTCGAACATCACGATGTAACGAGTGAGTTTCTCACCTTGCGCGTCGCGGCTGGCCACGGAGAACCGGAACGCCTGCTGCTTATCGGGCGCCCGGAGAGCGGGCAGGTGCGTGTGCGCGAGTGGACGAGTCGGAGCTGGAATACGGAGGGCGACGACTACGAGATCGATGCCGAAGAGTTGCTGGCCGCCCTGGAACGCGACTTCAGCGCCCATCGTGCGATGAGCGAGGAGATCTATCGCGTTAGGCAGTGGCTGACGGGATTCTAGCGGCTCACTAGCAGACCGATACGGACGAGGGGGGTCGGTCGTCCTGGGTAGAGGATCACCCGGGAGACTGTATGTCCACCACGCTCCGCATTGCCTTCGTCCTGGTCATTCTCGGGATCGCTGCGTTCGTGTTCGACCTCGTCCCTCGAGACGTCAAACGAACGGTGCGCGAGTTGGCCGAGCAGCGGGAACGCTCGGCCAAAGACCGC
>DATFBW010000275.1:0-6114 GCA_035253645.1 Gemmatimonadaceae bacterium | reverse complement strand
AATCGATGTCATTCTGGTCCTCGCAGTTGACCATTAGGGAGATGGCCTCGTTAAAGACGAAGCCATGCGGCTGCGCGCTGTCCATCGCCGCGAACCACTGATTCTCCAGCATGAAGTCCGAGAACATCACAGTTCCTTCCTTGTCAGGCGGCTGGTTGGGTCCGTAGCGGAACAGCACACCGCGCTTGGAATTCCTGAATACGGAGAGATAGAAGTCGACTGCCTCTGCAGCCTTGCCGGAGTTTTCCTCCGTGAACATCAGGGAAGGCACGACTGGTGGCCGTGGATCGCCGCCCTCGGGTTTGGTGAGAATGAGTTGCCATGAGAGGCCATATTTGTCCTGGACCCAACCGTAACGCTCGCTGAACGGGTACTTGCCGATAGGCATCAGCGCCTTTCCGTCCGCAGACAACTTTTCCCAGACCTCATCGATCTTCTTTCGGGCTTCTTTCTCGCGCGATGCCGGCGGCCCGAAGAACAGCGGATCAAAGTTGACCATGAAGGAAATGGATGGATTGAACTGAAAGAGCGGACCGGCGTTGATCGCCATGAACGGCTGGCGGAAGAGCTCGAACTCGACAATATCCACGGAGCCAACCGGGCCACTCGGCGAATCAGCCGGAAGGGGAGTCACGCTGTCGACGTGCGATTCTGGAAAGACAGAACCGTAAAACTTCGCCGCTTCTACGGCGTTGTCGTCGAACCAGAGGTGTGGAACAATCTTCGCGGCGGCTGCGGTCGCTTGTTTACTGGCCATGACTCATGCTCCTTTTTCTATGGATGCGGATTTCGCTGAGTTCCGTCCAAGCACGCAGATAGTCTGCCATTATCATTTCGATGAGGTCGTCCGAACGGTCGTGGCCCTGCGAGCCTTGAGGCGCTCACATCAGCTAGCGGTCCGGCTGAAGATTCATCCGGACCTGACTCGTTAGGCAGGGCGCGAAGCGGAAGGAATTGGCGGCGGCCAGATCCTTGCCCTCGCTTCGGGCGCAAACGCTAAAGGAGAGACCTCTACATGGCCGGCGCAGGCGTCGACGTTCGCGGCATGCTAACGCTGGACCAACTACGCAAGCGGATTCCTAACAACGAGATCGACACCGTCGTTGTCGGATTCACCGACCACTACGGGCGCCTCATGGGCAAGCGCTTCGACGCCGAGATGTTCGTCGAAAGCATCGCCAAAGATGGCGCCCATGGTTGTGATTACCTCCTCACGACCGACATGGAGATGGATCCCGTGCGCGGCTATCGCTTCGCGAACTGGGAGCTTGGTTACGGCGACTTCCATCTCGTCCCGGACATGTCCACGCTCCGTGTCGCGACGTGGCTCCCGCGCTCGGCGCTCGTGTTGTGCGACGTACATGACACGGAGACGCACAAGCTCATCGGAGTGGCTCCGCGTTCGATTCTGCGAAAGCAAACGGATGCCGCGCGTGACCTTGGCTTCCACACATTCGCCGCGTCCGAGCTGGAGCACTATCTCTTCCGCACGAGCTACGCGGCCGTATCCAAGGGCGGGCTTCGTGACCTAACGCCGGCGGGGTGGTATCTCGAGGACTATCACTTGATGCAGGGCGCGCGCACCGAGGATTTTCACGGCGCGGTGCGCCACCACCTCAAGGAATCCGGCATCCCTGTCGAGAACACGAAAGGCGAATGGGGACGCGGGCAGCACGAGGTGAACATCCGCTACGCTGATACGCTCACCATGGCCGACCGGCATGTCGTCTTCAAGCAGTGTCTGAAAGAGCTCGCCGACTCCATGGGGGTGAGCGTCACCTTCATGGCCAAGATCGCGCCTAACCAGGCAGGTTCGAGTTGCCACATCCACTTCAGCCTGTGGCGGAAGAATCGCAATGCGTTCGTAGGCGATAAGAGCTTCGGCCCGATCAAATGCTCCGACGAGTTCCGCTTTTTTCTAGGTGGATGGATCGCGCACGTCCCCGACGTCATGGTGTTCTATGCGCCTAACGTCAACTCCTACAAGCGGTACGTCGACGCCTCGTGGGCGCCAACACGTCTCGCCTGGAGTCGCGACAACCGCACGGCCGGATTCAGGATCGTCGGCGAGGGTGAAGGTCTCCGCATCGAATGCCGTCTCCCTGGCGCGGACTGCAATCCGTATCTGGCGTTTGCGGCGGCGCTCGCGTCCGGGCTGGATGGCATTGTCAATCGCACCGAGCCGCCGGAACACTTCAGTGGCGACATCTACGCCGCTCAGGAGTTGCCCCGCGTGCCGTACACGCTCGCCGAAGCCATCGATTTATTTGCACGAAGCGAGTTCGCGAAACGCGCATTCGGCAATGACGTGGTCGAACACTACCTTCACTTCTTCCGGTCGGAGCAGCGAGCGTACGACATGGCCGTCACCGACTGGGAAATCCAACGGTACTTCGAGCGGATCTGACTCGTGAGACTGAAAGACAAAGTGGCGCTGATCACCGGCGGCGGTAGCGGCATCGGACGCGAAGCCTCGCTGCTGTTCGCGCGCGAAGGGGCGGCGGTCGTCGTCGTCGACGTGGTCGACGATGCCGGACGCCACACCGTAGAGCAGATCACGAGCCAGGGGGGCCGCGCGTCGTACATACATGCCGATGTCTCGTTAGGTAACGACAGCGAGGCGATGATCGCGAACGCCGAGCGGGAGTACGGCCGCTTGAACGTGGTGTTCAACAACGCCGGCATCATGCACGCGTCCGACGACGACGCGACCCAGACGAGCGAGGAGACGTGGGACCTAACGATGCGCGTCAACGCGCGCGGCGTCTTCCTCGGCTGCAAGTTCGGCATTCCGGCGCTGCGCCGCGCCGGAGGCGGGTCGATCATCAACACGGCGTCGTTCGTCGCGAAACTCGGCGCCGCCACTGCGCAGGTCGCGTACACCGCTAGCAAGGGTGCGGTGCTCTCAATGACGCGCGAGCTGGCAGTCATTCATGCGCGGGAGAACATCCGCGTGAATGCTCTGTGTCCAGGGCCGCTCAAGACGCCGCTCCTGATGAGCTTTCTCGATACTGACGCCAAGAAGAATCGCCGTCTCGTGCACATCCCGATGGGACGGTTCGGCGAAGCATCCGAGATCGCGAAGGCCGCGCTGTTTCTCGCGTCGGACGACTCATCATATATGACTGGCGCCGAGCTCCTCGTGGATGGCGGAATTACCGCCGCATACGTAACCCCCGAATGATCGAGTTCGTGGCTCATCGGGTCTTGCAAACGGTGACACCGATCGACGGGTCGGTCGTCGTCGAGCGTCCGCTCGCGTCTGACGCCGAAATCGAGGCGACGGTTGTGCGCGCGGTGGAGGCGCAGCGTCGGTGGTCCGAAGTGCCCGTCGCGGAGCGGGTAGCCATCTGCACGCGCGCCGTCGAGTGGTGTGTCGCGCGCGCGGACGAGCTGGGCGCGGAGCTCACGTCTCAGATGGGGCGCCCCATCGCCCACTCTCCGTTCGAGCTAAGGCGTGGCTTTCAGGAGCGTGGCAAATACATGGCGGAGATCGCCGCCTCGGCACTCGCCGACATCGAGGTGGAGCGGAGCCAGAACTTCCATCGCTTCATCCGGCGCGAGCCGTTAGGCGTCGTGCTCGTATTGGCGCCGTGGAACTACCCTTGGTTGACGTCGGTGAACGCGGTCGTCCCCGCCCTGCTGGCCGGGAACGCGGTCATCTTAAAGATGTCGCTGCAGACACCGCTTGTCGCAGAGCGCTACGCGGAAGCGTTCGCCGCCGCTGGCCTGCCTAACGGTGTCTTTCAATATCTGCATATCGATCACGATCAGGTGGCGCAGCTGATCGCGGACGAGCGCGTCGCGTTTGTCGCGTTTACGGGCTCCGTGGCAGGAGGCCGTGCGGTGCAGAATGCAGCCTCGCGCCGTTTCATCGGAACGGGGCTGGAGCTGGGCGGCAAGGACGCCGCCTATGTGCGCGCTGACGTCGCACTGGACCACGCCGTCGAGAACATCGTCGATGGCGCGTTTTTCAACGCCGGCCAGTCGTGCTGCTCCGTTCAGCGCGTGTATGTCGATCGAGGGATATACGACCATTTTGTGGAGGCGGCGGTCGCGCTAACCAGTGGCTACTTGTTAGGCGATCCGCGCAATGTGGCGACGACCATCGGACCTATGGTACGAGCCGACGCCGCCCAATCTGTGCGCGGTCAGGTGGAGGAGGCGATCCGGTCGGGGGCGAAGTCGCTCGTCGACCCGGCGCGCTTTCCGGCGGATAAGAAAGGCACCGCGTACATGGCGCCGCGCATTCTCACGAACGTGAGCCACGATATGCGCGTCATGCGCGAGGAGACGTTCGGCCCCGTGATGACGGTCATGCCGGTGTCCGGGGACGACCAGGCCATCCGACTCATCAACGATAGTCGGTATGGTCTCACGTCCTCGGTATGGACGACGGATGCCGACGCCGCGTTAGGCATCGGCCAGCGGATCCAGACCGGGACGTGGTTCATGAACCGGTGCGACTATCTCGATCCGGCTCTGGCGTGGACGGGGGTAAAAGACTCGGGACGTGGCTGCACGCTCTCACAGCTCGGCATCGAGACCTTCACTCGGCCGAAGTCATTCCACCTGCGGCTCACGACATGAGTCACTACCTCCCGACCATCGGCCGTGGCAGTAACTTCGTATCTCCATGCGAACCAGGACAATGCGAACTCTAGTTGTGACCGTTCTCGCAACGGGGATGGCTCTCCCCATCGGCGCGCAGACACGCACCACTACACTCGTGCTCACCAACGGGCGCATCGTCACCGTCGACTCGACACGCCCAGAAGCCCAAGCCGTCGCGATCGCAGGCGATCGTATCATCGCCGTCGGAACGAACGACGAGATTCGGCGTCTGGTGGGGCCGTCGACGCAGATCATCGACCTTCAGGGGAAGCTGACAGTCCCGGGATTCATCGAAGGTCACGGTCACTTCACCGGTCTCGGTGCCTCCAAGCTCATGCTCGATCTCACCCAAGTAAAAAACTGGGACGAGATCGTTGCGATGGTACGTGACGCCGCCGCGAAGGCCAAGCCTGGCGACTGGATCCTCGGGCGCGGCTGGCACCAGGAGAAATGGGACAAAGCCCCGACCCCGTCTGTGGAAGGTAACCCTGTTCATTCCGCTCTGAGCGCCGCGTCGCCTAACAATCCCGTTTATCTCACGCACGCGAGCGGACACGCTTCTTTCGTGAACGCCAAGGCGATGGAGATCGCAGGCATAACGAGTAACACGCCAAATCCCGCGGGCGGCGAGATCGTGCGCGACGCGCAGGGCAATGCTACGGGGCTGATGCGTGAGACGGCGCAACGTTTGGTTAGCGCGGCGCGCGCCCGCAGCGAAGCTGGGCGTCCGGCGGAGGAGGCGGAGTCCTACAATCGCCGCGTCGTCGAGCTCGCTGGAAATGACGCGCTATCGAAGGGCGTCACTTCCTTCCACGATGCCGGCTCGAATTTCCAAACCATCGATTTCTTCAAGAAGCTTGCGGATGAAGGCAAGCTGCCGCTGCGGCTCTACGTGATGGTTAGGCGTGAGCCTTACGCCCGCATGGACAGTCTTCTGCCGCGGTATCGCATGATCGGCTACGGGAACAACATGCTCACCGTCCGGTCGATCAAGCGTCAGATCGACGGCGCGTTAGGTTCGCACGGCGCGTGGCTCTTCGAGCCGTATGCCGATCTGCCGCGGAGTACGGGCCTTGTACTCGAGCGGCCCTCCGATATCGACAGCACCGCCGATCTCGCCATCAAGTACGGTTACCAGGTCAACACGCATGCGATCGGCGACCGCGCCAACTTCGAGGTGCTCAACATCTACGAGCGGGCATTCCGCGCAAACCCGGACAAGAAGGACCTGCGCTGGCGGGTCGAGCACGCACAGCACATTCACCCCGCGGATTTTCCCCGCTTCAAAGAGTTGGGCGTGATCGCATCGATGCAGGGCATTCACGCCGTATCGGACGCTCCCTGGATTCCGCCGAAGCTGGGACCCGTGCGCACGCCTAACGAATCCTACGTGTTCCGGACGCTGTGGGACCTCGGGACTGTCATCATGAACGGCACAGACGTGCCGGTGGAAGACGCAAACCCCATCGCCAGCTTTTACGGTATGGTGTCGCGCAAGAC
>DATFBW010000274.1:0-13818 GCA_035253645.1 Gemmatimonadaceae bacterium | reverse complement strand
CATCCGCCGCCGTATCGACATTATCGAACGACGTCGGCTTGTCCTGCATTAGCTCCTCGAGCGACGGGCCGTTAGGCCCTCCCTGCGCTGCGCCATAATGGACGACGCGGCCGCCCGTGCGCGGCGACCCATCGCCATGCTTCGCGAAAGCTTCTTCGCAATCGGCTGCAAGGCGCGTATCGGTCAGCGCGAGAGCGATGCGCGCTTTGTCTGCCGTGAACACGAGCTCCCGCGTGCGGAGCAAGGGCATCGTGCAAACGACCACCCCACCGGCCTTGAGCACCGCGAACCAACACGCCGCCATCATCGGGTTGTTCGGACCCCGCAGCAACACACGATTGCCCGGAACGACACCGAGGTCTTCGACGAGTACGTGCGCGATGCGGTTCGCGTTATGCATTAAGTCGCGATATGTCCAGCTTCCACCGGGAAAGCGGATGACCACGCGATCACCGGCGCCACGTTCCACCGCTCGATCGAGCAATTCCGCAGCGCAGTTGAGCCGGTCCGGATAACGCAGCTCGGGGACCCCGGTGAAATCGAGGCGAGGCCATAGCTCCTGCGGGGGAAGCGCGTCGCGGCCAAACGTGTCCTGATGCCCGGTCCGCACGCCGCCAGGTGCCCACGCAGCGTCAGGTGCGACGTTAGGCATTCTTCGCCTCATCATGCAAACCTTCAGCCAGGAGCTGCCGCGCGATTACCAGGCGCTGCACTTCACTCGTCCCTTCATAGATGCGCAGAGAGCGGATCTCACGATACAACTGTTCTACCATACTGCCATGCTTGACCCCCAATGCGCCGTGCAGCTGCACGGCCGCATCGATGATCCGCTGGGCAGCCTCCGTCGCATATAACTTCGCCATCGCGGCCTCGCGCGTCACCCGGTCCGCGACGACGTCGCGTACCCACGCGGCGCGATAGACGAGGAGCGCGCTGGCGTCGATCTCGAGTGCCATGTCGGCAAGTCGCGACTGCGTAAGCTGAAAATCCGCCAGTTCCTGATTGAACAGGCGCCGCCCACGCGCATGTTGCAGCCCTTCGCTCAGCGCTCGCCTCGCGAAACCCAGGGCCGCAGCGCCGACGGTGGTTCGAAAGACGTCCAGCGTGCCTAACGCTACGCGCAGCCCTTTCCCCGGGTCTCCTACGCGCGCGCTGGCGGAGACGCGGCAGCCCCGGAAGCGCAAGCGTGCCAGCGGATGAGCCGCGATCGCCCGGATACGCTCGGCAATCGTTAGGCCTTGGGTGCCGCTGTCGACGACAAATGCACCGAACGTACGCTCGCCATCGTCTGGCGTGCTTGCGAAGACGACATAGAAGTCGGCGATCCCGCCGTTCGAGATCCACGTCTTTTCGCCGTCCAGTACGTACTCGGACCCTTCTTTATGCGCAATCGTTTTCATCGCGGTGACGTCGCTGCCGGCACCGGGTTCAGACAACGCGAAGGCAGCGATCGCCGCACCAGTGGCGACGCGCGGGAGGTAGCGTTCTTTGAGCTCGGCGCTCCCGTACAACGAAATGGGACCGCTGCCGAGCCCCTGCATGGCGAATGCGAAGTCGGCTAAGGGAGCGTGACGCGCCAACGTTTCTCGCAGGATGCATAACGAGCGAACATCAATGCGCCCCCTCTCGTCCGACCGTCCGCAAGCGTAACGTGTGAGGCCGGACTCACCTAAACGCTGTACGATGCGGCGGCATGCGGCGTCCACCGAGCTCTGATCGTCCTCGTCGAAATCAATCCAGCTTGCCGCCTGGACCCGACACACTCCGTCGGCTTCTTCCGCAAGTTTCCGATGGCCGTCATCGAAAAACGGCCAGGAAAGGAATGAGCGGTCGGCGAGGACCGCCATCAATTTCCCTCGAACTTCGGATTCTCCTTCGCGACGAATGCGCGATATGCGCGCGCGAAATCTTTCGTCTCCATGCAGATGGCTTGCGCTTGGGCCTCGTGATCGAGCGCATCCTCGATCGCCATGCTCCATTCGGCGTGCAGTGACGACTTGGTGATCGCGTGCGCGAACGACGGGCCGTCCGCCAGCGCGTGTGCGAGCGTCGCGGCTTCGGACATCAGGGAGGTAGGAGCTACAACCTTATTATAGAACCCCCACCGTTCAGCTTCGTCCGCCAGCATGAAGCGGCCCGTGTAGAGCAGCTCGCTCGCGCGCCCATAACCGATGATGCGCGGCAGGATGGCGCATGCTCCCATATCCGCGCCGCTCAATCCGACCCTAACGAATAAGAACGCAACCCGGCTGCGATCGGTCCCGATCCGGATATCGCTCGCCATGGCGAGGATCGCTCCAGCACCCGCGCAGATTCCATCCACCGCGGCGACAATCGGCTGCGGGCAGGCGCGCATCGCTTTGACAAGGCCGCCGGTCATCTTCGTGAATGCCAGCAGCTCGTGCGCGCGTCCCTCTTCCTGCGCGGCAACGAGCGGGCCGATGATTTCATGCACATCGCCACCGCTGCAGAAGTTCTCCCCCGCGCCCGTTAGGATGACGACTTTGATTTCCGGGACCCGCTGTAACGTCCGAAACGTGTCCGTCAGCTCGGCGTACGACTCGAACGTCAGGGGATTCTTCCGTTCCGGCCGATTCAGCGTCACAGTCGCAACGCCGCGTTCGACAGACCAGGCGAAGTGTCCTGGCGTGATTGCAGATGCCGGTACGGTTGGGGCAGTCGCCATGTCGCTCGTTAGGTTCCCGGCCGCGTGGTCTGCAGTGCTTTTTCGCGCGCGATCAGGCGCTCCAGCTGGTCCTTCCCTGAGCGATACTGCCACGGCCACGGCTGCTCGCTCCAGCCCAGTTGTGCGGCTGCATGCAACGTCCAGTGCGGATCCGACAGGTGCGGCCGCGCGAGCGCCACGAGATCCGCACGCCCCGCCGCGATGATCGAGTTCACTTGATCCGCATCTGTAATGTTGCCGACGGCGATTGTCGGACATCCGATTTCGTTTCGGATGCGATCGCTGAACGGCGTCTGCCACATGCGCCCGTAGACGGGCCGAGCGTCAGGTGACGTCTGTCCCGTGGAGACGTGAATAATGTCGGCACCGGCGCCGACGAAGGCGCGCGCGATCTCCACGGCGTCGTCACCAGTCACACCTCCCTCCACCCAGTCCGTTGCGGATATGCGCACCGCCATAGGTTTCTCGTTAGGCCAAACGTTGCGCATCGCGCGGAACACCTCGAGCGGGAACCGCAGCCGGTTTGCGAGCGAGCCGCCATATTCGTCCGTGCGCTTGTTGGCGAGAGGAGTGATGAAGCTCGACAGAAGATATCCATGCGCGCAATGCAACTCGACCATATCGAAGTCGGCGCGCACAGCCGCTTCGGTGGCGTAAACGAAGTCGCGCAGGACCTTCGCCATATCGTCCTTCGTCATGGCGCGCGGCGTCTGCATGGTCGGCCGATGCGGGAGCGCTGACGGCCCCCATACCTCCCAGTTCCCTTCGTCGAGTGGGATGTCCGTGCCTTCCAGGCCGAGCTTGGTCGAGCCTTTGCGTCCCGAATGCCCGAGCTGCAGGCAGACCTTCGCGGGACTCCACTCGTGGATGAAGTCGACGATGCGTCGCCAGGCTACCTCGTGCGCCGAGTCGTACATCCCGGTGCAACCCAGTGAGATACGCCCCTCGGGCGACACGCACGTCATCTCCGTGACGACCAGCCCAGCCCCGCCCAGCGCCCTGCTCCCAAGGTGCACCATATGGAAGTCGTTAGGCACTCCATCCCGCGCGCTGTACATGTCCATTGGGGACACGACCACACGATTCGGCAACGTTAGGCTGCGCAATACGAAGGGCGTAAAAAGGGGCGGGGGAGGCGGCTTCGCTACCACACCCGCCCGATCGGCAAACCAGTCTTCGACGCCGTGCAAGTACGTCGAGTCGCGCATGCGCAGATTCTCATGACTGACTCGCTGGCTGCGCGTGAGCAGAGAGTACGCAAACTGTTCCGGTTCGAGGCTCCAATACCGCTCGACATGCTCGAACCACTCCATCGAATTGCGCGCCGCGTTTTGCAGGCGCAGGACCTCGGTCGACCGCTCATCCTGGTACCGCTGCAGCGCGGCGCCCAAGTCCGAGGCAGCTGCGTTTTCAGCAAGTGAGCCAACCTCTCGCGCGAGTGCGATCGCGTCTTCCATCGCGAGCTTCGTTCCGGAACCGATCGACCAATGTGCCGTGTGTGCCGCATCGCCCAGCAGCACGAGGCGCCCGTCGTGCCAACGTTTGTTGCTCACGCGGAGAAAGCGTTGCCAGGGTGCGGCGCGTTGATGCTCCGCGTTATGCATCAGCGCGTGTCCGTCGAGGATGTGCCCGAACAGCGCCTCACAGGCTTTGACGGTGGCGTCAGCGTCCAGACGATCGAAACCAGCGCGGCACCACGAACGTTCGTCGCACTCCACAACAAAAGTCGCCAGGTCGTCGTCGAAGCGATACGCGTGTGCCTGAAAGACGCCGTGCTCGTTCCGCACAAAAGCGAAGGTAAAAGCGTCGAACCGCCGCCGCGTCCCAAGCCACACGAAGCGGTTGGTGCGGACATCGAGCTCCGGTTCGAAGTGCGCGGCGTGTTTGCCGCGAAACACCGAGTTGACTCCGTCCGCCGCGACGACGAGATCGGCGTCGCCCAACCCGAGCAAATCGAGCTCGCTGAGACCAAGCACAGGGGTGCGGAACCGCAGGTGCACGCCTAACGCGCGTGCACGATCCTGCAGGATGTTGAGCAGGGTCTTCCTCGAGATACCGCTGAATCCGTGGCCCCCCGATCGAACCACGCGCTCGCGGATGTGCACATCGATGTCATCCCAGTGGATGAACCGATCGGTAATGGCGCGGTAGCTTGGCTCGTCTGCCGCGCGAAAGTGCTCCAGGGTCTGATCCGAGAAGACGACCCCCCAGCCGAAGGTGTCGTCGGCGGCGTTGCGTTCGAGCACCGTCACGGCAGCGTGCGCTGCGCGTTGCCGCAGGAGCAGCGCAAAGTACAACCCGGCCGGACCACCACCGACGACGGCGACCTTCACGCGGCCGCCGGCGAATGCCTAACGCGAGCGCGGAACCAGCAAATCCAGCAGCGAGGGGGCGGGCGTCTTGATCTCATCGCGTTCCAGTCGATCGAGAATCTGTTCAAGCGCTATCTGCACGCGCGAGCCCTTGCGCCGCTGTGTGCGAGCTACCGAAGTCGCGATCAAGAGACCGAAGCCTGCCCACGCCCCGCCCACGAGTCCGCCGATGAGGAGCGAACCTTCGGGGAACAGCGTTGCGAGGGCGACAATGCCCGAGGCCGAAACCGCCCCACCGCCGGCAGCCACCCCGCTCCCGATCACGCTGCGCCGACGAGACGGCGCGAGGTCGGCGTCCAGTCGGACGAATGTGCGATCGTGGTCGATTGGTGCGACCGTCGCCGCGATCTCCCCCGCCGCAACGAGCTCATATGCCCGTCCCCGAAAGTTGAATCCGCGTTGCAAGTTGCCGAGGAAATCCCGGCGCGGCTGCCACGTTAGGCGATCGCTCATGCGCCGCTGCGATTGCATGGACTCTTGCCGCTGCATCCACTCGTCGAGCGCAGCGAGGATGACGGCGGGCTTCCCCTGCACTACGCGCGACGCGTGAACGCGCTCTGGACCAAACATCCCTTCTAAGGCGCCGCCCTTCTCAGGCAGAATGTTCTGACCAGTGCGCTCCTCAGCCAACGCACGCCGGACGAAATCGGAAGAGATCCCTACCTCACGTCCGAGGTCGATCAACTCCTGCTCCGTCATCCCTTCCGACGGCTCGGCGGTGTGTGCCTGCAGCTCCGCGGCGCGAGACAGGACACGCTCCAGCGCGCCTCGGTCGAGCGGCTGAGATTCGCCAGCTAAAGCCGGGAGAGGTGGTTTCTCGTCAGGCATTGCGACAAAACTACGACATCGGCGAGCCCAGAGGTTCGCTCGAAAACTGAGCTAGGGGCGGGGAACCAAGCTTTCGGTTGTCAGACCGTAAACTGCCAGCTGTCAGCCTGACAGCTCTCAAGCTGAATCCGGCAACTCACAACTTTGGTTCAAAGCTCTCAGCTCAAGTTCTACGCCGATCCCACAATGACTCTTAGCTGACTTGCCGCCCGCAGGTAATGCAAAACCGCCAGCCGATCTCGAGCTCCGTGTTGCATGCTGGACAATGCTGGACCGTAAGGTCATGTCCGCAGTGCGGGCAGAATACGATGTTCTTCCCGACTGGTAGCATCCCGCTGCAGTAGCGGCATGTAGCGTCATGTGCGCTGCCCGCACCAGTTTCCTTTGCAGGGCCGGTCGTGGTAGCAGGCGCGGGCGCGCTCTTGGGGCTCGAGGACATGGGGGCCGAGGACGAGGGTGCGCTCTTTGGCGCCGAAATGAAAGTCGGACTCTTGTGCGCCGGAGCGAACGTCGGACTCCTGGGCGCCGCAGCAGGCGCCGTCTTCGGCGCAGCCGGCGCGCTTTTGGGCGCCGCGCTTGAAGCAGTTCGCGGTGCCGCTGATGGCGCGGTTTTCGGTGCGGGCGAGCGAGCTCCGGGCGACGCCGCATCGCTAGTGGCCATCGGCTCGGTTGCCCGAGAAGCAACGGTAGATGCGGTCGATGCAGCCATCGCCGCCCCGGCATGCATGGGCTGCTGGTCGATCGCGCGTACGGCATCGGCGGCGATCGCGATGCGCGACGTCGCGTAGCCGCGGTACGACGACAAGTCAGGGTTGAGCGATTCGAGCTCATCCTGCAGTGCACGTTGCATGTCGGCGTCGCCCGTTAGGTAGCCACGAGCTCCCGACAGCAGCTGCATCAGAGCCAGCTCGTAATCTTCGACGGTTTCAACGGCCAGCTCGCGTCTGTTCAAGCGATACGGAACGACTTGCTGATACAACTGCGATACCTCGAACTGCTGAGTCAGCAGTTCGGGATACGCGGCGCGCACGTTATGCACGACGCGGCGGAAGAGGCGATCGAGGTCGTCCATGGCAAGAAACTTAGCAATCAATTGGCGGGCCAGCGCCCGCAGCAAGGACGCACCCCTAAAGCCGCGGTAACTGCGGTGCGGCGCGGAAGGCCGCCGAGAGCGGAAACGGCTCGGGAACGATGAGCTTACCGGCCTGCTGACGTCGCTGAAGCCATTCGTCGAAACCGGAGTCAACGAGTCCGCCCGACGATTCCTGAGTTTCGGCGGCGCGCATAGCGAGGTCGTTCGCGTACTCGTTCTGAGGATGGCCGGCATGGCCGCGCACCCAGCGCCACTCGACAAGCTGATCGCCGACGGCACGCACCGCTTCATGCCAGAGCTCGAGGTTCACGATGTCACCTCCGCGCCGCCGCCATCCCCGTTTGTCCCATTGATGCACCCACGACTGCATTCCGTCGATGATGTAGCGCGAATCGGTTGTGAACACGACCCGGAGGGCCTTTCCCTTCCTGCCTAACGCATGAAACGCTGCGATCACCGACCGCAGGGCCATGCGGTTGTTCGTCGTGGCCGGTTCGGAGACCCACAGATCGCGCCTAACGAGCTTCGTGCGATGCAGGAGCTCGACCAACACGCCAGCTCCGCCAGGGTTCTCGCCGTCGCGGCCATTTCCGAGACAGGATTCGTCGGCGTACACGGCAACCAGCGGTGCCTCCGTGCGAGCGATCACGCGACAACCTCCAGGGCCTCGATCTCATCCAGCATGAACGTGATGACTTCTCCCGTCGCCGGATGCAGCGCTTCGATCGTTTCGCGTCCGCCGCGCATGCCGAGACGCCGGGGCACCACGACGAGCTCACCTCCCAGGCGCAGG
This sequence comes from Gemmatimonadaceae bacterium, assembly GCA_035253645.1. Taxonomy (GTDB): domain Bacteria; phylum Gemmatimonadota; class Gemmatimonadetes; order Gemmatimonadales; family Gemmatimonadaceae; genus DASYRX01. The sequence goes on along the minus strand of DATFBW010000274.1, from coordinate 6,046 downwards.
ACGGATACGCGAGCGCCTGCCGCAATCGCGGCTTCGAGCTTGTTGTACTCCGCTGGTGACCAGCGACCGCGCGGCATCAAGCCGCCGTGGCGCACCAGCGAACCGCCAGCTGAGCGAGTACGTCTGCCGCACGGTCGACCTCGGCCAACTCTACCCACTCTGCGTTCGCGTGCGCGAGCATCATGTCCCCAGGCCCAAAGCAAATGGCCGGAATGCCGGCCGCGTTGAGCAACGCGGCATCGGTCCACGCGCTCATACCTGCGACGCGTACCGGTTCACCACATCCCCTCAATGCATCGGCGAGGGCACTACAAATCGGTGCATCCTCGGCGACGTCGCTGGGGAGCTGCGAAAAGACATGCTCCACATCGGCTCGTAGCCCCGGGACGGACTGCCTAACGCGGTCGCACACGTGCTGGATCTCGGCGACCACGTCGTCGCCGGTCTCGCCGGGGAGTGTGCGTCGCTCGATTTCCAGCCGGCATTCCTCCGGGTACGTGGACCACCCCGAACCACCTGCGATCGTCCCCGCGTGCAGCGACGCATGGCCTAACAATTTGTGCGTGCGCGCGTCGAGCTCGCTGCGTTGGAAATCATCCAACCCCCGCATGACATGCGCGGCGTGCAGGATCGCGTCGACGCCAAGGTCGTAACGACTTCCGTGGGCCGCACGGCCGCGACAGGTCACGCGCACCCAGGTGAACCCGCGATGCGCCGGCATGATCGCGAGTTGCGTCGGCTCCGTCACGATAGCGGCATCGGCGCGGAATCCAGACGCAATCAGTGCGCGCGTGCCGATGCTTTTGAATTCTTCATCCACCACCGCGGCGACTGTCACTGTCCCCGCGACGCCGCGCGCGATCGCGCGATGCGCAGCAGCGCACATGGCAGCCACGCCCGCCTTCATGTCACTCGCCCCACGGCCATACAAGCGGCCGTCTGTTTCTTCCGCAGCGAAGGGCGCGTGCGTCATGGTATCGACCGCGACGACGTCGATGTGACCGTTGAATAAGAGCGATTTTCCTCGCCCCCCGCCTACGGTCGCGATCACGTTAGGCCGTCCGGGTGCTGCCTCTTGCACGTTGACCCGAAACCCCCACGAGGCGAGGACGTTCGCCAGCAATTGGGCGACGGCCCCTTCGCCAGGCGCTCCCGGTACGAGATCTGGATTTCGCGAGTCGGTAGCCACGAGCGCGCGGAGCAGCGCTCGCGCATCGCCGGGGGCCACGGCACTCACTCTTCAGCCATAAACGTGAAGCCGCTTTCGTCGATGACGATGGGAACGAGCTCCGCCATCTCACCAACTGTGCGGCGGACGAAGTCGGCGTTGTTGCTGCCAGCGATCACGAGAACACAACCGCCGCCGGACGCGCCGAGCGCTTTGCCGCCTAACGCTCCTGCGATGCGCGCGCGGGCGAGGATCTCGTCGATGAGCGGTGTGGGGATGGATGGATGGAGCGCGCGCTGATGCGTCCAGTGCTCACCAACGAGCGCTCCCAGCTCGTCGATATCGTTGCGGCTCAGGGCATCTGCCATCTGGATGGCGAGAGCCTTCATGCGGGACAGGCACTCGATCACGACAGGGTCGCGCACTCGATAGGCATCCAACACCGCGGTGATCGTTTCGCCGCTGATGCGGGATTGTCCAGTGTACGCGACGATGCAGCGGCGTTCGAGGGCCTTGCGCGTTTCAGCTGATAGCGGCAATTGCCGTACGCGTGTCGAAGTTCCAAACTCGAGGGATAGCGCACCACCGTACGCCGCGGCATAGTGATCCTGTCTCCCCCCGGGGACTTGCAGCCCATCGACTTCTGTTGCTCGGCTGCGCTCAGCGAGGGCGGCGCGATCCAGCGTTTCCCCGCGCCACGCCGCAAGCGCGCCGGCTACCGCAACACCCGTTGCGGAGGAACCTCCAAGCCCAGCGCCGATCGGAAAGTCGCTGCGCAGCTCGATGTCCGCATCGCGCACACCGCTGCGACTGAGAGCGATTTCGACGAGCCGGTGATCGGGGATGCGTGCCGACGCCACGTTAGGCGTTGTCCGCGCACCGTTGACGCGACGCAAACGCACAGTTGCGTGCGCTCCGATAGCAACGCTGCAGACTCGTCCTCCTTCGCGTTCGCTGTAAGGAGGGACGTCGGTCCAGCCACCGCCGAAATCGATGCGCGTTGGCGCACGGGCGACCAGCGACTTCACGATCTCAACAGCCTAGCAAGAACTTTCGCACGACAAATCGGCGCATTTGCGCGAAAACCTACAGCGGGGACACGGTCGCGCAAACGACGCGCGCGCGCCACAACATCGGTGACGTATGATCTATAACCAGCCGAACCGACGACAGCGTCTCAGCGCTTCTTCGTGTTCTTCTTCGCGGCCGTGTTGTTCTTGGGGGCTTTCGCGACAGGCTTCGCTTTTGCTTTGGGCGCTGTCGGAACCGCTACTGCCTTTGCTACGGGAGTCTTTACCGGCTTATCGATTCGCGCGGCAGGTGCCGGAGCGGGAGAAGCCTTGGCCTTTGCTTTGTCTGGCCGTGTAGCGTGCGCCTGCTCCACGTCGCGCATCAATTTGTCCGCTTCGTCCTGCGTCATTTGACCGCGCCGCACCATGTACTGGACCAATTCGCGCGCGCTCTCCATAGCAAACGCGGTGAGACCGGCCGCGGCATTGATGACGTCTTTCATCGCCGAAGCCATCTTGCTGCCGGCTTCAAGACTTATTTCGTGGGCGCGCGCCGCCATTTCCGCGACGGCATCGCGCACGTCCTGTCCGCGGTGACCAGGTCCACGCCGCGGTGGCGGCGGCGTGACCGTGCCGGCAGCTGGAGTTGCAGGGGCTTTGGTGGCGTCGGCCGCAGCCGGCACCGCACCGGGTGGAGTTGTCATTTTGGCTAGTTCGAACTTGCTAAGGCGAGGCGCAGCGAGCGCTCGGGGTGGGCTCGGTAACCCATTTCAGCGCCACACCGGTGCGCACCGGCCGGGGTGGCAATGGGCGGTAAGTATATGATTTTCCTAGGCTAATGCAAGCCGGTTACTGCGCTACTTTAGGCAAAAGACCATGCTGCGTCTGCTCCAGTTTTAGCTACACTAATGCAACATCATCAACTCATCAACGAGCCAAAAATGCTCGAAGGCGTACGAGTGCTCGACCTCTCACGAGTCCTCGCCGGTCCGCTCGCCGGAATGGCCTTAGGCGACCTCGGCGCCGACGTCATAAAGGTCGAGCGGACGGGCTCCGGTGACGAAACACGCGCTTGGGGACCCCCTTTCGACCCGCGCGGCCAGAGCGCGTACTACCTCAGCACCAACCGCAACAAACTCGGCATCGCCCTCGATTTCGGTTCCCCCGACGATCTGAGAACCCTACACGATCTCGTCGCCGGTGCCGACGTCGTCCTGGAGAACTTCAAGCCGGGAACGCGGACCCGCGCCGGGCTGGATCCCATCGCGCTCCTGGAGAAATACCCGAGTCTCATCTGGCTCAACCTCACCGGCTTCGGCGCGACCAACCCACGCCTGGGTTATGACCTCGTCGTGCAGGCGGAGAGTGGATGGATGGCGATCACCGGATCGCCGGAAGGCGAACCGATGAAGGTCGGCGTTGCGCTGGCGGACGTAATCGCCGGCAAGGACGCCGCCCTGGCTGTCGTGGCTGCCCTGGCGGCTCGCAATCGCGCGTCGGCGCCCCTTCAGGCGCGCGAACGATTCCTCGAGATCACGCTCTCCCGGAGCGCGGTGGCCGCGCTGGTGAACGTCGCCCAGAACGTACTCGTGGGTGGCGGCGACGCCGGACGTTATGGCAATGCGCACCCGAACCTGGTGCCCTATCAGGCCTTTCGCGCCCAGGACGGCTACATCGTGATCGGGGTGGGAAACGACGCGCAATGGCTCCGGTGCTGCGGGGCGCTGGGCCTGTCCTCGTTAGGCGCGGACCCGGCGCTGGCCACAAATGCCGGCCGTGTGGCTCAGCGCGCGCGCGTGACCGGCGAGCTCGCGCGTCGGATCGCAGAACGTCCCGCGTCCCATTGGATAGTGCATCTCGAGGCAGCGCAGGTGCCATGCGGCCGGGTGCGATCGGTGCGCGAGGCACTCGATGGTGTCCAAGCCTCGCCGCTCACGGGGGTCCCCCCAGCGATTCCGGGTTCGGTGCGTCTTCCTCCGCCGATGCTCGATGAGCACGGGGCGGAGATCCGGAAGCACGGCTGGGGAGTCTTTCACCGAGGAGATGGCTTGTTACCGAGGGGTTAGTGGTTCGTCCGTAGAACGTGACCCAGATCGCTCTAGGTGTGATGGTGCCCGGGACACCTGGTCTGTCCCGGCGCCGGAAGAGCAATTACTCTTCCGCCGTGCAGACTACGGTGACGGCTCCCCAAATCGACCAATCGCAAGCGGATCAAGAGGTTATCGCTCGCGTCCTAGCCGGGAATCGCGACGCGTTTGGCATCCTGATCCAGCGTTATAGCGATCCGCTGTATCGTCACGCACTCGGGATGACGGGTAGTCCCGACGTCGCGGAAGACATCCTCCAGCTCTCTTTCATCAAAGCGTTTCAGCACCTCTCCGAGGTGCGCGGGCGCTTCGATGCGTGGGTGTTCCGGATCGTGGCGAACGGCTGCAAGGACTGGCTCAAGAACATCCGCCGCACGCATCTGAGTTACGACGAGGACGACCAGCCCACGGGCTACGCGAATCCTGAGGAAGACCTGGATCGCACGGAGCTCAGGGGCGATCTCGACAGGGCGCTGGCGAGTTTGCCCGCGTCGCTGCGTGAAGCTTTCATCATGAAGCACGTCGAGGGTCGCTCGTACGAAGAGATGGCTGACTTGTTAGGCACCACGGTCGGGGCACTCAAGATGCGTGTGCATCGTGCGCGTGAGGCGCTCCAGTCCTTATTAGAGGAGAAATACGCATAATGCTGGACAACGACATGGACCGCGCCGGCGAACGCGAGGTTGGCCGCGAGCGCACCAATCGTCCGGCCGACGTACCGAGTGGAGTAGGCGACCGTGAAGTGCCGCTGAACTCTCACGCGACGACTGAAGTTATCAATCGTTGGCTGGATGGAGATACGACTGAGCCGACCGGGCTCCGCGGCGACGCGGCGCGCACGGTCGAATTCTGGCGACGCATCGGCGAAGAAACCGATCGCCGGCGCCGTATGGCGACGCCTGTACACCTGCAGGACAAGATCATGGCTGCGCTGCCGCCGCTTGATACGGCCAAGTCAGTGCCGTTACATCGGCGCGATTTGCGCAAGTCCGCCGGGATGATCCTGGCGACTGTGGCAGGCCTGATCGCGTTAGGCGCGCTTGTCGCCAGCTTTTTCGTCATGAGATAGACACGAGCCTCCGAACCCGTGTCGAGGCCGGCGCTCCGCGCCGGCCTCTCTTTTTGTTGGGGATCGCCGACAACAGCTTTCCGCGTAAAGGCGTTACGTATCCTAACGAGCGTTGTCGAGCGAGCCGGGAACTTCCGGGACGTCGGTGTCAGGCGCCCCACGCTGTAGCTTTTCGCGTGCGCGCCGGCCGAGCCGCGTATAGATGTCCCGGATCCGATCGAGATCCTGCTGTTCCAACTCTTCGAGGTCCAGCAACGCGTTATGCGCCCCTTCGGTGACGCGCAGCAGCTCGTCCAGCTTCACCTGCACCGCTTCCGCATCACGGTTCTGCGTGTTCTGAATCAGGAACACCATCAAGAAAGTCAGAATCGTCGTGGCCGTGTTGATCACGAGCTGCCAGGTATCGCTGTAATTGAAGACCGGGCCCGCAACGAGCCACACGACAACCGACGTGAACGCCAGGAAAAAGGCCGCAGGCTTACCCGCAGCAACGGAGGTCGTTTTCGCGAAGCGCGTGAACCACGACCCTGAGTTTTTTTTCTGCATTGCGCTCTAGAGGGTTGAGGGCACCCGCGAGCGGATGCCCACGGGCCGGCGTCAACGATCCGCCGTCACCCGCTCGAAGAGCACATTGCGCGCCCGTCCCGCAAAAGCGCGCAGCTCTTTGATCCTCCCGTTGGCATCTCGGACGAAACGCCCCGTAGCACCGGAC
>DATFBW010000273.1:0-15271 GCA_035253645.1 Gemmatimonadaceae bacterium | reverse complement strand
GTACAGTCTTGAGCGACTCCGCCTTCGGGGTCATCGCGCAACCGTTAGGCAGTGCTGAACATGGGCACCTGGGAGACATCGAGGTCGGGGCGAAGGTCCTGTTGTACGACAGCTTCAACGCGTCCACCTCGCGGCGCCTTGCGAGGGGCACAGGACTCAAGGTGCGTTTGGCGGCCGGCGCGGCGTACCGCTTTGCGACAGGCATGACGATGGCGCCTAACGCCTTCACGGATGTCGGAACGGGCGACGGCGCCGCGGACATCGAGGCGCGCGGCTATCTGGACCTGGTTTTTGGTGATCGCTTCTGGCAAAGCGCGGTGGTTCGGGTCGGCATGCCCCAATCGTACACGACCACCGTTCGCATCCCCGATTCGGGCGCCTTCTCGTTTCCCGCAGCGTACCGCGAGCAGCTCGTGACGCGCGAGCCGGGCAGCTATTTCGAAGCCGAATGGAGTCCGCGCCTCGTGCTCAACGATTTCTTCGCCGTGGCGGGCAACTACCGCTATCGGCGCGCCGAGGCAGACAATTACGCCGGGACCTTCAATGTCACTGACTTGAGCGGCGCACCGCTCACCCTCGATGCCGCCACGTTAGGTGCTTTTTCCGAGATCGAGGAACAGCGCGCGGCCATCGCTCTCTCGTATTCGACGGTTGGAGCCTACGCCGCCCGACGGTCGGCAGCTCCGCTCGAGCTGACGTTGGCCCTGGCTCGGGTGCTCGGCGGCGCGGGGATTCCGGCCACTACGGAAGTGAATCTGACCCTCCGTGTCTACCACAAGGTATTCGGAGCGAATAACCTGAGGCGTTAGGCGCGCGTCCGGCGCGCGCGCGCCGGTTCCGCCGGGCGCCTCTCGACGGCAGCCAGCAGCTCCCGGGCATGCGCACGACTCACATCGCGCTCCGCGTCACCACCCAACATGCGCGCGAGCTCGGCGACGCGATCCTCGTCGGTGACAGTGTGTACGTCGGCGGTGGTCGCTCCCCGCTGGGCGCTCTTTTCGACGACGACGTGATTGTGCGCGCGCGAGGCGATCTGTGGGAGGTGCGTGATGGCGACGACCTGATGGTGTGCCGCGACGCGCCGCATCGTATCACCAACCTGCAGCGCCACGCGCCCTCCGATACCGCTATCGACTTCATCGAACACAAGGGTCGGCACGCCGGCTAGCTGGGCGAGGATTGTCGTAAGGGCGAGCATAACGCGGGACAATTCACCCCCCGACGCGACGCGTGCGAGCGGGCGCGGATCGTGTCCAACGTTGAGCGCAACCTGGAATATCACGTCCTCGCCGCCGTCCGGGCCGATAGCTTCGCGCCGCAAGAAATCCACCGTGAACTTTCCGTCTGCCATGCCAAGTCCTGGCAGCAGCGCATCGACTGCGCGGGCCAGCCGCTGCGCGCTCGATTGTCGTAGGGCTGTGAGTTGCGCAGCGGCCGATGTCAGCTCGCGCGCCAGTTCCGCTTCGCGGCCGCGCAACTCGGCGATGTCATGGTGCGCGGAGTCCACGAGCGACAGTTCAGTGCGTGCCTCTGCCGCCGTCGCGAGCACCTGCTCTATGCTCGGACCGTATTTGCGGGACAGCCGGAAGAGTACGTCGCGCCTTTCCTGTACTTCGCGCAAGCGTTCAGGATCGGCGGATATACCCGTTTCATAATGCTCCATTTCACGGCGCAGCTCATCCACCGCATACGCCGCCGTCTCCAACTGCTCCTGCAGCGCACCTAACGAGGAATCGAGACGCGCCAGCGCTTGCAATTCGCGGCGCGCTTGCCCCAGACGCACGAGCGCTGCGTCTGGACCATCCAACGCGGCAATCACCCCGGCCGCATGCCGCCGCAACTCCTCGACGTTATTGAGGCGCCGTGACTCGTCCTCCAACGATTGATCCTCACCGGGCGTCAGACGCGCCGCGTCGATCTCTTCCGCCACGTGCCGCAGGTAATCCGCACGGCGCTCGGCGTCCCTGCGGCGCTGCTCGAGCGATTCCACCTCGCGCCTAACGTCGTCCAGCTCGCGAAAGAGAGCCCGCACTCGTGCTGCTGTCTCCGAGGCACCTCCAAAGGCGTCCAGTAGCGCGCGTTGCACTCCGACCTGAAGCAGGTTCTGGGACTCGTGCTGTCCGTGCAGGTTCACCAGCGCGCGGGCAACCTCGCCCAAAATCGCTGCGGTGACCGGCGACCCATTGATCCATGCACGCGAACGCCCACCTTGCGATCCCGCGATCTCGCGCGAGAGGATGACCGTGCCATCGGACGCATCGATGCCACGTTCATCGAGATCCGCGAGCAGGTTACGATGAGCACTTGCATCGAAGGCAGCCTCGACTCGCGCTCGCGTGGCGCCACCCCGCACGAGGTCCGCCGAGGCTCGTTCGCCTAACAGGAGCCCGAGCGCGCCGACGATGATCGATTTCCCTGCTCCAGTTTCTCCCGTAAGGACGGTGAACCCCGGCGCAAGCGACAGCCGAACGTCTTCGATGATGGCGAGGTCGCGGATCCGCAGCTCGGTCAACATCAGGCGCCGGCGGCCCCACCCGTAGTCGTCCACGCCAGCTTCTCACGCAGCCGGCGGAAGAAGGTCGTGTCTGGAAAACGCACGAGCAGCGCGCGATGGGGCGCGCGCCGTACGCTGAGAGATTCGCCTTCGGCCAGCGAGCGGCCCACCTGGCCGTCGACCGTTAGGCGCCGCTCACCAGGGATTCCGTCCGTCGTTACCGTGACGGTGGTGCTTGGCGCCAGCAATAGCGGCCGGATCGCCAATGTGTGCGCTGAAACCGGAGTCAACACGATCGACTCGTGGGTTGGATCGACGACTGGCCCACCAGCGCTCAGTGAATAGGCGGTCGAGCCTGTTGGTGTCGAGACGATCAGTCCGTCCGCAGCGAAAGAACCTACGAGATCTCCGTCAGCCTCGACGCTCATGCGCATCATACGGGCCTTACCGGCAATGTGCAGGACGACGTCGTTGAGCGCATACCAGTGCTCGCCTGTCGCTATGCCGCCCGATGCGAATGACTCCAAGAGCATGCGCGGCTCCGCCACGTAGTCGCCGTTGACGAGCCGGGCCAGCGCAAGCTCGGCGTCGTCACGACGACACGCCGTAAGGAAGCCCAGTTGTCCAAAGTTCACTCCCAGGATCGGGATCTCGCGGCCGGCGAGAAGTCGCGTGGCTCGCAGCAGTGTGCCGTCGCCGCCTAACGTGATGAGCGCGTCGAGGCTTTGCGTATCGAAGGGCCGTGCATGCTCGCCCAGCACCGATTGTAATTCGGGCTCGAAAACGAGCTCGGCACCGACGCTAGGGGCCGCGGCTCCGAGTTGCCGGAGAATGGGTTGCAGGTCGGCGTAGCCAAGGTTCCCGACGACGCCGACGCGCATCACGAGGTCATCGCCTCGGTTGCGTTGAGCGCGCGAACCTTCGCGGCAATTCCGGCGGCATCCAGTCCACAGGCTGCAAGCTGACGTGCGCGTGGCGCTGCATAGATGATTCGATCGGGTACGCCGTGCGGTGTCACGCGCGCGGTTGGATCCATCGACTGTACGACCGCGCTGATGTACGCGCCGAATCCGTTCGTCACCGTCCCCTCTTCCACGACGAGGAACTGGTGATGATTCGAGACCAGTGCCGCGAGCGTTACCTCATCGTGCGGCTTCAGAAAACGGCAATTCACTACCGTGATGTCGAAGCCTTCGGCGGCGAGCGCCTCGGCGGCGGCGAGCGAGGGCGTGACCATCGTTCCGACCGCGAGAATCGCCATTTCGCCCGTGCCGGTGCGCAACACTTCCCACGAGGCAAACGGCACCGCGGCTATCTCCGCCATTGGCGGCGGTATATCCGGAGCCGTATCGCGCGGGTAGCGGAGGCAGAATGGACCCGCGTTATGCATAACGCCTGATCGCAGCAACGCGAGCATCTCGCGCGAGTTTTTGGGCGCGGTCACTGCCATTCCCGGCACTGCGAGCATGTACGCGATGTCGTAGAGGCCCATGTGCGTCTCGCCATCTTCGCCGACGAGTCCCGCCCGGTCCATTGCGAAAACAACGGGCAGTGACTGGACTGCAACATCGTGGATGATGTTGTCGTAACCGCGCTGTAAGAACGTCGAGTAGATCGCGCAGACCGGGTGAATCCCGCGCGTGGCCAAACCCGCGGCGAACGTCACCGCGTGGCCTTCGGCGATCCCGACATCGAAGAAACGCTTCGGGTGCGCTTTCGCCACCGCGCCCGTTCCCGTGCCGCTTGGCATTGCAGCTGTGATGGCAACGACATCCTCGCGCTCGCGCATCAGATCGGCGAGCCCCTGGCCAAAAATTGCGGTGTAATTTGCGTTGCCTGACGCGGTCTTGACTTGTTTACCCGTGGCCGGATCATGGCCCGGTGGGAGCGCGTGCCACTTTTCACCATGCTCTCCCGCGGGGAAACCTTTCCCTTTTTGCGTGATGATGTGCACGAGGCGCGGGCCGGTATGCGATCTGATCGCGGCAAATAGATCGACCATGGCGCCGACGTCGTGACCATCGATCGGACCGAAGTAGCGGAACCCCAGCTCCTCGAACAACACGCCAGGGGTGAGGAACGACTTCATCGACTCTTCCCATTTGCGCACGAGGTTGTTGAGCGCGGGCGCATGCTCGATGATATCGCCGATCTTGGCGCGCACGCGATTGTACAGCGGATTGCGCTGCACTTGCGTGAGATACTTGGAGATGGCACCCACGTTAGGCGCGATCGACATTTCGTTGTCGTTCAGGATGACGATAATGTCCCGCTCCGACGCGCCGGCGTTGTTCAGCCCCTCGTACGCGAGCCCGCACGTCAGCGCGCCGTCGCCAACCACTGCGACGACCTTGTAATCACCGCCGAGGAGATCGCGGCCCGCGGCGATACCTAACGCCGCCGACATGGCGGTTCCCGCGTGTCCCGCGCCGAAGACGTCGTAGGTGCTTTCCGAGCGCTTGAGAAAACCGGATAGCCCACCCTCTTGACGGAGGGTTTCCAAACGCTCGTTGCGGCCGGTCAGCACCTTGTGCGGATACCCTTGATGGCCCACGTCCCACACCAGCTGATCGCGTGGCGTGTCGAAGGCGTAATGCAACGCGACCGTCAGCTCGACGACGCCAAGCCCGGCCCCGATATGACCGCCCGTACGCGAACACACGTCGATGAGGCGTGCTCGCACGTCAGCCGCCAACTGCGGCAGCTGGTCTCGCGTGAGGCGCCGGACGTCTTCGGGTGAATGAATGCTATCGAGAAGTGACATGAGGCTCTCTACGGAATGCTACGTACTGCGTTCCACGGCGTAACGCGCCAGCGCGTCTAGCTCGTCGGTCAAAACGCCCTGATCCGCAAGCGCGGCGCGAGCTGCGGCCGCATGTGCGCGCGCCAGCCCCATGGCCCCCGCGACGCCAAGCTGCGCTGGATATGTGCGCTTGCCATGAGTCGCGTCGCTCCCTGTCGTCTTGCCTAACACATCACTCGTCGCGGTGACATCGAGGACATCATCGACGATCTGAAAAGCTAAACCGACCTCCGCGCCGTAGCGGTCCATCGCCTCGACGATCGCGTCGGCGGCTTGTGCAGCGCGTGCGCCGATGCGTGCGCTCGCGCGCAGCAGCGCGCCCGTCTTCATGCGGTGCATACGCTCGAGCTCCGGGACCGTCGTCTCACCGCCGGCGGAGAGGTCCAACCACTGCCCGCCGACCATCCCCGTAGCCCCAGAAGCACGCATCAGATCGTGCACGATCTCTGTTGCATTCGATGGTGAAAGTTCCAGCTCGCGTGCCGCTCGATAGGCGGCTCGCACAGCTAATGGTACCATCGCCACGCCTGCAATCGAGGCCGTGGGAACATCGAACGCACGGTGCACAGTGGGACGTCCGCGTCGTACGACATCATCGTCCATGCACGGCAGGTCATCATGCACGAGGGAGTATGCGTGGACGATTTCGACGGCAGCCGCGAGACCTGAAGCGTCGCGCGTCCCGCCACACGCGCGATACGCGGCCAGTACGAGCGCGCCGCGCACGCGCTTTCCGGTACCGGCCAACGCATAGCCGACGGCGTCGGCCACTCTTCCGCTCAGTCCTTCGAGCTGTTGCGCGGCCACTTCGCGTAACGCCCGGTCGACGATCCCGCGCTCCGCCGCGAACGGCGTTAGGCTGACATCAACCATCATGATCGATCGCTTCGAAGGTGCCGTCCGCCTTTTTTACGAGCTTCTTCAGCACTCCTTCGGCTCTGTGCAGCTCGGCGGTGGCCGTTTTGAGGTGACCGATGCCCTCTTCGAAGAGCGTCAGCGCACGATCCAAGGGGACATCGTCGTGATTGAGCTCTTGCACGATGGCTTCCAGTCTGGTCAGCGAGGCTTCGAACGTCACGCCACTTCTCCAGGAAGCGTCGACTCCACACGCGCACCGAACGAGCCGTCTCGCATGCGCACGTTCACATCGTCACCAGGCTGCAAGTCTTGCACGGCGGTGATGGATTTCCCGGCGCTATCGAAAACTGCCGCGTATCCGCGACCCAGCGTGGCAAGAGGACTGAGCGCGTGCAGTTTGCCCGCGCACGCTTCGAGCCGAAGTCGGCGCGCGACGAGAGCGTGTTCCGCGCGCAAGCGCAAGCGCTGCGTGTACGAAAGGAGACGTTCGTTGCCTAACGCCGTTATCCGAGTGACCTGACGTTGCAGGATATGTGCATAGTTCGCGACACCGGCGCGCAAATCGCTCAGGACCGGAACGGCACGCTCGGCGGCGGCCGTGGGTGTCGCCGCGCGATGATCGGCCACGAGGTCGCAAATCGTCGTGTCGACCTCGTGCCCCACGGCACTAATCGTGGGTATCGGACACGCCGCCAGCCTGCGCGCCAGCTCTTCGTCATTGAAGGCCCACAGGTCTTCGCGCGAGCCACCACCGCGGCCGATTATCAGCACATCGGCGCCACCCCACTTTCGCAAGCGCGCGAGGGCGCGGCGCAGAGTTCGCGGTGCTTCGTCGCCTTGCACGAGTGCCGGAATCAGCACGAGCTCCACGGACGGACACCGTCTGCGCACAGCGGTGACGATGTCGTGCAACACAGCGCCCTCTTCGCTGGTAATAATCGCGACACAGCGAGGGAACAGCGGAAGTGGACGCTTGCGACGCGGGTCCAGCAAACCATCGGCTTCGAGCCGCTGCCGCGTGAGTGCGAACGCCTTGCGCCACAGCCCGTCGCCCACATCCTGGAGCCGCCTAACAACGATCTGGATCTGGCCGGTCTTCGCGTACATCCGCACCTCGCAGAAGGCGAGGACCTCCATTCCTTCGTCTGGCGGAACGGGCAACCGGCGGGCGTCCTGCGCCCACATGATGCAGCCGATCGTCGCCTCGCGGTCGCGCAGCGAGAAATACCACTGCCCTGACTTGACGCGCTTGAAGTCGCTTATCTCACCACGGACCCAGATCCGCGTGAAGGCGCCTTCGATCACGGCGCGCATCTCTGCCGTCAGGGCGCTGACGCCGAAGGCCGTCGCCGGCGTCGCGCCCGGTGGCGGGGCGGGCTGTTCGCTACGCGATGTCTCGTTAGGCCGGCTGCGCTGCGACGCGGAAGGTGGAAGGAGCTCCGGTGCGCTGTAGCGCGCGGGCCGCGGCTCGCCCGTCACGCCGATGAACCCCCGCGTTGCGCCAGCTGCCGCGCCGCCTGAACCGTATTTCGCAAAAGCATAGCGATTGTCATCGGGCCCACACCGCCAGGGACAGGCGTTATGCGCGATGCCACTCGGCGCGCGCTCGCGAAGTCCACATCCCCTACGATGCGATACCCCTTCTCATGCGCCGGATCGTCCACCCGATTGATGCCGACGTCGATGACCACAGCTCCGGGCTTGAGCATATCGCCATGAATCGACGCGGGACGGCCTAACGCCGCGATCACGATGTCCCCCCGCCGCACGTGAGCCGCGAGGTCGTGCGTGCGGCTGTGGCACACAGTCACCGTACAGTTGCCCCCAGGCCCATCCTGGATCAACAACGCAGCCATCGGCTTACCGACGATGTTGCTGCGCCCGACGACCACAGCGTCCCTCCCTTTCGTCTCGACACCGGACCTAACGAGCAGCTCCTGCACGCCGGCCGGAGTGCACGGAGCAAATCCATCTTTCTCCCCGATCAGCAGCTTGCCGACGTTTACGGGGTGAAATCCGTCGACGTCCTTGGCGGGGTCGATGCGCCGGATCACGGTGTTCGGGTCGATCTGCTTGGGCAACGGCATCTGCACGAGGATGCCATGCACCTTTGCGTCGCCGTTGAGCCGGTCGATGAGCGCCAACAAATCGTCCTGTGACGTCGTGGCGGGAAGTCTGAGCGTTTCGCCGGCCATTCCTGCTTCGACGCTCGCGCGCTCCTTCGACCGGACGTAGACGGCGCTCGCTGGATTATCGCCCACCAGGACGACCGTTAGGCCCGGCGTCACGCCTTGGGCGCGCAGTGCCGCAACGTCGCGCGCGACATCCGCCCGCACAGCCTTCGCGATCGCCGTTCCGTCGATCAGCTCCGCCGACGCTGTCATCGTCTCCATGACTCGGCCCGTCTAGCGCGCCACGTCTACAGCGCGCGTTTCCCGGATCATCACCACCTTGATCTGCCCCGGGTACTGTAGCTCCCCTTCAATGCGCCGCGCTACTTCATCGGCTAGCGACGCCATGCGTGCGTCGTCGATCTGCTCCGGGTGGACGATGACGCGCACTTCGCGCCCCGCCTGAATTGCGTACACTTTGTCCACCCCGCGATACGCAGACGCGATCTTTTCCAGACCTTCGAGCCTCTTCACGTAAGTCTCGAACGCTTCACGCCGCGCGCCCGGGCGCGAACCGGATATCGCGTCGGCGGCCTGCACGATGACCGATACTTCACTCTCGTGCGGCACGTCGTCGTGATGTGCGGCGATGCAGTTCACGACGAGAGGATGCTCCCCGTACTTCGTCGCGACTTCGACGCCTAACTGCACATGAGTGCCTTCGTGTTCATGCGTAAGCACCTTACCCACATCGTGCAGCAGCGCGCCGCGGCGAGCCATCGCGGCATCGAGACCGAGCTCTGTGGCCATGATGCCGGCGAGGTGCGCCACTTCTTTCGAGTGGGCGAGGATGTTTTGACCATAGCTCGTCCGGTATTTCATGCGGCCGATGAGTTTGATCATCTCCGCGTGAAGGCCGTGCACACCCGCATCGTAGGCGGCCTCTTCGCCCGCTTCAATGATGCTCTGCTCCACCTCTTTGCGCGCCTTGGCCACGACCTCTTCGATGCGTCCTGGATGGATGCGCCCATCGGCAACAAGGCGCTCGAGGCCCAGCCGCGCAACTTCACGCCGGATGGGATCGAAGCAGGAGACGACAACGGTGTCCGGAGTGTCGTCGATGATGACGTCGACGCCAGTCGCCAGCTCGAAGGCGCGGATGTTCCTCCCCTCCCGTCCGATGATACGCCCTTTCATCTCATCGTTAGGCAGCGACACCGACGACACGGAGATCTCCGCGGTGTATTCGGCGGAGATGCGTTGCACGGCCAGCGCCACGATCTTCTTCGCTTCGCGCTCGCCGTTCCGCTTGGCGGTCTCCCGGATCTCACGTAAGCGGTTCGCAGCGTCTGCCTCGGCTTCCTGCTCCATGCGTTGCATGAGCTGCTGCTTGGCTTCCTGGGCCGTCATGCCGGCGAGCGCCTCGAGCCGGCGGCGTTCTTCGTTGAGCAAGCGCTCCAGCTCTTCTTCGCGCTCGGAGACGAACTTTTCGCGCCGTCCCAAATCGCTGGCCCGGCGGCCAAGCTCTTTGTCGCGGGTGTCGAGGATCTCGAATTTCTTGTCGAGCTGTGCATCGCGGTCATCGACGCGACGTTCTTCGCGCTCCACCTCGTCTCGACGGCGCCGCTGTTCCGTCTCCCACGCTTCGCGCAGCTTGATGACTTCTTCTTTCCCCGCAATGACGGCATTCTTGCGAAGCGATTCAGCTTCGCGATCGGCGTCGCTCAGGATGCGCTTCGATGTTTCCTGCGCCGTGGATTTGGCCGCTTCCTGAGCTGCGATCTCGCGCGCCCTGCCGCGTGAACGACCGATAAAGAAAAAGGCTGCGCTGGCGACAACGAGCAGGAAAACGCCAACCGCAACCTCGAGTAACCCGATAGTCGTAGCCATCTGTATAGCTCCACCGCGTCAACCAACCGCGCCTGCGAGGATGTGTCCGCCGTCACAAAGCCCTCGCAACGAGTCGTGTCACCGGGGTGGCACCGGCATAGGGTGCGAACCGGGTGACTCGAGTGCTAACTCCCGTTGCCGCTTTGACCTACGCGACGTCGGCTGAACCAGAAGCTACGCGGAGAGTCCTCAAAAGGCAACGACGAGCCCCGCCGTATGCGCTAATCGGCGCGCGCGGGTTGACTCATTTGGGCAGGGTGCTCGGTGCTGACGAACTCGCTCTCACGCCCACGTTTGGCGGGTGGAAGCAGGCGGCGGATCTCACCGCTCAAGGCGCGAAGAGCGTCATCTGACTGCTGCACATTCTCGCGTAGCTTGAAGAGCTCGTCCGTTATTTGGAGCGCCGCTAGGATTGCCGCGCGGTTCGCCTCGACGACCGTGCCGGAGTTCGCGATCCGTTGGATCGCGCTGTCGAGGTATGCAGCGACAGCGACGGCGTGCTCCGGCTCTTCATCCGTTCGGAGCGTGTATTCCTCGCCCATGATCGTGACTTTCACGACGTGCCGTTTTTCACTCATTGTTCGGCGATGGACATGGCCTGTACGGCCTGTTCACGTTGCTGTCTCAAGAAGCGCAGTTGAGCAAGGAGTACTCGGATGCGTTCGGTCGCGTGCTGCATCCGTGCCCGGAGCGCGTTGTTCTCTTCTTCTAAAACGTGCAGCCGTTGATCGCCGAACAAGTCGCCGCCGTGCGGTGAGGACTCGAGAGTTTTTACACGCGCTTCGGCGCTTTGGGCGCGTTTCCGAAACGACGCGAGCTCTTCACCCATCGAGTGCACGAGTTGTTCGAGCTCGTGCAAGGCAGCGCCGGGTTTCGCGGTCTCAGGATGTACGGGGCTTGACACCTAGCTCCTGGTCGAGGGCGCGGATGATGCGTTGTCGTCGGCCTTCAATTTCCTTGTCGCGAAGTGTGCGACTTGGGTCGCGGAAGGTCAATCGCCATGCAAGGCTTCTATGACCGGGCGGAACACCAGCGCCTTCATAAAGGTCGAACAGCTCCAGTCGTTCGAGTAGCTCTCCGCCATTTCGCGCAATCACTGCCTCGACGGTTGCAGCGGGCACGTCACCGGGCACCACGAACGCGAGGTCGAACTCCGCCGGCGGCGTGACGGGCAACGGCTTGCTGCGCACCGGCGCCGGAGCTGGCTCGTTAGGCGTCGCTCCGCGCGCGTGCTCGCCCGGCGCGGCGATGAACTCGCTCGGCATGCGGCTCAGCGCGATCTCGACGCCGAATGCCTCCGCGGCCCAGACCGGCTTATCGAGCGCGAGACGGCGCACGTCGCCGATCGGTTCCGCGCTACCGCGCAAGCGAATCTCCCACAATCGCGAATCCCCAGGAGTCACTGGTGTGAGGTCAGCAGTTACTCCGGGAAACGCGGCCTCGACGATCTCGAACGCGAGTCCTTTTGCGTCCCATTCGTCAATCATGGCCGCATTGGGTGCCGTAAAGTGCGACGGCTGACGCAACCCCATTGCCAACGCGCCGACATGCATCCATTCGTCAGGCAGATCGCTCTGGGTTGGCAGGAATACCGACCCAACCTCGAACAGCCTTACGTCGCGTTGCAAGCGACTGAGGTTGTGTTCGGCGCGCGCGCTGAGCGTTTCGAGGACCGATCGGCGCAGATGCGGCTCGCTTTCGTTGAGCGGATTCGCAACCCGCACATGCGTTGCATCGCTCGCGGCAACGAACGGAAGGGGAACGGCTTCCAGGTAGCCCAGCGCGACGAGTCGGTCACGCA
This sequence comes from Gemmatimonadaceae bacterium, assembly GCA_035253645.1. GTDB lineage: Bacteria > Gemmatimonadota > Gemmatimonadetes > Gemmatimonadales > Gemmatimonadaceae > DASYRX01. The sequence continues at coordinate 3,314 of DATFBW010000273.1, read as the reverse complement.
CGCGTTGCCGCACGAGGTACAGCGGATGATCGGGGACGACGCCCGGACGCGCCGGGCGGAGTGTGTCCGGCAGACGGTCGTAGCCACGCAGGCGCGCGACCTCTTCGACGATATCGGATTCGCGCGACACGTCATTGCGCCACGACGGCGGTGCGACCTCGAAGCGGTGGGCGTCGACGGGACGCACCTTGAAGCCGACGGACTCGATCAATCGGCGCGTTTCCGCGGCGGGTACCTTGTCGCCTAACAACTGTGCCACACGCAGCGGCCGCACAGTAACCGGAGCCATTGGGAGCGGTGCTTCGCCGACGTCGATCGGCGTGTCGTGAATACGCCCGCCAGTGAGCTTCCGGATGAGCCGCGCGGCGAAATCGAGCGCGATGGGGGTGATGTTGGGGTCTATGCCGCGCTCGAAACGGTAGCTCGCATCTGTGGAGAGGCCGAGCGTGCGTCGCGTACTTCGCACGTTAGGTGGAGAGAAGTAGGCGACCTCCAGAAACACATCCGTCGTCGCGCTCGTCACTTCGCTATCGCGTCCCCCCATCACTCCGGCGACGGCCACGGCACGCTCCGCATCGGCAATGACGGTCATGTCAGGCGTCAGCGTGCGGGTAACGCCGTCGAGCGTTACCAGCGATTCGCCGGCGCGCGCCCGGCGGATAATCACAGCGGGGCCTGCCAGACGGGCCATGTCGAAGGCGTGCATCGGCTGACCAAAGCCGTGCAATACGTAATTCGTGATGTCGACGACGTTGGAGATGGACCGCAGACCGATCGCGGCCAGGCGCCTAACGAGCCATTCCGGGCTGGGACCTACTCGGACGCCGCGAAAGATTGCGCCCATATACCGCGGGCAACCGTCAGCGTCATCGATGGCCACGCGCACGTCGCCCGTGATCCCGTCAAACGGCGCCTGGACCGCGGACGGCGCACCGGGTGGCCCTCGTAACTCCTCGGGAGTTCGCCACGGAATCCCCGTGAGCGCGGATAGCTCGCGCGCCATGCCAAGGTGCGAGAGGAGGTCGGGGCGATTGGGCAACACGTCGACTTCATAACACACGTCGCCTAACGGCATCGCCTCGAGCAGCGGTGTGCCCGGCGCGACGTCGACGTCGAGGGCCATGATCCCGTTCTGATCGTCCCCCAGCTCGAGCTCGCGCGCGGAACAGAGCATGCCGTGCGAGGTGACGCCGCGGATCTTGCGCTGCTCGATCGTGACTCCCGCTGGAAGCGTGGTGCCCGTCCGCGCGAACGGGTAGAGCGTGCCTACCGAGACGTTAGGCGCACCACACACCACTTCGAGCAACGCACCGCTCCCGTCATCCACTCGGGTGAGCCACAGGTGGTCCGAATTCGGATGCCGGCCCGCTTCCACCACCCGGGCCACAACGATCGGCGCGAGCTCCGCGCGCAGGCGCGTCATCGCGTCTACCGTCGCCACGTGCGCTGTCATCAGCTCGCGTAATTCGTGCGCGTGCATGTCGTGCGCGACAAACGCGCGAAGCCACTCATGCGAGTACTTCATTACGCGAACTGCTCCAGAAAGCGGACGTCAGAGTCGTAGAGCAGCCGGATATCCGGAATGCCGTAGCGCGCCATCGCGATGCGGCCGGGTCCCATGCCAAATGCCCAACCGGTGTAGCGCTCGCTGTCCAAACCCACGGCTTCCAGCACAGCTGGATGCATGAGACCCGAACCCATGATCTCGATCCAACGCGGCCCGCGACCGTCATTGAAATCGACGCTCACTTCCACTTGCGCCGACGGTTCCGTGAAGGGGAAGTATGATGGCACGAAACGCGAGCGCGTCCCTTCCCCGAACATGTGCTTCGCGAAATGCGTGAGCGTTGCTTTCAGGTCCGCGAACGAAACGCCTTCATCCACGACCATGCCTTCGAGCTGCGAGAATACGGGAGCATGCGTCGTATCGAACATGTCGTTCCTGTAGACGTTCCCAGGAGCCAGGATGCGTATCGGGGGCTCGTACTGCTGCAGCGTGCGTATTTGCACGGGCGAGGTGTGCGTTCGCAGGAGAGCGTCTCCCTTGAGGTACAACGTGTCGTGCATGTCCATCGCCGGGTGGTTGGGCGGGAAGTTGAGCGCGCCGAAGTTGTACCAGGCCCACTCCGCTTCCGGGCCTAACGCGACGGTGAAGCCCAGGCCGCGAAAGATGCCGACGATGTCATCGACGACGATGGAGACCGGGTGTCGTGCGCCTTTCCACGTCCGCCGCGCCGGCAGGCTGAGGTCGCGTGGACGACCATCGTTGCGTATGGCGAGCAGCGCGCCTTCGCGTGAGTCGAGCAACGCATCGACGACGGTTTTGAGTGCGTTCACGGCTTGCCCCGCGGCACGCCGCTCCTCCGGCGGCAGCGACGGGACATGGCCCATGAGCTGCGTTAGGCGCCCGCTCTTGCGTCCGACGAGTTGGTTGCGGACTTCGGTCCACTCCTCGATGGAGGAGGCAGCTGCGACCTCGCGTTCGGCATCGGCGCGCAACGCGTCACAGGCGGCGATGAACTCGGCGAGAGTCATGGGTGGGGAGGTCTGAGGCCAGAGGTCTGGGTCTGGGGGGAACACCAGGCTTGCTCAGACTTCAGACCTCGGACCTCAGACCTTCATTTACGCTAGGGCAGCGCGCGCCTTGTCGGCGAGCTCACCGAAGGCGCTGACGTCCCGAGCGGCCAGGTCCGCGAGGACCTTGCGGTCTATTTCAATTCCGGCTCGCCGCAAACCACTCATAAAGGTGGCGTACGACATGTCATGCATGCGGGCCGCGGCGTTGATGCGCACGATCCAGAGACGGCGGAACTCGCGCTTCTTGTTGCGCCGGTCACGATAGGCATACCGCCACGCACGCTCGACGGACTCCTTGGCCGGACCCCAGAGCTTGCTGCGCGCGCCGTAGTATCCGCGCGCGGCCTTCATGACCTGCTTCTTTCGCTTCAGCCTAACGACGTTCGATTTGACGCGGGGCATGTGATCCTCCCTACGCCTGGATCAGGCGCTTCAAGACTTTGGCCTCACCCGGCGTCCCGATGAGCGTCGCTCGGCGCAGGCGCCGTTTACGCTTCGGGTCCTTCTTCGTGAGGATATGACTCTTATACGCGCGCAGGCGGCGCACTTTCCCCTTCCCCGTGACGGAGAAGCGCTTCTTCGCGCCTTTGTGCGTTTTCATTTTCGGCATAACGAGACCTCGATTATTTCGGGGCCAGGATCATTGTCAGTGTTTTCCCTTCCATGCGGGCGGGGCTCTCGATCTTCGCCACGTCCGTCAGCAGCGTCGCCACGCGCTGCACCACCGCCTCACCCAG
>DATFBW010000272.1:0-2949 GCA_035253645.1 Gemmatimonadaceae bacterium | reverse complement strand
CGGATTTGGGGGTGGAGGTGGTTTCAGCGGTGGCGGGGCCGGTGGGAGCTGGTAGGGGGATCGACAATGACTCTCGAAGAACTCGTTAGGCGACTTCGCGACGTGCACGGCGACACGCTCTACTGCGTGGCGCTGTATGGTTCGGCGGCGCGCGGCGGCGTGGAACACGTCGCCGACAAGTCGGACTACAATGTCGTCGTGCTGGTGTCGTCGCTCTCGCTGGAAGGGCTGCGCAAAGAGTCGCCCGTCGCGCGTGCGTGGCGCGCCGCCGGGAATCCGCCACCGCTCAACCTAACGCTTAACGAGTGGCGCCGGTGTGCGGACATCTATCCGATGGAGTACGCGGATATCCTGCAACACCATCGCATCCTTCATGGAACACTGCCGCTCGATGGAATCCGTGTGGACCGCGAGCACCTGAGACTGCAGCTCGAGAGCGAAGCGATGAGCAAGCTCTTGCGCCTGCGTCACGCTGTTCTCCTCGCGGGCGACGACCGCGCGGAACAGCTCGCTCTGCTCGAGTCGAGTGTGAGCGCGATCATGACCCTATTTCGCGCCTATGTACGCCTGCATGGCGAAACGCCTCCCGCCGACTCTGAAGCGCTCGCCGAGCAGGTGGGGCGGCAAGCCGGATTCGACAGTGCGCCGATTACCCGAGTGTGGCGACACTTGCATAAGAAAGAGAAGCTTGCCGGCGATGCGATCCCGACGACTCTGGCAGCGTACCTGCGCTCGGTACAGGCTTTCGTTGCGCACGTCGATGAATTCGAGACTTCTGACGTCTGACGCTGCTCGCTTTGGCCTTTGACCTTTGACCTTTGACCTCAAGTCCTATGTACCGCCGTTTCATTCTCGCTCTCATGGTCGCACCGTCTCTTACGGGATGTGGCTATAACACCATCCAGTCGTACGACGAGCGCGCCAACTCGGCCAAGCAGCAGATCGAAGTCATGCTGCAGCGCCGTTACGATCTCATTCCGAACCTTGTCGAAACTGTGCGTGGCCAGGCAAAACAAGAGTTGGAGGTGTTCACCCAGGTCGCGCGCGCGCGAGCGGGGCTTGGAACCGCGTTGCAACGTGGCGACCCTCGTGAGCTGGCGAACGCAAACGAGCAGGTGACGACGGCGCTTCGCGGTCTCAACATCGCGGTCGAGGCGTATCCGCAGCTCAAGTCGGATCAAGGATTCATCCGCCTGCAGGACGAGCTCGCCGGCACGGAGAATCGCATCGCAACGGCGCGCACCGACTACAACCAGGCCGTCGAGCAGTACAACACGTACATCCGCCGTTTTCCGGCAGTTCTTACGGCAAAGGTTATAGGAGCCAAGCCGAGAGAGTATTTCGAGGTGACGACTTCCGAGGCGCGCGACGCGCCGAAGGTCGATTTTTCTAAGTGAAGGAACACCGAAACCGTCTTTTCGGGGTCTGGGGAGAGTCTTTAGCTTTGAATACATGCACGCTCTAACGGGTGTGGCGCGCGTTGTAGCGGTGGGACTGCTGCTGCTCGAGACCGGCTGCTACCGCTACGTGCCGGTGACGACGAACAGCCCTTCGGTGGGAGAAGAATTCCGCGCGCATCTCACGGAAGAAGGGAGCACACGTCTCGCACCGATGCTCGGTGCGCAAGTCGCTACCGTAGAAGGTCGCGTGAGCAGCACGAACGACACGGGATATGTCGTATCTGTCAGCACTACGACGAACCGCGCGCGAGTGCCGACCTTTTGGACAGGTGAATCGGTAACGATTCCGCGCACCACGATTCAAACGCTCGAGGCGCGCCGGCTCGATCGTAAACGTACGTGGCTCGTTGCATCAGTCGGGATTGTCGGCGGCTTCTTGATGGCGCAGATCTTCGGTCTCTTCGATGGCTCGGCGGGCGGAGACGGCCCGGGACCACCGCCGCCACCGCCGCCGTAAGATCGCCTAACGAGAAACGCGCCGGACGATGTGTCCGGCGCGTTTTGTTTTTGCGAGCGACGGCTTGCTAGCCGGTCGGCGGAAGGTCCGAGTTAAAAATGTCGCGAATGGCTTTCCAGGAGCCATCGGGCTGGCGCTGCCAGACGGTGACATACTTGCCTTTATCGTTGACTGCTTTCCCCTGCTTGGGTGTCAGTGTCATCGTGAAGACGCCCGTCTCGACCGCCAGGTCGCCGGAGACGGCCACGTCTTCGACCTGCACCACTGCATTGGAGATTTTGACGGCGCTGAGCATCGCTTGGGCACCGCTACGCATTGATTCCTGGCCGCGCCACGCGGGCTGATTTGGCGGCAGCACGACGGCATCGGGCGTGTAGTTCGTGAGCCAAGTTTCGACGTCACCCTTGTTCAATGCATCGGCCGCCTTTGCATTCGCAGCTTCTATGGCTTGGCGAACGGCCGCCGGATCCGCAGTCGCAGCAGCTGCGCTATCCGGCGTCGTGTCGGCGCCGGGCTGCCGAGCGCAGGCCAGGGCAAGTACGAGCGAGACGGCAGATCCGATCGCGAGTATGCGTCGCATGTGAGCTCTCTCGGGAGTGGGGACCGAGAAAGTCTTATTTCCTTGTTTTGTGGTCAAGCGGCGGCCGGCGCTTCCTTGGGAAAAAGAGGATCGCCCTTGGTGACACTCCAGCCCGCGGGATCGAGCGACGCGAGGCTCGCGAAACGTTGAGCGTGCAAGTCACTGGGTCCGCCAAGCTGACTCCACAGCTCCGCGGCCTTGGAGGGCATGTACGGAGCCAGCAGTACGCAATGGCGCGCGAGATGCCTAACGAGGGACCCCAACGTCGCTTCCAGGGCCGGCCGCTGCTCCGGATCTTTGGCGAGCTTCCACGGTGCTTGCCTGTCGACGTATTCGTTGCCCGCCGCAACGCTCTGCCAGACGTGCTGCAGCCCCTCGTGCAGCAGGTACCCGCGGCGGCCGCTGACAGCCTCGTGATACGCCTGGATGCGTGTCTCATCGGCGATGTCGAG
>DATFBW010000271.1:0-12812 GCA_035253645.1 Gemmatimonadaceae bacterium | reverse complement strand
GCGATCGAAGAAACCTTCTTCTCGTAATGCGCTGACCAGACGGTGCTCTGTTACTGGATTGACGGGCAGCTCGCGCGGCAGCGCCGTGAATAGCTCGCGCTCGCGTGCGGTGAGGTCATCGGACATGAGAAACTCCATCGGGTAACATGCGGCGCAGCGCCTCGCGCGCCCGCGACAGTGTGACTTTGGACGTACCAACCGGGATGCCGAGTTGGCGGGCGATCTCTTCGTGGGTGAAGCCTTCGATGTCGTGCAAAACGACGATCGCACGCTGCTTGTCGGGAAGGCGCGCGATGGCGCGCTCGAGATCGATCGCCGTTAGGCTATCCGCGGTCTCATCGGCGACATCGCGCAACTCGGCGTCTTCTTCCTGTGCCGAGAAGCGACTTTGCGCGCGACGGATCGCGATCGTGGTGAGCCAGGTGGAGAACTTGGCGTCGCCGTTGAAGCCGTGCATGCTGCGACATCCCGCGAGCCACGTTTCCTGCACGACATCATCGGTGTCGTCGTGGTGTGGCCCGAGAAGGCGCCAGACCGTCATGCGCAGCCGCGGCGTGTGCCGGAGATACAGCGCGCGGAACGCGGCTTCATCGCCGCGCAGAAAGCGTCGGATTAGAACCGAATCGGCCGGCTCACCAGTGGCGCCTGTCATCGCACTTATATGAGTGCATCGCGGCGCGCCAATTGGTTACACGTCAGACCTCAGACCTCAGACCTCAGACCTCAGACCTCAGTTCAGTACGTAAACATCCGATCGTACTCGAGCGACAGTCGGAGCAGTACCGCGGGGGGAGCAAACGCGGCTGGCTTTCCTTTCAAATCCGCCTCCGCCAAGCCTCGAGCGTTGCTCGACATGCCGGAGAGGAAAAAGCGCCCACCGCCCTTGGCAATTGCCTCGTAATGCTCGCGCAGCTTGCCGGTTCCCAGGCCACTCAGATTGTCCAGCACGGCGTCGCGGAGCAGTTGGACGGCATCTCCCGCGAGGAACAGTGTGACCTCGTGACCCTCGTCCAAAGCAGTCTTTGCGACCAGGAATGCCAGCGCTGCGCGCGTGGGCTGCTCCGGTCCATGCGTCACGTGCACGAGGATCTTCGACTTAGCGCGTGTCTCGTTAGGCATGCGGCTGGTCTGCGCAGTGAGGGGTAGCGAGTGGATCAGCGCGACGGCTAGCGCGACGCTAACTGTCAACAGGCCGTCGCATCGTTTGCCGCTACGCCGGTTTGGCCATCGCCAGCGCCTGCTCGCGCGAGAGATCCATCTGATGCACTTGCTTCGCGTGCTCCTGCGCTCGTGCGACGACCTCGTCGTCGTTCGCACCCTTCACGACGTACCCACAGGGACAATTGATGACTTTCTGCATGGCGCCTCCTTTTGGCTGCCAGTATACTCGCCGCGCTTGGAATGACCTTGTCAACACCTTGGCAAAAGCTTGGCGACGCTGCGCATCTATTTGACTGGCGAGTTCACCCTGGAGCTGGGGGACCGCCTTGTAACCGAAAGTGATTTCCCCGGGCGCCAGGGCCGCCTCGCATTCGCGTTTCTTGTTGCCAACCGAAGTCGCCCCATTACGCGCGGCGAACTGGCCGACATCCTTTGGCCGAACCCACCGGCGCAAGTCGATGCCGCGCTCGACGCGATCCTGAGCAAACTGCGCGCAGCACTCAAAAAAACCGGGCTTACCACCGGCGATGCGACTCTTCAGGCTCGTTCCGGCGGCGTGGCGGTACGGCTCCCGGCTGATGTCTGGATCGACATCGAAGACGCCGCCAATTCCATTGACGAAGCGGAGGGTGCTGTACGAGTGGGAGACACGAAACGCGCGTGGGGCTTTGCCAACGTGGTCGTGAGCATCGCAAGGCGGCCGTTCTTGGCCGATCATGACGCGCCTTGGATCGAAGCACGACGAGCGACGCTTCGGTCGCTTTTGACGCGCGGCCTGCAATGTCTCGCGACGGCGAGTGAAATGGGCCAGCAAACGTCGCTGGCAATTCAATACACAGCCGAAATGCTGGCGATCGAGCCATTTCGTGAGAGCGCCTATCAGCAGCTCATGCGGCTCCACGCCGCGAGCGGCGACAGGGCCGAAGCCTTGCGGGTGTTCGAGAGATGCCGTCGGTTGCTGCGCGATGAGCTAGGCACGAGCCCGTCGCCTCAAACCGAAGCGGTGTTCATGAAGATCCTGCAGACTGGAGAGTCCAGCCCGACAGTCGGCAATCGTTAGGTGAGCCGGTGCGTGACGGTAACGTCTGCGGTCGCGACCGCGACCGTGCCGTAGAGCGGTCAACGTCTGGTGAACGACTCCACGAGCTCCTGCGCCGACGCAGAGTCCGTCCCGCTCAACTCGAACTCCAGCCGCACCTCGTTGAACACCGTAAGGTCCCTCTTGGGCTGCTTCGAGCGATCCAGCTTCGCGTAAATCTTCGCACGCACGGTGCCTAACGGGCGTGCCTGCTCCTTCGCGATCACGTGCAGCAGCTCAACGCCACACGCAGCGACCGATGACAAAAACACTTCCGGGGGAGTGAGCTCCTCCCCCGGACAACCATTCTGCACCGGCCCATCGACAATGAAGTGATGCTCTCGTGCCGAGCAGAGCACGCGCCCGAACACATCGGTCGAGCGCGCGCTGACTTCGTATTCCCTTACTGGCGCCGGCGCGCTCATGGCGTTGGAATAGTGCGCGGCGCCGGGCGTTTAGATCGGATCGGCGGCGGGGGCTCCGGCATCAACTTCACCGGATTCGCCTGCAGCAACCTGAGCGCCTCCTGCACGGCGCGCTCCAGCTGCGGATCCTTCCCCGCGATCACGTCCTTCGGCCAATTCTCGACGTCGATGTCCGGCGGCGTCCCTTCATTCTCCACCGCCCACTTCCCTTCACGATCGAAGAAGCCACCACGCGGCGCGATCATCGAGCCGCCATCAATCAACTGCGGCGTATCCCAGGTGCCGACCAGCCCACCCCATGTACGCTTGCCGACGAGCGGCCCGATCTTGCGACGCTTGAACATGTACGGCATCAAGTCGCCGCCCGATCCCGCCATCTCGTTCACGATCATCACTTTGGGCCCCCAGATGCCGGCCATCGGATTCGTGAACGGCTTCTTGTCGCCTTCTCTGTTGTTGAAATAGCCGTCGAAATCGCGCTGCAGGACTTCGATGATATAGTCGGCCGCGGACCCACCGCCATTCCACCGCTCATCGAGGACAGCGCCCTGCTTGTGTTGCTGCGCGAAGTAATACCGGTTGAACGAGGTGTAGCCCCCCTGCCCCGTGTTAGGCAGATAGACGTAGGCCAGCCGGCCATTCGACATCGAATCGACTTTCCGCCGGTTCGCCTCGATCCAGTCGCGATTGCGCAGCCCCTGTTCGTTAGGCAGGGGCACGATGATCTGCCGCCGAGCGCCTTCCATCGTCGGCCGCGCGTTGACGTGTAATACGGTCTGGCGGTTCGCGGTCCCCTCGAAGCGCTGATAGATGTTGTCCGTCGAGCGCAGCTCCACACCATCCACGGCGATGATATAGTCCCCGTTCCGCACGTCGATCCCGGGCCCGCTGAGCGGCGCGCGCAGCTCCGGGTTCCAGTTTTCGCCCGTGTACACTTTGCTGATGCGATAGCGACCGTTCTCGATCGTGAAATCGGCGCCTAACAAACCGACGTTGGCCTGTGGGACTTCCGGCATGTCGCCGCCTGACACATACGAATGCCCGACCGCGATCTCGGCGCCCAACATGTCGAGGAGGTAGGTGAAATCTGCCCGGTGCGCGACGTGCGCGAGCATCGGCTCGTACATCGCTTTCGTCTTCACGTAGTCCGCGCCGTGCAAGTTGCTCACGTAGAGATACTCGCGCTGATTCCGCCACCCTTCGCTGAACATCTGCTTGAACTCGGCGCGCGGATCCACCAGCATGCGGAGATTCGTCGTTAGGCGCCCCGCGTTCGCTTGCGGCGGCGCCTTGTCCGTATCGACGATGGCAAAGGCCGGCTCCTGCCCCGGGATGCGATAGATCAGCTTCTTCCCGTCCTGGCTCACCGTGTAGCCCTGCATCCGCGGGATGAAGGTCGCGGCTTGCCGTTCGCGGAGCTGGTACCGGTGCAACACACCGCCGCCGAAACCCTGCTGCTGTCCACCCCCCGGCCCGGTGGCCGGCACGCTCTCGACGAAGAACACAACACCTGTGGGGCCGACGCGGAGCTGCGAGTAATCGCGCGGCGTAACGCCTAACGAAAGGATGCGCTGCGAGATGCCGTCGAAGTCGATCGTGACCGTCGGCGTCCGCGTACGCGCCGTGCTCGGAGCCGGCGCGCGCGCCGAATCAGCGGCTGGACGCGCGGTTGTGTCTCGCTCCTCGCTCCGCGCTCCTCGCTCCTCGTCGCTCTCTGGAAGCAACGGTGACGGCTCGTCTTTTTTGAGAACCGTGAGATACACCGCACGCGTCACCGGCCGCTCGTACGACGACATGTCCAGCCATCCGGTGTTGAGCGCGAAGTTCGTCGACGCCAGGAAGTACAGGTATTTGCCGTTCGCGTCGAACGCCGGCCACGTCGCGTCAGAGAGACCGTCAGTCAGTTGCGTGGTCTTCCCGTTCTGCACGTCGTACACGAAAATCGCGCGCAACAGTGAATTCAGCCGGCGCGAGTACGCGATCCACCGCGAATCCGGGCTCCACACCGCGTTGATCGAGCGATCCGGCACCATGAAGAGATCGGTATCGACCTTCTTCGGCGTGCCTGACGACACATCCATCACCCAGAGGTTGAGATGTGCGTCGGTGTACAGGAGCTTGGTCGCGTCCGGGGACCACACGGGCGTGTAGTAGAAACTCGGGTTAGGCAACGCGATCTCGCGCGGGTTGCCGATGCCGTCCTGCGGCTCGATGACAAGCTTGTATTCGCCGTCCGCATCCGAGAAATACGACACCCATCGGCCATCCCCGGACCACGCCGGCGCACGCTCAGCGACACCCGGCGTTCTCGTTAGGTTGCGCCACTCTCCTTTCTCCGCCGGGATCGTAAAGATGTCGCCCCGCGCCTCGACGATGGCGCGCTTCCCTGTAGGAGACAGCGCGATATTCGTTATGCGGTTCGCGACATCCTTCCACTGGGGCACGAGCCATGGGAAGTCACCTTTCACTGTAATGTTCAGCTGCTTGTGCCGCTTCGTCGCCGGGTCGAGGAGGTGGATGTACCCACCCTGCTCGAAGACGACAGCTCCACCACCCGCATCCATCGACTTGACGTCGAAGTCGGCGAACTGCGTCACCTGATCCAGCTTCTTCGAGCGGGTGTCGTACGACCACACGTTCATCGCCCAGTCGCGATCCGACAGGAAGTACACGTTCTCGCCAACCCAAACTGGATCGATGTCCTTGGAATCGGTCCAGGGCGGCGTCTCTACTTCGTGCGAGGCGACGTTGAAGATCCAGATCGGGCGATTCTGGCCACCGCGGTAATTGCGCCACTCGTCGTCCCATGAATTGGCCATGCGATAGGCGAACCGCGTCCCATCGGGCGACGGCTTCCCTTGCCACGCACGCGGCATCAGCAGCTCGGTCGGGAAGTCCCCTTCCACAGACACGCTCCAGAATTTAGGAGCGCCTAACGGGGACTTTCGGCTGGAGGCGAAGATGATGCGCTTGCCGTCGGGCGTCCAACCCTGCACGATGTCGCCGCCCGGATGCCACGTTAGGCGTCGCGGCTCGCCGCCTTCGGCCGACACAACGTAGACATCGGCGTTGCCGCCATACGTTCCGCTGAACGCGACCATGCGGCCATCAGGCGAAAACTTCGGATTTGCTGTCGTGCCCTGAAATGTCGTCAGGCGGCGCGCGTCACCGCCGTCGCGACCGACAATCCAGATGTTGTTCGCGTAGGCGAAGGCGACCTGCGTGCTGCTGACGGTGGGCTGACGGAGGAGGCGCGTTTGGGCAGCCAGCGGCGACGCTTGGATGAAGAGCGCGGCGGCTGCGAGGACGAACGGAATACGGCTCATGTATGGCTCGGAGGTTGGACTGCTCTTTACGCAGTCGAGGGTCCGAATGATGCGCTCGCGTAGGCTTTTCGCGCGAGGCCAATGACCGACGCTACCATGCGGTTGATTTTGTTTTTCTAATGAAGGCGAAACCGTGGCTCTTCGAGGCGCGTCCATTGAGAGTGATGCCTTTCCTGAAACGCGTCTGCTTGGTCGGGCTGAGTGTCACCGTGGTTGGCTGCAAGGGCGACGATTCGATAGGGACGGACCCTAACGCGCCCACCCGCGGTTTCCGCATGGGCTTCTCGGCGCTACCTCCACGGTTCGACGACGCGACCGTCATCGCGGTGATCAACCATTGGAGTCCGCGCGCGGACGCCGCGATCATCCACGTCAGCCCGCCATGGCAAGCGCTCATCGCCGGCTTCACCGCCGATACAGCCGTGCGCGCGCTCGTGTTGCCGCTCGCGCAGATCTATCGCACGAAGAACCTCCAGCTGTTCGTCGTCATCGACGTCACCGACGGGCTCAATCGGACGGCGGAAGCGCCGGAGCTCCGCGCGTTAGGCAGGAGCATCACCGAACCCGCGATCCAGGCCATGTACCGCCGGTACGCGATGGCCGTCGCGCAGATCGTGCAGCCCGACTTTCTGGGACTGGCCGCCGAGACGAACTTGATACGGCTGGCGGCGCCGCGGGCTGTGTATGATGCCGTGGTGCGCATGACGAACGACGCAGCGAGAGAACTGCTCAATGCGCGCGTCGCGACAGACCTTTTCGTCAGCGTGCAGGTCGAAGTCGCCTGGGGCCGGCTTCAGGGTGGCTCGCAATACATCGGCGTCGAGGATGACTTCCGCGACTTCCCGTTCATGCGCGCGTTAGGCTTGTCGTCGTACCCGTATCTCGTGTTCCCCAACCCGAGCGACCTCCCGGACGACTACTTCGCGCGGATCCCGAACGGTCGGACGCTCCCGGTCGTGGTCGTGGAAGGAGGGTGGACGTCCGGCGCCGTCGGTTCAGTGCAATCCAGCCCGGCGAAACAGGCGCAATACGTCGTGCGGCAGGCACAGCTCCTGGAACGAGCCAGTGCCGTCGCGTGGCTCCAGCTGACGTATACGGACCTTGATGTCAGCGCCTTCCCTCCCCAACCGCCGGGATCCAGCCTGGCGCTGTTCACGCAGCTCGGATTTGTGGATACACAGCTTCGGCCGAAGCCGGCGCTGGCGACCTGGGACTCTTTGTTCGCGCTGCGCCGCCGTTAGCGGCGGTTTGTTAGCGCGATTGGATCTGGGCCGGAGGGGTAGGCGCAGCCTGACTTTCTGCGACCCTGCTCAACGCCATCCCGATTACGACGGCACTAAAAAAGACGATCCAGCGGCGGACGGCGACGAGGCTCATTGGGGGAAACGGGTAATCCGGTCGGCTGAAGGTTCTTGGAAAAGGCCCGCGCATAGTAGCGAGCTGCACAGGAAAAAGCAGGTTCATTTTTCAGAGGGGGCAGACCCCTGTAACCCGACGCGGGTCGTCGAAGATCCGCGTCTAGTGAGACGAGTGGCCGCTTTGATCGAAACGGGGCGACCCGCTATTGCGCCCCTTCATGCCGGGTGGCATTCGTACGCGACGCGCCAAGTTCACTCGCGAGAGGTCTCCCATGCCGCTAGCCGTCCGTTTCCGCGCCGCTCTCCACGCGGCGCTCCTCGCCACTCTCGTCACACCGCTCGCCGCGCAGCCTTCGCCTAACGCGGCATCACGCAAGGATCCGATGCAAGAGGGATTGCCTCTCGCCCCGGATCGAACGCTGACGTTCACGACGTCGATCGGGCACTGGATGTCCGTCGACGTGAGCCCGGACGGCCGCACCCTTGTCTTCGACTTGTTAGGCGATATCTATACGCTGCCAATCGAAGGGGGCACGGCGACACCGCTCACGCGCGGCATGGCGTTCGACGGACAGCCACGCTTCTCCCCCGACGGCAAACGCATCGTGTTCGTCTCCGACCGCGATGGCGGCTGGAACGTGTGGCATATCGCCGTGGACAAGAAGGACACGGTTCAGGTGACTCGCGGGAAGCAAAACCAATACGAGTCACCCGAGTTTACGCCGGACGGCGATTACATCGTCGTCACGCGCAACATGAAGCTCCACCTGTATCACAAGGACGGGGGCGGCGGACAGCAGCTGGTGCGCGAGCCGCAGAACCTGCGCACCGCGGGTCCCGCGTTTGGCAAGGACCCGCGGTACATCTGGTACGCGGGACGCTTCGGCCAATGGCTGTACAACACCCCGTTAGGCGACTACCGCCTGGCTGTGTATGATCGGGAAACGGGGCAGAGCGCCAACCGCGCGCAGCGCTGGGGCTCGGCCTTCCGCCCGACGCTCTCGCCCGACGGCCGCTGGCTCGTCTACGGGTCGCGGCACATCGATCAGACCGGGCTCCGCGTCCGCGACCTAACGACTGGTGACGAGCGCTGGCTCGTCCAAAATGTCCAGCGCGACGATCAGGAGTCGCGCGCCTCGCTCGACGTCTATCCGGGGATGTCGTTCACGCCTGACTCGCGTTTCCTGGTTGCCACATGGAGCGGCAAACTCTGGCGCGTACCGATCGCCGGCGGCAATCCGAGCGAGATTCCGTTCCAGGCCAACGTGGTTCAAGCGATGGCCCCCAAGGTGCAATTCGATTACAGCGTCCCGGATTCGGGGACGTTCGTTGTCAAACAGATCCGCGATGCCGTCCCCTCGCCTGACGGAAAGCGCATCGCCTTCGTCGCGCTGGACCGGTTGTACACGGTCGATTGGCCGTCAGGTACGCCCAAGCGCGTGACGGACGCGAACATCGGCGAATACCAGCCGGCGTGGAGTCCGGATGGACAATGGCTGGTTTACACCTCGTGGTCGACGACCGACGGTGGCGCGCTGTACAAGGTCCGCACCGATGGACGGTCCAGACCGCAGCGCCTAACGACTGCCTCGGCGCTTTATCAGCAACCGACATGGTCGCCTAACGGGCAGCGCATCGTCGTGCTGCGCGGCCCGGCCCGTGCTTATAACGAGTCGATCGCCGGCGGCGTGCAGGGCGGCGCGGAAGACCTCGTGTGGGTTCCGGCCGAAGGTGGCAACGCCACGCTCATCGCGCCCTCGGGAGGCCTCGGCAATCCGCACTTCGCAGGTGATTCACTGCGCATTTACGCGTACAGCGGTGGTCGCGGGCTCGTGTCGATGCGCTGGGACGGCACAGACCAAAAGACGCACGTGCGCGTCACGGCATCGCCGCCGCCTGGCGGCGGGGGCGGCCCCCCTGGCGGTCCACCAGGAGGACCCCCGGCCCTGTTCGTCGAAATGGGGCCCTCGGGCGACCGCGTCCTCGCGCAGGTGTCCAACGACCTCTACATCGTGACCGTGCCGGTGATCGGAGGGACCGAGCCCACGATTCAGGTCGGCAATCCGGAGAACGCCAACTTCCCCGTTAGGCGCCTCACGGACATCGGCGGGCAGTTCCCGGCTTGGGGAGCCGGCGGCAAGAAGGTCCACTGGTCGATCGGCAACGCACACGTCGTGTACGACCTCGACCGCGCGCGAGTCTTTGACGATTCGGTGCGCGCCACCCAGCGCGCGCGCAGTGACTCCACGCCGCGTGATTCAGCCGCGCGTCCAGGCGGTACCGGCGCGCAGCGTCCGCGCACTCCGCAATACGAGCCACAGGAAGTGCGCATCCGCATTACCGCCACGCGCGACATGCCGAAGGGCACCGTCGTGCTGCGCGGCGCACGTGTGATCACCATGCGCGGCAGCGAGGTGATCGAGAACGCGGACGTCGTCGTGCGGGACAACCGCATCGTTGGCGTCGGAGCGCGCGGCGCCGTACAGGTGCCTAACGACGCGCGCATCATCGACGTCACCGGCAAGACGATCACGCCGGGGTTCGTCGACACGCACGCGCACGTGCGCGCGACGTTCGATATCCATCGCGATCAGGTGTGGTCCTACGCCGCGAACCTCGCGTACGGCGTCACGACGATCCGCGATCCGCAGACCGCGACCACCGACATCCTCTCCTATGAAGATCAGGTGCTCGCTGGTACGCTGTTGGGACCGCGCCTCTATTCCACGGGCCCCGGCGTCTTCAGCGCGGGGAGTCCCACGGGTCAGGACATCCGCGACCTCGAGCACGCGCGGAAGGTGCTGCGACGTTATAGCGATTACTACGACACGAAGACGATCAAGCAATATGTCGCAGGTAACCGCGAGCAGCGGCAGTGGATCATTCAAGCCGCGCGCGAGCTCAAGTTGATGCCGACGACAGAAGGATCGCTCGACATCAAGATGAACGTGACCGAGGCGATCGACGGCTACTCAGGGCACGAGCACACCATTCCGACGTTCCCGCTCCAGAGTGATTTGATCCGGCTACTCGTGGAATCTCAGATGGCGTATACGCCGACGATCCTCGTCGCGTACGGCGCGCCGTGGGCCGAAAATTACTACTACGCGACTGAAGATTTGCTGAACGACAAGAAGCTGAAACACTTCACACCGTGGGCAGATCTCGAGAACAAGATCTTCCGGCGCGGCGGTGGTCAGGGCGCGCAGCCTAACGGCGGTCAAGCAGGCTGGTTCCACCCGACGCAGCATGGCTTCAAGCTGATCGGGCAGGACATCAAGAACCTTGTCGCCGCCGGCGGCCGCGCAGGTGTTGGCAGCCACGGACAGTTACAGGGTCTCGGCTACCATTGGGAGTTGTGGTCCGTCGCGTCAGGCGGTCTTTCGAATCACGATGCCTTACGAGTGGCGACGATCATGGGCGCCGACGTGATCGGACTCGGTAAAGAAGTGGGCTCGCTCGAAGCGGGAAAGCAGGCGGATCTCGTCGTGCTCGATCGCAACCCGCTCGAAAACCTGCGCAATACGAATTCGATCCGCTTCGTGATGAAGAACGGCCGGCTGTACGAGGGCGAAACGCTGGATGAAGTGTGGCCGCGGCAGAAGAAGGCCGATCAGTTCTATTGGGTAACGGACAACGGGACGAAGAATTAGGAGCGAGGCACGCGGAGCGAGGAGCGAGGGATGCGCTGGCTGTTAGCCGCCGCGATTGTGCTTCACGGCTCGATCGCGGCGGCGCAGGAGACGACGACGCTCACCGGCCGGATCCTTCGCGCCGGATCCGGCGCAGGGTTGCCTAACGCGGAAATAACCGTTACGCCGCCTAACGTCCGCGCCGTGACCGACGCGGATGGTGAGTTCCGGATCGAGGGGTTGAAGACAGGTCGCGTCGTGATTCAGGTACGACGCCTGGGGTTCGCTCCTGAATCGGTGACTGTCGAGCTGCCTTTGGCGGGAGCCATCGAGATTGATCTGCGAGAGACCGGCCAGCCGCTCGATACCGTCAGCGTCAAAGGAGAAGCGGCCGCCGCCTCCACAGGCGGCAAGCTCGCCGGATTCTACGAGCGCAAACGCGAAGGGCATGGGCGCTTTTTAGAAGCGAAAGACATCGAGAAGATGCTCACTCGGCGCCTGGGCGACATTATCGTCGCACGCATACCGGGGACGCAGACGGTTCGCGGTCTCAAGGGAGGGATGGCGGCCTACATTGCCTCGACGCGAATGGGTTCGGAACAGGTGTCGAGCGCGCTGAAAGGCGCTCTTCGTCCCCCTCGCTGCTACCCTGACGTGTACCTGGATGGCGTGGTCGTGTATGCGTCAGGCAGCGAGAGAAACTTGCCGGCCGGCACTCCCGACGACGTTGTACTATTCGACGTCAATTCTCTCGATCCGGCGGAGCTCGCGGCGCTCGAGTTCTACGGTGGACCCGCGCAGACCCCGGCGCAGTATAACAAGACCGGATCGGCGTGCGGCGTCCTCCTCATCTGGACTAAATAGGTGCGAGATACAAGATACGAGATGCGAGGGCGTTGGCTTCTCGCGTTATGCGCGTGTGGATTAATGCCTCATGTCGGCGGAGCGCAGAACGACGCGCGTGTGAACGGCCGTGTTGTCCATAAGGCGACTGGCGCACCCGTGGCAGGCGCCGAAGTCACTCTCGCTCCTCGTAACTCGCATCTCGTAACGGATTCTGCGGGCCGCTTCCGCTTTGTTGACGTTGCGCCCGGCCTGGTCGCGCTCCTCGTTAGGCGTGTCGGATTCGCGGCCGAGTCGGCGTCGTATTCCGTAGGCCCCCGCGAAGACCTCGATGTCGTGATCGAGCTGCGACAGAACGTACAGCAACTCGACACGGTGAGCGTCGCAGCACGTTCCGATCCGCTCGTCCCGCGTAAGCTCGCGGGCTACGCCGAGCGAAAGCGCCTGGGCATCGGGCGCTTCATCGATGGCGACATCCTCGACAAGGAGCAGTACCGCCAGCTCGGTGAAGTCATCACGTCGCGGACGGCCGGCTCGCGCCTCGTTCGCTCCAAGACATCGTCGATGGCTTGGGTCGCGACAACACGAAAGAGTGGCGCGAGCCTCCAGGGTGCCGTGGCACTAGACGCCACCGACCGGTTGCGCGGTGCTGACCCGCGCGCGTGCTACCCAGACATATACATCGACGGCGCGGTCGTGTACTCATTCGGTCTCGGCCAGCCGCTCTTTGATATCAATTCCATTGGAACCAACACCGTGGCCGCGATCGAGTTTTACGTAGGCAGTGCGCGGGTTCCTATGCAATACAACAAGACTGGCGCGGCGTGCGGTGTGCTTCTGATTTGGACGAAATAGACCGAGCTCCGAGCTCGGAGCTCGGAGCCTCAGTTATGAGACACATTCTCACGTTAGGCTTCTGTTGGTTGATCGCCACGGACATCGCGGCCGCGCAGGATCATGCGCGCATCCTGGGGCGCGTCGTGTACAAA
>DATFBW010000270.1:0-2762 GCA_035253645.1 Gemmatimonadaceae bacterium | reverse complement strand
CCAGACCGGCCAGCGTAAACGGATCGTTCGGGACCGCTTTCAGCGCGCGCGTAAATGCATCGACCGCCAGCTTCGGGCTCTTCTGATCGAGATACGCGTAGCCGAGACGTGACCACATCAGCGTCGCGAAGAACGGTGGATCGTCGTAATAGGAGCGCTGCTCCAGTTCCTTGGGCGCACCCTGAGTCAGCAGCGTCAGGCCATCGATGGCCTCGCCCTTCAACAGCGCGAGCAACCCGCGCAGCTCGAGATCCTGCACTTCGAACTGGCGCTTGAGGGACGCGTTGTTGTCCTTGTCGAGCTCCGCTTTGAGCGCGGTGTGTTCATCGACCGCTTTGATCGCTGATTCGACTGTTCGCTTCCCCAGCCGCGCCATCGCCGTGGTGTAGCGCTGACCGAGCTTGTCGCGCAGTGAGTCGCCCCACGGTATCGAGTCGGCCTTGAGAATCTCGTCCCACATCTCGAACTTGATCAACGCGCGCGAGAGCGCCGTCACTCCCTGCCAGTGCGGGCTCATCCGCGTCGCGACGTTCAACTTGGGATCGAGCGGCACCGCCAGCAGCTCGCGAGCTCCGCGAATCGCCTGGCTCGGCAGCCCGAGCTGCTCCTGCACATAACTGAGATAGTTGCGATTGTGAGCGTAGTTCCAGGTGTTGTACGGAAACACCATCTGACGCCCCATGTACGCGATCTCGGCGCGCGTTGCCGAGTCGAGCGAAATCGCCGACTCGTGGAACATCCCAACTCCCGCGAAGATATGTCCGGGCATATGCAACGCGTGGCCAATGTTCGGGACGACATCGCCGTACATCCGACAGCTGTCGAGCGCGAGCGCGCCATCCTCGTCATCCCAGTTGTGAATGCGGTAGTGATGCGCGCCAGGATGTTTCGGATCCTTCTCGAGCACCTGCTTCATCAGGAACTCGGTCCCCACCCTGGTCGTCCCCATCAACTCGTGGCCGAGCAACGCCTTGGCCTCGATATCGTCGGGATACTTCATGACGATGTTCTCGAGGGCGCGGTTGAACTTGCGCCGCCCCTCCGGGCCTTGACCG
Source organism: Gemmatimonadaceae bacterium (assembly GCA_035253645.1). GTDB lineage: Bacteria > Gemmatimonadota > Gemmatimonadetes > Gemmatimonadales > Gemmatimonadaceae > DASYRX01. Next base: position 1,707 of record DATFBW010000270.1, on the reverse strand, counting down.
CCTTCAGCGAAGCGAATCTCCCACGCCTCGATGTACGCGCGCTCGCGTTCCGACGCCTTGGCCTTGCGCGCCGACGCTTCTTTCATGAATGCTGCTGCGCGGGTACCGCTGGTCGCGCGCACGAGACCCCAGTACGGCATCGGTGCGTCCGGATCGAGCTTCGATGCCCACCGGAACGCGCGCTCGGCCTCGTAGTACCAGAATGAATGGAGTAGCGTGTTGCCCTGGTCGAACCAGGCCTGCACTTCGGCATGAGACGTCGTGATCGGAAAGTGGGTGCTGCCGATTCCCGACATCTTGATCGGTCGCTCGCGCGGGCCTTCGTCGAAGGCTTCGCCGAAGCGCGAATGGCCGGCGAGGTGCCGTTCTTTTGCTCGCTCGGCAGTGGTCTGCGGCTCTTGCGCCAGGGCCACTGGAACGAGCAGCGTACAGATGCAGGCAATGCTGAACAGCGGGCGAACGTGGGTCATGGGGGAGCTCCGTTGTGCGTCTAACTTTCCGGCCGTCCAGAGAAGCTACCATTTTGCAACAGGACCTGAGTGCGGGGAGAGAGTAAAGCAGTGATGCATCGAGAAGTATTGGTGACGGGCAGTCCGCATTTCACCTTGATCACGGCGATCACGGTTTTGTTGTTCTCGGGCAGCGCCTGGGCGCAGCACGACCAACATCCTCCCGCTCCCGAGGAAGGTTGGGCGTGGGCGTTCGAGTCGAGCGCGTTTCTGACCGGCAACGTGCAGGACCGGAAGTTCCGTGATTTCCGTCAGGTCGAATCGCAAAACTGGCTGATGGCCACGGGGGTACGGAAGCTTGCAGGGGGATCGTTCTCGCTGCACGGAATGTTGTCGTTCGAGCCCTTCACGCTTCGCGATCTGGGGTCATCGCAGGTGTTTCAGACCGGCGAAACATTCGGCGGCGCGCCGCTCATCGACTATCAGCATCCGCACGATTTGATCATGGGCCTTTCAGCTGCCTACGAGCATCCGCTGCGAACGACGACGCTGATCCTCCGCGGCGGCCTGGTCGACGAGCCGGCGCTCGGCCCAACTGCGTTCATGCATCGCGCGACCGCCATGCTTCACCCCACTGCTCCGCTCGCGCACCACGAACTCGATTCCACTCACATCACGCACGGGGTGATTACCGCGGGCGTGCGCCACGGCGCCTGGCTGATTGAGACGTCGGCGTTTCGGGGCCGCGAACCGGATGAAGATCGCACCGACCTCGACCTGGGTGCGCTCGACTCCTACGCGTTTCGAGTCAGCTGGATCGGCGGCGACAGCCGCGCGCAACTGTCGGCGGGTCGGCTCGAGGAACCGCACGTGACCGAGCCTGGCGATGTCACGCGCATCACGGCGTCGGTCGAGCACAGCGCCGAGATCGGTGGTCGCGCGGTTGGGCTCACCCTCGCATGGGGCCAAAACCGCGAGGCCTTTGCGGTTGAAAACGGCTGGCTTACCGAAGCGACGCTAGAGCTCTGGCGCCGCGGCATCGGCTATCTCCGCGGCGAGATCGCCGACAAGCACATCCTTGGTGCAGGCGGCGCGCATCCGCCCGGCCAGCAGCACCCTCACCTCATCTCGCGCGTTGGCGCGCTGACGGTTGGCTATCAGCACCAGCTGTGGCGAGACCCGACCCATGCTGTCTCGGTCGGCGCCGACGTCACTGGTTATCGCGTGCCTGCGGAATTGGATGAAGCGTACGGCAGAC
>DATFBW010000269.1:0-6284 GCA_035253645.1 Gemmatimonadaceae bacterium | reverse complement strand
GTTCCAGCGTATCACGGCAGGTCCCACGAGGCATATCACTGCGTTCGCCGAGGACAGCGCGGGCGGGCTCTGGGTGGGGTCCTCCAGCGAAGGGCTCTTCCGCCTAACGAATAATGCCGGTGGCGCGGTGGCAGCCGAACGATTCGCGCATTCGGCCGCAGACTCGTCGAGTCTGGGTGACGACGGTGTCCTGGCGCTGCTGGTCGACAGGCACGGAGTCTTGTGGGTTGGAACGCGGACGGGCCTCGATAGGCATAAACCTGGTGGTGGGGCATTCACGCATTTCACGGCAGGCCCTAACAGACCATTTGGGCTGATCGACAGCCGCATCAGCGCGCTGCATGAAGACAGTCACGGCCGTCTATGGATTGCATCAGTGCCCGGCATCAGCGTCTTCGATTCAGCTAGAACGCGTATCGAGCACTCCTACCATAAATACCGCACATACCGGTACGGATGGGGTGCTGCCGTCAGCCTCGTCGAGGATCGCTCAGGTCAACTTTGGCTGGCGACGGGCTCGGAGCTGATGCGCTTCGATCCCACGACCGGCGGATTTGCGTATTTCCGGCAAGATCCGCAGCACCCCGAAGGCATCAACAGCAACCTTCCGACCGCTGTGTATCGCGATCGCTCGGATGTGATCTGGGTCGGCACCAACGGCTACGGTATCAACGTTCACGACCCGAAGGCGAACCGATTTCAAACGTTTCGGCGCCCTGAAACGCGCCCCACTCGTCAGGCAGGCTTCAGCGTCTACACGATCTTCGAGGACCTAACGGGAGCGTTGTGGATCGACGCAGGCCTGCTGTACGAGTGGAATCGAAAGACTGGGGCGTTCCGGAGCTTCGAAACGAGCTCGAACCGGCCAAAGGATTTCGGCAACACCGGGGTTTGGGCGATTGTAGAGGATCCGCCGGGCTTTCTGTGGACTGCGTCATATCAGGGACTCTATCACTACGAGGTTGCGACCGGTCGATACAAGCACTACGGCCACGATCCCAAAGACTCTACGAGTCTGCCCGAGGAGGTCGCGTACGATGTCTTCCGCGACAGAGACGGCGCCATCTGGGCCGTCACGGAGAACTTCCTCGTTAGGCTGATCGACGCCGAACGTGGTCGCTTCCAGGTCTGGCGTCACAAGGAGCGGCCGACAGCAAGCCAGTGGATTTTCCCCTCCACAGTTCAGGACTCGGGTGGATTCCTGTGGTTCGGATCCGATCAGGGGCTCGCTCGCTTCGATCCAAAGACCGGATTCTTCCGACGGTACCGGTACAACCCGCGAGAGCCCGCGAGCCTCAGCCACGACGCGGTCCGCTCGATCCTGCCCGATCCGAAACAGCCGAACCGTTACCTGTGGATCGGGACGGCCGGCGGTGGACTCAATCGCCTCGACACCGACTCGGGGACTTTCGTTCACTTCACCGAGCGTGCAGGGCTGCCTAACGATGTAGTCTACGGTGTCCTCGCGGATGCGAGCGGCAACTTGTGGCTGAGCACGAACAAGGGTTTATCGCGATTCAATCCCGCTACGCGGCAATTTCGCAACTACGACGCGAACGACGGACTGCAGAGCAACGAGTTCAACTCGGGCGCGGCATTCCGAAGTCGCAGTGGTGAGCTCTTCTTCGGTGGGATCTACGGCTTCAACTATTTTCGGCCGGAGGAGATAAGAGACAATCCACATGTTCCCGAAGTCGCGATCACCGGCTTCCGCCGCGGCAATCGTTACGAAACCGTTCGTGATAGCGGAACCGTCCTGCGGTCGACGATTTCCGAGGCGGACACGCTGCGCCTCTCGTATCGGGACGCGGTGCTCACGTTCGAATTCGCCGCGCTGGAATACTCTGCGCCCGCAAAGAATCGTTATGCGTACCGCATGGTCGGGTTCAACGAAGACTGGTTCGAATCCGGCTCGGTGCGTGCGGCGACGTACACGAATCTCCCGCCTGGTCGCTACACCTTTCAGGTCCGCGCCAGCAACAACGACGGCGTGTGGAACGAACAGGGGAAGTCGCTCGCCATCGTCATCATGCCGCCGTGGTGGCAGACGTGGTGGGCGTATTCGCTCTACGGTCTCCTCACCCTTGCGGCGCTCTATGGCGCGCGCAGCTACGAGATGAACCGGTTACGCCTCAAGAACCGCCTGGCCATGGAGCGTGTCGAAGCCGAGCAGCTGCGGGAGCTCGACCGTGCCCGTAGCAGGCTGTTTGCCAACGTGAGTCACGAGTTCCGGACGCCGCTCACCCTAACGATGGGTCCTCTGGACGATCTCCGCGCCGGCATGCACGGGCCGCTCGCGCCAGCTGTCGCGGAGCAAGTGGATCTCGCGCGGCGAAACGCTGGTCGCGTGCTCGATCTCATCAACGAGATCCTCGCGCTGGCGCGCGCGGAATCGGGACGAGAGACACTTCGCGCGCGGCGCGTAGACCTCGGCCCCTTCGTCACCAGCGTGGCGCGAGCATTCCTGCCGCTGGCCGAACGCAAGGCGATCGCCTACGAGAACCAAGGTCCCGCAGAGCAAGTCATTGTCTATGCGGATCCGGATCATCTCGACCGCGCGCTGTCGAACCTGCTCTCGAATGCCTTCAAGTTCACGCCTGACGGTGGCGCCGTGCGGGTGACAGTCACCGCCGATAACGGGATGGCGCGGATCGTCGTTAGGGACAGCGGCCCAGGGATACCGACTGCGGATCTGAACCTCATCTTCGATCGCTTCCATCGCGCGACAACGGCGGGCACGCAACCAGGGACTGGAATCGGACTCGCGCTTGCAAGAGAACTGATCGTCCTGCACGGCGGATCCATCGCTGTCGAGAGCGAGGAGGGGTTCGGAAGTACGTTTACAGTCACGCTGCGAAAGGGAACTGCGCACCTAACGCCGGAGCAGATCGTCGACGATGGCGCAACAGTTGTGTCGACCCCGCGCACCGCGCCACTGACAATCACGGCAGAATCTCCTGCATCGGATTCGCCTGGCGAGACGTCGGATGCCGATGCTGACGTCACGACGGTTCTCGTTGTCGATGACAACGCCGAAGTGCGCCACTACGTGAAGCAGCACCTCTCGCCGCGCTACCGCGTCCTGGAGGCCGTGAACGGCGAGCAAGGGCTGGATACAGCGCGTCGCATGTTACCAGACCTCGTGCTGTCCGATGTCATGATGCCTGGGATGGACGGTTACGCGCTGTGTCGCGCGATCAAGTCCGATCCTGACACTGACTTCATCCCCGTTATCCTGCTTACGGCGCGCGCCGAGGCGGAGGATCGCATCGCTGGACTGGCCGAACAGGCGGACGACTATCTGACGAAACCGTTCGACGTCCGCGAGCTTCTGGCGCGGATCGCGAACATCGTGACGACGCGCCGGCGCCTGAAGGAGCGCTTTGCTGGAGAGCGCCTAACGATTCATGCGGCTCCGGTAGACGTGGAGCCCGCTGATCGAAAGTTCATCGAAGAGGTGCGGATCGCCATCGAGGCAAAGCTTGGCGATGAGAGCTTCACCGTGGAGCGACTCGCGAGCGACGTCGGCCAGAGCCGTGGAAACCTCCATCGCAGGTTACGCGACTTGATCGGCGAGAGCCCCTCCGACCTGATCCGGCGGATGCGCCTGGAACGCGCCGCGCAAATGCTGGAATGCGGCGCCGGATCGGTCGCCGAGGTCGCGTATGCGGTGGGCTTCAAGAGCGTCGCTCACTTCTCGAACGCCTTCAACGAGATGCACGGCGTACGCCCATCCACGTGGCGCGAGCGGGCCCTGGCCAGGCCAGCCGCCAGCTCCGAAGTCTCGTAAACGAGAACAAATGGCATCGATGCGGTCGGACTCCATTGCACTGGAGTCAACCCCCTCGTTGCCACGCCATGGGGGTGCCGCCGCGTCACGCGCCGTTGCGCATGCGTCGCTTGCGACGTACGCGCATGAATCGGCCCCATCGCCGCTAACGCGTTAGCGCAGTCCACCGCACGTTGCCGCCTACGCTCAACGTCCGATGCAGCGACGACGGAGCCCGGGGTCAACGAAATGAGTGCAGTGCAATTCCAGACAGGCGAGGTCAACCAACAAGTGGTGGCGGCACCGCAGACTGTACTCCTCGTCGACGACGACCCGGACATGCGGCTCTATCTACGGAGCTGTCTGAAAAATGCGGCGTCGGCTTTCGCGCGGGTCATCGAGGCAGGCGACGGGCTGGAGGCCTTGCGTCTGGTCAGGGCCGGCGACGTCGATCTTGTGATTTGTGACGTTGGGTTGCCGGGACTGGATGGCCTGCGCCTCTGTCGTGCGATCCGAAACGATATGGCGCTGCGCCACATCGTGGTGCTGCTCATCAGCGGCGAAACCGTCAATGGCGACGGTAGCGCTGACGGTTTTCTCACCAAGCCATTCAATAGCCAACAACTGCTCGCGGCGCTCGCCGCATTGCGTCCGCGACTTGACAAGACTGCTTCACAGGACCGTTGAGTCGTTCGCGTTAGGCGCTGTTCCGCTCCAATCCCCCAGGAGGGTCGAATGAAGTTGCACCTTTACGTCCGTTTCGTCGCGTGTTGCACGCTCCTGCTCATCGCCCTTCCGCGTGAGGCAGTGGCCCAGAGCGCGGCACTTCCCTCACAGCTCCAGAGCGTGCGCGCGTCGCTCGACAAGTACAACGATCCAATCGTCGCCATTCACGACGGCTATCTCTCGACAGTCGGCTGCATCGACTTCCCGAAGGGTGGGAGTGAGGGATCGATGCGTTATGCAGCCGGTGGTATGGGTGTGCACTTCTTCAACCCGCAGTACGTCGGCCCAACGCTCGATCCTGCCAAGCCGCAGGTTCTCATCTATGAGCCAATAGGAGACAAGCTGCGTCTAGTCGCTGCGGAGTGGTTCGTTCCGCTGGAGCTCGCAAAAGACACGCGGCCTTCGATCTTCGGCAAAGAGCTCGAAGGGCCGATGGAAGGGCACCAGCCGCTCATGCCCGCCGGCGCGCACCACTACGACCTGCACGTCTGGCTCTGGAAGACGAACTCGGAAGGTGTCTTCTCGCCGACAAATCCGGCGATCAAATGTCCGAAGAGCGGATACTCGTTCTCTGAAGCTGCGCCGAAGATGGTCCACAAGCACCCGTAAAACAGCGAGTCGCGCGCATGACGGCAGGAATAGATATGACCAATGGTTTCGAGCGGCTCAGCTCTGCGCTCGCCGACCGGTATCTCATCGAGCGCGAGATCGGAGCCGGCGGCATGGCGACGGTCTACGTCGCGTGCGACGTTAGGCATGAGCGCAAGGTTGCCATCAAGGTACTGCTACCGGAGCTCGCTGCTCGTCTGGGGAGCGAGCGCTTCATCCGCGAAATCAAAGTCACGGCCAACCTGCAGCACCCGAATATCCTGCCGCTCTACGACTCCGGCGCCGTCGAGGACTTTCTCTACTATGTGATGCCGTACGTGGATGGCGAGTCGCTGCGCGCGAAGATCGATCGCGACCGTCAGATGAACGTGGAGGAAACCATCGGCATCGCGCGCGCGATCGCCGCCGCGCTCGACTATGCGCATGAACACGGGATCGTACACCGCGACATCAAACCCGAGAATGTGCTGTTGCAGCGCGGTCAGGCCCTCGTCGCCGATTTCGGCATCGCATTGGCAGTGAGCGCGGCCGGTGGAGCGCGCCTCACGCAAACGGGGCTCAGCATCGGCACCCCGCACTACATGTCTCCGGAACAGGCGACTGGGGATCGCGGGCAGGACGCCAGGAGCGATATCTACTCGTTAGGTGCGATCACGTACGAGATGTTGACCGGGGAACCGCCGCATCGCGCGAACACCGCCCAGGCGACGATCGCCAAGATTTTGTCGGAGAAGCCGTCACCGATTTCGCACAGCCGGGATTTGGTTCCGGCAAACGTGGACGCCGCGATTCAGCGCGCGCTCTCGAAGAGCCCCGCCGACCGATTCGCGCGCGCAGCGCACTTTGCCGATGCACTGTCGAATCCGGGTTTCAGACTTCCGGAAACGGGACAGATGATCGCGGCGTCACGAACGACGCCGCAGCGACAACCTGTCGTCTGGGGACTTGCAGGCGCGACGCTCGCGCTCGGCCTGCTCGCTGGGTGGCTAGTTCGCACTGCTGCGCCAGCGCGCGCTGGTGTGAACGAAACCCAGCCTGTTGTCTTCTTCCTGCCCATGGATTCCGGCGCTGCCATTCCTGGATATCCAGCTGTTTCTCCCCAGGGCAATAGAATCGTATACCCTGCCGGCGACGCCGGCTCGATCCGGCTTTTTGTCCGCAACCTCGACGATCCTATTCC
>DATFBW010000268.1:0-4733 GCA_035253645.1 Gemmatimonadaceae bacterium | reverse complement strand
ACGAATGGGAAGTACATGCACGTCTCGAGCACGAACCCCTCGTCCGCGGCGCGATCGAGGTAGTAGCTCTTCGGATGGCCAACGTCGTTCGTGATCGGGTGGTCGTGCTCCGCGACCAGAATGTGCGCAGGGTGGCACGTGAAGCCACGTCCAACATGTCCGATGCCGGCGGTGACCGGGGACCGCAGCAGCAAGGCCGGTGTGCCGATCGCACCGCCGCACAGAACGACGATCTGCGCGCGGACGCGGTATTCCCCCGGCGCCCATGCAGACGGCATGCCTTTTTGCGCGGCCGTCTTGTCACTTACTCGGACGATCACAGCGCGCTCTTCCAGCCGTACCACCTCGGCACGCGTCACGACCTCGACACCTGCAGCCTCCGCGTTAGGCAGCTGGACCCGGTTTGTCCCCATCTTCGCGGCATTCGGACAGCCCAGGTTGCACAGGCTCGAACCCTTACACCCGCTGAGATTGAGCGGAAACTGCTCGGCGTGATATCCGGCCCGTGCGCAGCCTTCCGCAAAGAGCTTGTTGTTCTCGTTGATCAGCACTCTGGGAAGAAAGTGAACCGAGTTCTGCGCCATGTATTTTTGGGAACGGCGCTCGACATCGCCGAACTCGAGGCCTGGAATGCTCCAACGGCGTATGACGCGCGCAGGCGCCACGAGCGAGGTGCCTGTGTATACCACGGTCGAGCCGCCGTATTGGCGGCCGAATGCGAGGGTCATCGTGCCATCGGCCGTGAGGAAGCCGCCGCCGCTTTCATATAGCTCGGCCGACATCTCGAGCTCGCGGCCGGTGAATTCGTGATCTTCGAGTCGTGAGCCCTGCTCGAACACGACGACCCGGCGCCCGTCCCTAACGAGTGGCGCCAACTCCTGCGCGACGGTCCCTCCGCCCGCACCGGAACCGACGACTACGACGTCGTACTCCCGCTCGATCATGCCGACGGCCGCTTGTGGATGATGCCCACGTCCTGCGGCGTCGCCGAAGGTCGTTCGCGCGCGGACTCAGGGCGTGCGCTCCACCCGTCACGGTGCGCGCGGTAGCCGATGAACGCCGCAACATCTGCTCGAGTGTAGTAGCCGAGGAAGACGAGCGTGCGCAGTCCCCAGATGCCACGACGGATGAGCAGCAACGGATGGCGCTCCATGGTGCGGAGCACTGCGACCACCTTGTCGCTATCGAGTTTCGTTAGGCGTTTGCCGTGGCGCGGCAGCGGCCACCAATCGAGCAGTCTCAGGAAAGATGCCAGCTGGCGCCGCACATTGTTCGGGCGTTCGATCAACGCCCGCTCGACCTCCTGCTCGATCTCGCTCCACTCGTTGGGATCCGCCGAGCGCAATTCCGGCACAACCGCGGCAGCGAATGTGCGAAAGATCGGACGGACGGGCTCGAGGACTAACACCTATCTAGGGGGTAGGGGTTAGGGGTTGGGGGTTAGCCTGTAATGAGAAGTCGCCTTGGGAGACTACAAAAAGGTGAGGACGCGTGCGCCCGTCCAGATCATTCATCTTTCTGTGCTCACTATGCGACCAAGTTTTACGCTGATTGTATTGGCCCTGGGCCTGGAGCTGACGACAGGCTCGGCCCAATCGGTTATCGCGATCCGGGGCGCCACGACGATCGACGGCACCGGCGCAGCTCCGCGCAAAGGCCAAACCTTGATCGTCCGCAATGAACGCATCGAAGCGATTGGTCCTGACGATCGGATGCCTGTTCCTGCCGGAGCGCACGTGATCGACGGCAAGGCGCTGTACATCGTCCCGGGATTCATCGACACGCACGCGCACTACGCGCTGGGACCCGTGTCGATCGATCGAAGCAAGACCCCGGCGACGCTCCGCATGGCCTACGATCATGCCGCGTCGCTCGCCAGTTTGAGAACGCTCCTTGGCTTTGGGATAACGACGATCCGCAATCCGGGAGGGCCGGCGCGCGAGTCGCTTGCCATTCGCGATTCCGTAAAACGCAGGCTTATGACGGGGCCTCGGATCTTCACAGCCGGCGAAGTTCTCGACGCGACGACGGCGGAAGGTCTTGTCGCGACAGTCAAAACCGCGGAGGACGTCCGCCGCGAAGTGGCACGGCAGGCCGAGCTGGGGGTGGATTATGTGAAGTTGTATGCTCTGCTGAATCCCGAGAAGGTGCGCGCCGGGATCGAGGAAGCGCACAAACGCGGGGTCCGCGCCATAGGACACCTTTACCTAACGAGTTGGACCGATGCGGCGAAAGCAGGAATGGATGGTTTCGTCCACATCACGCCAGGTAGCGCTGCGCTCCTTCCCGTGCGTCGTCGGGATGAGTTTCAGCAGCGATTTCGCGGCACCCAGTTCATGCTCGAATGGTTCAACTATGTGGATCACGCGTCTCCTGAAATAAAAGAGATGACAGCGGCGATGCTTCAAAGCAAAGTGACGGTGGATGCGACTCTGGTGACATTCGAGGCGATGGCGTGGGGAGACAGCGACCGCATCACGGCGAACAAAGACCTGCGCTACGCGCCACGCACCATCCTCGAGGGCTGGCGCAACAATTTCACCCTAACGACAGGATGGACGCCCGCGGATTACGCGGAAGCTCGCAAGGCATGGCCGAAGGTGCTCGCGTTTACGAAGTACCTGTTCGACGCCGGGATCTTGCTCACGGCAGGCACCGACATGGGCAACCCCTGGACGGTTCCCGGAACGAGCTTCCACCGTGAGTTGGAGCTTCACGTCGCGGCCGGCATCCCGCCGCTCGCGGTCCTCGCGATTGCAACGCGCAATGGCGCGCAGTCGTTAGGTATCCTTGACGAAGTGGGCACCCTCGAAGCTGGCAAGCGCGCAGACCTCGTGGCGTTGGAAGGGGATCCCGTCAAAGACATCCGCAACACTCGGAGAATTGCCTGGGTGATGCAAAACGGAGCGTTGCTACGTCCAGCCGAGCTTTTGCGCGAGGAATAGCTGCGCCGCTCCGCGAGGTGAGCGAGGACGTTCACGCGCGCTTTCAGCGACTGCTGCACGAGCATGGTCCGGCAATCGGACGGCTAGCGGCAGCCTACGAAACCGATCCTAACGAGCGGGAAGATCTCGTCCAGGACATCGTGTTCGCCCTGTGGCGTGCTCTGCCGTCATTTCGCGGCGACTGCAGCGAAAAGACGTTCCTCTATCGGATCGCGCAGAATCGGGGGCTCACTCACCGCTGGCGTCGTAAGGCGCGCGACGCGCGTCTCGTCGCGCTGAAGACGGACCACGACGTCGTCGATCCAAAAACAGAGACGACTGGTGAGCACAACGCTGCCGACGCCGGACGTCGCGAAGATCTGCTCGCCGCGGTACAGCGGCTTGCGGGCTTGCACCGCGATGTCATGGTCCTGAGCCTGGAAGGTCTAACGAATACCGAGATTGCCGACATCCTGGGCATCACACCGGGCAATGTCGCCGTGCGCCTCACGCGGGCACGAGTCGCGCTGCGCGCCATACACCGCAGCCTAACGAAAGCGAAACGCATATGAGCAACGAGCTCGAAGCAAGCTGGGAGCACCTCGGCGCCCTCTGGCGCACCGACGAGCATCCCGTCGTGCCGCTCAGTCAGCGGCTCGCGAATCGTGTGCGGCGTCAGTCCGATCGGCTACGTGTCATCGTCGTTGGAGAAATCGTTCTCACGCTGGCGATGCTCGTGGGTTCCGGCGCAGTGATCGTGCGGAATGGAGGAGCCAGCGCAGTCCGTTCCGGTGCAACCGTATTGCTCTACACCGGTGCCATCTGGGCTTTCACGTTATGGAATCGCCGCGGTCTGTGGTCGCCGTATGCCGAATCCACGGCGGATTTCATTGCGCTGTTGCGCGTTCGTGCGCAGCGCCGGGTGCGGACCGCGTGGTTCTGCCTCGTCGTGATTAGCCTCGCCACGATCGTAGTGTTTCGCGTCCTCGGGACGACATGGCGAGTTGGTGCAGCTACGCCGGTGGATTGGATCTGGATCGCCTGGGCCGCGTATTCGGCACTGCTTGTCGTGTGGAGTCTCTGGTACTGGTATCGCGCGAGGCAGGAGATCCGAGAGCTGGACGCAATCGCTTCCGAGTTGCGTGACCGGGACCAGGCGTAAGGAGCAAGGGGCAGAATCAACGCCAAGATCTGTCGCGCCGCTCCTCACTCCCTTGCTCCTCGCTCGTGTGGACTGCACGTTGAGCCGATGCACGAGCATGACCGGCATTTCCGCGCCCTGACGCAGCGCCACGGCGCATTCGCGGCGACGCTGACCGTCGCGATGATCGTTTTGTATTTCGGCTTCATCCTGCTCATCGCCTACAACAAACCGTTGATGGCGCGCTTGCTGGCACCGGGTCTCAGCGTGGGTATCCTGCTCGGCGCCCTCGTCATCGTGATCTCGTGGCTGCTCACGTGGGTGTATGTCCGCTGGGCGAACACGCATTACGACACGGCCGTGGACAAGCTGAAGCGATAGCTGATGCTTTTCGTTCTGCAGGCGACGCAGCTGGAGACGCGAATCGGCCAGTCCAATCCGGTTGCGATCTTCTTCTTTTTCGCGTTCATCGCCGTCACGTTAGGCATCACGTACTGGGCCGCGCGCCGCACGCGTACGACCGAGGAGTTTTACGCCGCGGGCCGCACGATCAGCGCAGGACAAAACGGCTTCGCGCTCGCCGGCGATTACATGAGCGCCGCGTCGTTCCTGGGCATCGCCGGCCTCGTCTCGACGACGGGTTTCGATGGGTTGATCTACTCGACCGG
>DATFBW010000267.1:0-3024 GCA_035253645.1 Gemmatimonadaceae bacterium | reverse complement strand
TGTTTGCGCATGGCGTCGAGCGCTCCGCCCACTTCGCCGCGCGGGGCGCCTCGAGCGCCTGTGCCGAGGAGGCCGTCGACGACGACGCGCTCTGTCCCGCATACGTCGCCAAAGGTGTGGGACGCGAGTGCCTGTTCGCGCTCGGCACGAGCGTCTTCTGTTCGCGGCGGACCGGTCTCGTGAACGGCGACGGGGATGCCGGCGGCCGCCAGAGTTGCTGCCACCACCCACGCGTCACCGCCGTTGTTGCCCGGTCCGGCAAAGACGGCTACGCCACTCGTTAGGGCATCGGCGTAGCGCCGGGCTATCTCCTGCGCCGCGGCGACTCCTGCGCGCTGCATGAGCGCGCGCGAGGGAATTCCGGCCGCGATGGCAGCGGCGTCGCGTCGTGCTGCATCATCTGCCGTCACGACGCGAAGGGTCATGCGCTATCTAATTGAAGAAACGCCTCGAGGAACGGGCGCTCGAGCTGGCGCGAGTTACTTCGTGGATTGGCCCAGGGCGCGGCCGTAACTCAGCTCTCCGTTGTCGATCCGGATGTTGAACCCGCAGTCCGGATTGTTGCAGACCCAAGCTTTGAAGGTGATGGGCGCGCCGTCCCGGCCGTAATCGCTCATAGGGAGCAAGGTTCCCTTCTGGCACTTCCGGCATCCCGGTAGTTCCCCTAATTGCGCCACGGTCCCTCCAATGCCTGTCATCGCGATAGCAGCTCGGCTCGTTAGGTTGCGGATTTATGAGAGGTTGGCCGTACTCCAGGGATACTCGTGCTCGAACGCCTCGTCGAACTCGAACACATCGACGAAATCGAGCCGCGTGTCCGACGCCTGACTCATCAGCAGGCCGAGGTCAACGAGCGTGAAGACCACGTCACCAATGTCCGCGGATCGGTGGATCCCCCAGTGGGCCAAAACGCTGCGGGCGAGGACGCCATAACGCTCGATCGCGAGATCACGACACGCGAGCGCAAGTTCCCGGCCATCAATGTGGCGTCGGGTGGAAAGCTTGGCCTGGTGGTATTCGAGGGCCGCGAGCACGAAGAGATACGCGTGCTCGTGAAAACGCTGTTCGCGCAGCCGGATCATGTCCATGATCCCGTCTCGAAAGACTTGCTGTTGACTCACGCTCCTCTCACCACTGTTGGGCAACGCTCCTAAGAGACTACTCGAGCCCCTCCCAGCAACGCCGAAGACAATCTGAGCCTTAACACCGATTCGCACAACCCAGTTGCGAGATCAGGACACGCTTATGTGATAGTGCGCAATGGGGAGACCGCGTGCCCGGCTGTGCGTGTCGCGCGTCAGGCAGCGCCATGACCGCCGCGCCCGCCAGCGGCTGTCCAGCTGCGCGAGCCACTGCTCGTTAGGTGCTTCTCACGCCGCCCGCAGGTCCGCGGCTCCAGGGACCTGCGGGCTCCTGATCCGGAACGGACGGATCAATCCTGTCGCGCTGCCGGAGGGGTTGCCGTTGCGGCGCTGTCGCCTAACGACTGTCCGCGCGGGCGCGGGGCAACCGCCATGCCATCCGCCATCCGCTCCAGACCCCCGACGACGACCTGCTCGCCTGCCTTGACGCCACTGACTATTTCAACGATCCCCGGCGATCGCACTCCAAGTTGCACCACACGCCGGTTCGCCTTCCCGCCGGTGACGGCCCACACAATGTTCGCGGCACGAAGCGGCTGCACCGCATCCTCCGGAACCACGATCGCGTTAGGTCTCGTTGCCGTCGCCAGACGCGCCTCGATGAACATGCCTGGACGGAGCAGCCGCCCTGGGTTAGGTGCCCGCGCCTTGACTACGATCGTGCGGTTTTCGTTTTGCACGACCGGATCGATAAAATCGACACGCCCGCGGAAGATCCGCCCGGCCTGCGCGGCGACGGTGAATTCGACGATCTGACCGTTCCGCAAGCTCACCGCATGACGCTCGGGGACCTCGATCACTGCGCGCTGCGGGTCGACAGTCTGCAACGTCAGGAGCCGGCTCGCTGTCGTCACGTAATCGCCAGTACTGATGAAACGCTGCCCAACAACACCCGCGAACGGCGCCCGCACGGTCGTACGTGCGATCTGCAATTCCAGCACGGCGAGGGCCGCTTCCGCGCTGCGCGCACCCGCCTCGGCGCGCTCGAGATCAGCCGGGGACGATGCATTCTGTTCGCGAAGTCGGCGGACGCGTTCGAGTTGTTGTCGCGCGAGGTCGCGATCTGCACGCGCACGCTCAGCGGACGCGCGGAGCATCGCGTCATCGATACGAACGAGCGGCGCGCCACGGGACACGAATTGGCCTTCTTGAAAGAGAAGGGCCGTTACGCGCCCCTGTTCGTCGGGCCGCAGCTCGATCGCCTGGAGAGCCTCGATGCGCCCGGTCGCCCGGACCGCGTCGACCACGGACTGCAGCCGCGCCGTGTCCACATCAACTGGCATCGGTGGCATCGCACCGCCAGGGCCACCGCCTTGAGCGGGAGCTTCCCCGCCACTCCCCCGCGTTAGGACAAATATCAGCAGGAGGCCAGCGACTATCGCGCCGCTGACAACAAACGGTCGTCGGCGTTGCTGGCGTTGTGCTTTACCACTTTTTGATGCGCCTATCATATAGTCCTCAATGAGTCACTACCCGGTCGTCGATGGTTCGAATACTCGTCTGCCCAACAGTGCTTCTATCTGTGCTAAGGCCAGGCGCGTAGCGAAACGGGATTGAACCAACGCTGCCTCGGCTTCGCTGAGCGCCACTTGAGCTTCCAGCAGATCCAGAATGGTCGTCGCGCCTTCACGATACCTGGCGCGTTGCACGCGATAATTCTCCGACGAAACCGCCACGCCAACGAGCGCGAGCTCGATCCCGGCGCGCGACGTCACGTATCCGCGATACGCCTGCGCGATCCGCTCAGCCGCTGATCGTTCGCGTTCCTGACGGCGAGCTCGCGCAACGCTGCGATCTGCCTGCAGGCGCGCCACGGCAAGTTCACGCTGTCCGCCATCCCAGAACGGCAGCGACACGGTGACCGCAAGCTGAGATCGCTTGA
>DATFBW010000266.1:0-10410 GCA_035253645.1 Gemmatimonadaceae bacterium | reverse complement strand
GATACGGTGGTGAAGGGGGCGCCTCCGCGGCCGGCAGGTGAAACAGCGCCAGGGCAACGCTGTATTCTCGACATCGTCGGTGATCCCGGCTCGCGCTCCTTCTTCGTGAAGAGTCCAAGCGGGAAGTACATCACCTACTTGGGCGGCGGCATGACAGGCCGGTGCGTGCGACAGGACATCACGATCACGGCCGACAGCGTCGAGTCCTACGACGAGAGCCGCATCTATTACCTGATCGGGAACGTGAAGTATCGAGAAAAGCGTGTGAATCTCGATGCGCAGCGTGTGAGCTACTTTCGCGCGGACGAACGCTTGCTCTTCGAGCAGGACGTAAAGGCTACGCTGCCGAACGGAACGACGATGGTGGGGCCCACAGCCGAGTATTTTCGAGCCGTGCGCGGTGTGCGTGCGGCCGCGCGGCTCGTGGGACGCGGCCGGCCCACAGTCACGTTCATCGAGCGGGATTCGTTAGGCAAGCAGGCTGCTCCAGTCGGGCTGGTGGCGGACGAGCTCATTGCCGACGGAGACTCGCTGTTCTATGCATCGCGTCAAGTCGTACTCACGCGCACGGACCTCGTCGCGAGGAGCGACTCCGGTTTTGTGCACAGCGGACGTCAATACGCGCGCTTGATGCGCAACCCCATCATCGAGAGTAAAGGCGAAGAGCCGTACACTCTGAAGGGCAAGGCGATCGACATCCACGCGCGCAATCGGCAGGCGGAACGCGTGGTGGCTCAGGACAGCGCTGTCGCTGAAAGCAAAGATCTCATTCTCACCGCAGACACGATCGACTTGCGAGTCAATGAGCAGAAACTCCAGCGCGCTTTTGCCTTTGGAAACAGGGCGCATGCAAAGACACCGCAGCGCGACGTCTTTGCTGAATCGCTGCACGTGGTTATGCCTAACCAGCGCATCCGGGAGTTCCGCGCGATCGGCTTCGCCTACGCCGAGACCGATCCCGACACGGCGAAGATCACGTCGGACGAGCGCGACTGGTTGCGCGGCGATACGATTCATGCCGTGTTCGATTCACTTGCTGCCACCGACACGGCATCACGGCCGCCGATTCGAAAGATCACGGCCTCGGGGAACGCCAGCTCCTACCAGCAGGTGCCATCCAACGACTCGACGCGTCGCGGCCCTCCCGCAATTAACTATGTTACCGGCCGCGTGATCGACGTGCAGTTCGCAAACGATAGCTTACAAACCGTCCGCGTGATCGATCAGGCTTCCGGCGTTTATCTCGAACCCGCACCGCCTGGCGACACAGCTCGCACCAACCGGACGAACCCTCGCGCCACGCGGCGCCCGCCAAGTCCGATACGGCCGCCGTCATCGCGAGGCAACCGGTGATCGGCGACACGCCGCTTCTCCCACCGCGCGTCCGCGAGCTGCTGGAGCAGAAGGCGGCAGGGGATCGCTCTTTCGTTCTGGCGCTACACGCAGTCATTCGCGAGGCTGACGACGCAGGTGTAGCGACACTCGATCGCGTCGTGCTCCGCTATCGCGACGACTACATCCATGCGCTTCGCGTCGAGGGGCGCGATGCCGATCACGAGGTCGGACGGCTTGGCCTCGATGAGGTGCGCGAACACCTCTCGAAGTCCGTACTCCCGCGCCTGGCCGGCGAGGGACTCGTCAGGCTGGGGATGGAACCGGTCTCGCAAAACGTGTCGCGGATCAGCGTCGCGCCGCACCTCTGGACCGAGATCGCGCCCCGTCGTGCTCAGGTGGCAGAGGTCCTGCGCGAGACAGGTGAGCACGCGGTCCGTGCGCCGCGCACCAGCGGCGAGGCACCAGCTGTGCAAGGGAGTGTCCTGGAAGCGCAGGGTCTGACAAAGGTCTATCGCCGCCGGAAAGTCGTGAACGACGTCCACGTTCAGCTGCAGCAGGGAGAGATTGTCGGCCTCCTCGGCCCTAACGGCGCCGGGAAGACGACGACGTTCTACATGATCGTGGGTCTCATCGAGCCGCTCGAAGGGCGCATCAAGCTGGATGGCGTCGACATCACAAAAATGCCGATGTACAGGCGCGCGCGGCGCGGCATCGGCTACCTGTCTCAGGAGCCTTCCGTATTTCGGAAGCTCTCGGTGGAAGACAACATCCTCGCCATTCTCGAAACGCTGGGCCTTTCAGCTAGTGAACGGGAGGCTCGCCTCGAGCAGCTCCTGGACGAGTTGAGCATCAAACATCTGCGGCGTCACAAGGCCTACAGCCTCTCGGGAGGCGAAAGAAGGCGCCTGGAGATTACGCGCGCCCTCGTCACACATCCTAAGTTTATGATGCTGGACGAGCCATTCGCCGGGGTCGATCCGATCGCCGTGCACGACATCCAAACCATCGTCGCAGGGTTGCGGCACCGGGGTATTGGCGTCCTGATAAGTGACCATAACGTCGAGCAGACACTCGATATTGTGGACCGTGCGTACATCATGTTCGATGGGCAGGTGAAAGTGTCAGGGACAGTCAGGCAGCTCGTGTACGACGAAACTGTGGCAGAGATTTATCTCGGCCCTACACTCACAGCGCGGCTTCGCGCTCGGTTCGCGGCAGAGGGACATCCGGCATGAGGCAGGGGTTACACCAGAGCACTTCGCTCCGGCAGGAGATGAAGATCAATCCA
Organism: Gemmatimonadaceae bacterium; assembly: GCA_035253645.1. Classification (GTDB taxonomy): domain Bacteria; phylum Gemmatimonadota; class Gemmatimonadetes; order Gemmatimonadales; family Gemmatimonadaceae; genus DASYRX01. The sequence goes on along the minus strand of DATFBW010000266.1, from coordinate 7,787 downwards.
CGCCTGTATCAGGCGATGGATCTGCTCTACATGCCTCTGCTCGACCTGCAGCAGCACCTCAAGCAAGAACTGCTGACGAACCCTTTTCTCGAGCTTCTGGAGCCTGAGGAAGAAGAAGCCGAGGAGGCAGAGGAGACCGCTGAATCGTTAGGCGAGACCGAGCAGCAGACACCGGAAAAGACCGAGTCCGAATCCGCCGGTGAGATTGATTGGGAAGAGATCCTGCTCGAAGGTTTCGATACCGGGGTCCGCCGCGAGGAGTATGAGGAGCGCGAGTATTTCGAGCCTGTCAGCGTCGAGACGCGCGACCTCTCGGACCACTTGAATGATCAAGTGCAACTTCTCGAGCTTACACCTCGGCAACGGATGCTCGCCGATGAATTCATCGGCAACATCAATGAAGATGGTTACCTCTCGTGCACGCTCGACGAGATCCTCTCAGGGATCAACGATGAGGTAGGCCGCGCGGCCGATGCGGTCGAGAATTTCGATGGAAAGTTGCCGCTGTATACGCAGGAAGAAGCCGAAGACATGCTGCGTATCGTTCAGAGCCTTGATCCGGCCGGCGTCGGTGCGCGCGACTTACGCGAGTGTTTGCTCCTACAGCTAAGGGAAGAAAAAGCCGAGCAGACGCTGCAGTATCGCCTCGTCCACGAAGCCTTCGACGAGCTGATCAATCACCGTTGGAGCGAAATCTCCAAGCGGTTCGGAATCTCGCCGCAGGAAGTGCAAAACGCGGCCGACGAAATTGCGAAGCTCGATCCAAAGCCTGGTCTGCGCTTCAGCGCGGAGAAGGACAACTACGTCACGCCTGATCTGGTCGTCGAGAAGATCGACGGCAATTACCACGTCTTCCTGAATGACACGAACTTGCCGCGGCTGCGCCTAAGCCGCGCTTATCAGGAAATCGCACGCGACAAAAAGAAGTTCGAGGGTGACAACAAGGAGTTCATCGCCTCCAAGCTGAACTCGGCCAACTGGATGATCCAGGCGATCGAGCAGCGGCGACAGACGATGCTCAAGGTGATGAACTACATCGTCGAACGGCAGAAGGATTTCTTCGAGAAGGGCGTGCAGCACCTCAAGCCGCTGACGCTGCGGGAAGTCGCTGAAGTCGTGAGCATGCACGAATCCACCGTCAGTCGCGTGACAAATGAGAAGTTCGTGCAGACGCCGCGTGGAGTCTTGCCGCTCAAGTTCTTCTTCTCGTCAGGCTTGTCCACAACGGGTGGCGAAGATGTCTCGGCCAGAGGGATTAAAGATCAGATCCAGAAGCTCGTCGAGAACGAAGACCCGAAGAATCCGTTGACGGACCAGGCCATCGTGAATGTGCTGCGCGAGAGCGGAGTGAACATCGCGCGCCGCACCGTGGCGAAATATCGCGACCAGTTAGGCGTGCTGTCAGCGCGGATGCGCAAGCGCGTCTGAGCGTGGCGACACGTCCGCCGCCCGCGCGTCCATCTGCCCTTGGGGTGGTCACGCCGTCGGAGGTCGTCGCCGTTGTGGGTTCGTCGCAGCGTGAGGCGGTGGACGTTTCCGTCCTGGTGCCCGCCAAAGATGAAGCTGAGAACCTCCCGCTTCTCGTAGAGCAGGCGGCCGCTGCCTTTGCGCGCAGTGACCCTCCCGCGCGATTCGAGATGGTCGTGGTCGACGACGGGTCCACTGACGAGACGTGGCACGTGCTCCAGAGTTTGGCGCAGCGGTACGACTTTCTCGAGCTCGTTAGGCATCGCCGGCAGCGCGGTATCGCCGATGCATTGCGCACCGGGTATTTGCACTCCCGCGGCACCGTGTTGGTGTTCTTTCCCGCGGATCTTCAGTACAAGCCGGAAGACATTCCTCGTCTCGTCGCACCGATCCTCGCAGGCGATGCCGACATGGTCACCGGATTCAAGCAGGGCGCGTATGAAAAGGCGTTCGTTTCCAGTGTCTACAACCGGCTGAGCCGCGCGCTTTTCAAGCTGCCGGTGCGCGACCTCAATTCGGTCAAGGCATATCGTCGCGAGATCATGGAAACGATCCCGATCCGTCCCGACTGGCATCGGTACATGATCGCCATCGCCGCCGCGGAGGGATACTCCGTGCGGGAGATCCCGGTGCCGCTCTATCCGCGTCATGCGGGCCGCTCGAAGTTCGGCATCACACGTATCCCCGTGGGCGTGCTCGACATGTTGTCCGTCTGGTTCGAGCTCCGCTTCGGGCGTAAGCCGCTGCTGTTGTTTGGTTCGTTAGGCGCTGGGCTCTTTGCGCTCGGTGTACTGATCGGGATTGCCGCAGTGGCAGTCCGGCTTTTCGGTGGGGTAGGGTATCGGCCCCTGCTCACGCTCGTCGAAACGTGTCTCCTCCTCGGTTCGGTTTTCCTGGCGACCGGCTTGTTAGGCGAGCAGATCGCTGGCCAGCGTGCCCAGTTGCGCGAGCTGCAACGGCAGATCGACACGCTGCGTGATCCGGACGCACCTCCGCCGGAGTCATAGCCGCGCAGGCCCCCATCAGGGTGGTCTTCGTCACCCATTCGTATCCGCGTTTCATTGGCGACGCGGCCGGATCGTTTCTCCTCACGCTCGCGCAGGCGCTTACCGCGCGGGACATCCACGTGGAGGTCGTAGCTCCCGCATCCAAGGACCTCGCGCCTTACGAAGCTCTCGGGGGCGTCCCCGTACACCGTTTTCGCTATGCGCCGCGTGCATGGGAAACCCTCGCTTACACGGGAACGATGGCCGAGTCGGTGACCGGCACGGTTTCGGGTAAGGTCGCGCTGCTCGGCTATCTCCTGGCTCAAGCGAACGCGACACGGAAACTCGTTAGGCGTCTTGCAGCGCCGATCGTGCACGCACACTGGTGGTTCCCGGGAGCGCTTTCGGCCGGCATGTTGGTCCGCAGGCCTACGAGAATCATCGTGACCCTGCACGGGAGTGACGTCCGATTGGCGGCGCGCACGGCCTGGGCGCCCGGCCTGTTCCGCGAAGTGGTGCGCCAGGTTTCTGCGGTCACAGCCGTCTCAGGCTGGCTCGCCCAACAGGCGCGGGCAATGGCACCGAAGGCGGAACCAATCGTCGCACCTATGCCGGTGGACACAACGATGTTCGCGCCTCCAACCCTGGACGTGCGCCGGCAAGGCGAGGTGCTCTTCGTAGGGCGGCTCAACGCTCAGAAGGGCCTGCATTTATTGCTCGCTGCGCTGCAGAGCGTACGGCATCTGGATCGGCTGCATGTTGTCGGCGAGGGCCCCGATGGCGCCGCCTTGCGACGACAGGCGGACTCGTTAGGCCTGGCCGACCGCATCACCTGGCACGGCGCCCTCGCGCGCGAATCGCTCGTCGCGCTGTACCAACGCGCCACCGCCGTCGCGATCCCTTCGCTGGACGAGGGCCTTGGCCTGGTCGCCGTCGAAGCACAGCTCTGTGAAACGCCGGTCGTCGCGTTCGCGTCAGGCGGATTGCCCGACGTCGTTCATGACGGCGCCACGGGCGTTCTGGCGCCGGCGGGAGACGTGCGCGCCCTGGCAGCCGGCCTCGACAAGATCCTCGGCAGCTCCGAGCTGGCAATCACGTTAGGCCGCAATGGCAGACGGCGCGCGCTGGAAACGTTTTCTCCGGATGCGGCAGCCGCCCGGTATGTCGACGTGTATCGGCGGGTCTTGAATCGTGCAGCCTAACCACTGGCGGTTGTTACGCACGGTGGCGGCGATCCTCTTCGTCGCGTTCGCCGTCGGCATCGTGGCTGGCCAGTGGGACGATGTGCGCCGCGCCACCGCAAATATTGAGATCTCGTGGTCTCAAATCGCACTCGCTACCGGCATCGTTTTCGTCGCGTATGCTCTCCTCATCGAGACCTGGCGGCGCACCGTCGCGGCATGGGGCGACAAGCTCGGTTGGCTCGACGCGGCACGCATCTGGTTCATCTCCAACCTCGGCCGCTACGTCCCCGGCAAAGTATGGCAGATCGGCGCGATGGGAGTCATGGCCGAAGAACGCGGTGTCTCCGCAATTGCCGCCACAGGTTCTGCAATAGTTGTGAATATCGTGAGCATTATCGCCGGCGTAGGTGTCGTCGTTGCGACGGGTGGTCGCATCCTTGCTCGTTATGCAGGAGAGGTTGCTGCCCTGGCGGCTGTCCTCGTCGCCGCGCTCGTGCTCCTTCCTCTCGGCGTCAAGCTCGCCGTCCGCTTGTATAAACGGATATCCGGTCGTGAGCTCCAGTTCGGGGCGCTGCCACCACGCGCGCTCATTGTCGCGTTGGTTGGGACGAGCGCGGCGTGGCTTCTCTATGGTATCGCGTTTCGCTTTTTCGCATTGGCAGTCGGCGCGCCCCCAAATGCTGGTTTGGCCTCCTACACCGCTGCCTACACGTTCTCGTATCTTTTGGGCTACCTTGTGTTGTTGGCGCCGGGTGGTATCGGGGTGCGTGAAGGTGCGCTCGTGGCTTCCATGACTCAGCTCGGGCTGGCGTCAGGCGGGGTGGCGACAGTAGTCGCGGTGACGTCGCGCCTCTGGCTGACAGCACTCGAGGTGTTTCCGGGCGTACTACTCCTCGCCTTCGGCGCATCGCGAAGAACAGCGCAGCCGATTTCGGAATGACCAATACCACAGCCAAAACGCGCGATGATGGTACGCGCCAGCCGCGTTATGCGCGCGCAACGGCAGCGCTGATCTACTTCGCGGCGACGCTCACGCTGGCGTTTCCTGCGCTCGGCGGCCGTTTCCTCATCAATCCGAACAGCGACCAATACCTGGCGGGCTACGCATTTCGGGAGTTTGCCGCGCAATCGCTGAAGAGCGGGGAAGGGTTCCCTCTGTGGAACCCTTATCTCTTTGGAGGGATGCCGTACGTCGCGGCGATGCACGGCGACGTCTTCTACCCGACGTTCATCCTGCGGATGATCCTTCCGACGGACGTCGCGATGACGTGGGGCTTCATCATCCACGTCGTGCTGGCTGGCTATTTCTGCTTCCTGCTGCTGCGCACGCTCGGGATTTCGTACTGGCCCGCCGTCATCGGCGGGCTCGCCTACATGTTAGGCGGTAACGTCGCTGGTCTCGTGTCCCCGGGGCATGACGGAAAGCTGTTCATTGCCGCGCTGACGCCGCTGGCCCTCTATCTCGTGACGCGGTTCTTGCGGGAGGGGGCGCTTTGGACGTGGGGTTTGTTCGCGCTCGTCGTTGGGCTGGCCGTATTGTCGCCGCATCCGCAGCTCCTGCAATACATGCTGCTGGTCGGCGGCGCGTTCGCGCTTTTCATCGCATTCGCCGACCCTAACGCACCGCGCCTCGAACGCAAAGTTGCGCTCCAGCGCCTCGCCTTCGCGTTAGGCGCCATAGTGGTCGGTGGCATGATAGGCGCCATCCAGTATCTCCCAGTTTCCGAGTATGTGGACTGGTCGCCGCGTGCAGGCGGAAAGAAGGGGTGGGAACACGCCATCTCCTATTCGCTTCCTCCGGAAGAGATCTTCAACACGTACCTGCCTCAGTTCACGGGCATCCTCGACAACTACTGGGGGCGCAACCGCATCCACTTGCACAGCGAATACCTGGGCGTGGCCGTGCTCGTGCTGGCTGGCTTGGCGTGGAGTCGGCAGCTCGACGCGGCGCATCGCAGAATCATGTGGTGGGCGACAGGAGCACTCATCGTCGCCACGTTGTGGGCGCTGGGTGGATACACGCCCTTCTATCGACTCGTGTACGCTCTGATTCCGGGGACGAAGTTCTTCCGGGCGCCGAGCATCATGCTCTACATCGTACAGTTCTGCGTCGCCATCCTGGCCGCATTGGGAGCAGAACGCGCGATCCGTGGCAACGTCTCACGTCGATATCTGCTCGCATGGACGATCGCGGCGATTGCCATTGCGCTGCTGGCAACGGTCGGCGGCCTAACGAACCTCGCGACAGCGGTTGCTTTGCCGCAGTTCGTAGATTTCGTCGCCGACAACAATGGTGCGCTCGTCGCTGGAGCCTGGCGCAGTGCGATCTTCGTTGGCATCACGCTCGTGGTGCTTTCCCTCGCGGCTCGCCGTCAACTCAGTGCGACGCGGACCGCGATGGCTCTAGGGCTGGTCGTGCTCGTGGATCTGTGGACCATCGAGCGGAAGTACTGGATGTTCATGCCGCCAGCGAGCCAGACGTTCGCGGCGAACGATATTACGCGCTACCTCGATGCCCAGCCGCAACCGGCGCGCGTCATAGCAACGGCGCTCACTGACATGCGCGGCCGCGATCCCTACGTCGGCGGCACCGATGGCTTGATGATTCACGATATCCGGGACGCGTTAGGGTATCACGGCAATCAGTTGGATCGTTATGACATTCTGGCCGGTAGGCCGAATTACAGCTCGATCGGAAATCCCAATTTCTGGGCGCTCGCGAACGTCCATTTTTTCGTGACAAACGTGGATTCGCTGCCGATCCCCTCCGCCACCCGCGTGTTGGGACCCGTACAGTCGCCTGTCGGCACTCCGCTGTATCTGTTCAGACTCCCCGGAGCCAATGCCTTCGCATGGGTCACTCCCGTCATCGTCAAAGGTGACGATGAGGGTGTCGCTGCGACCCTCTTGGATCCGCGCTTTGACGTTAGGCGCGCCGCATTGTTCGCGCCGGATGCACAAGTGGCGGCGAAGCAAGTCGACGCGCTCCCCGAGCCTCTCGCCATCGAGACAACGACAAGTGGGTACAAACCGGGCCACTTCGTCATCGACCTCAGCGCGCCCGCACCAGCGGGGTCGGCGCTGATCGTCTCCGAGAATTTCTACCCTGGGTGGTCCGCCACCGCCGACGGTAACCCCGTTAGGGTTTGGCGCGCCGACATGTCCCTCATGGGCGTCGAGCTTCCAACCGGCGCACGCCGTCTCGAGTTCAGCTTTTCCAGCAAGCCATACGACCGCGGCAAAATGCTCACGCTCATCGCGCTTTTGATCGCGGTGGGCACCTGGTTGATTGGAGTCGTTAGGAGCCGCAGGGGAGGCGTCACTGGTGAGCGCTGAGCGCGCACTCGTGATCGTCCCCACGTATAACGAGCGCGAGAACATCACCCGGCTCGTTGACGCTGTGCTGTATCAAGATCCGCGCATCGATGTTCTCATCATCGACGATGGATCGCCGGATGGAACCGGTCAGATCGCCGACGAGATCGCCGCGATGAATCCGCGTGTCCATGTGATTCATCGGCCCGGCAAAATGGGGCTCGGCACCGCATACGTCGCCGGCTTCAAGTGGGCACTGCAGCACTCCTACGCCTACATCTTCGAGATGGACGCGGACTTCTCGCACGATCCGGCGCACCTCCCTCAGTTTCTCACCAGTATCCAGGAAGCTGACCTCGTTATCGGCTCGCGGTATCGCGACGGGCGCGTGACCGTCGTCAATTGGCCCGTGGGCCGCCTCCTATTGAGCTACTTCGCTAACGTCTACGCGCGCATCGTCACCGGACTGCCGATGTACGACACGACGGCGGGATTCAAGTGCTTTCGGCGAGCTGTGCTCGAGGCCATCAACCTCGACGACATCCGCTCCAACGGGTACGCCTTTCAGATAGAGATGCATTTCCGGGCGTGGCGGCGCGGTTTCCGCATCGTTGAGATTCCGATCGTGTTCGTCGATCGGACAGAGGGAGTGAGCAAGATGTCCAAGAAAATCGTTCGCGAAGCGGTGTGGATGGTGTGGCGGCTGCGGTGGTGGGCGATTACACGTCGCGTGTAACCGGAGCAGGGGACGCCGTGGTCGAGGGACGCACCTTCTGGAAGCTTACCGGGTCGGGGAACGACTTCGTGTTCTTCGATGCCCGGACTGGCAACAATG
>DATFBW010000265.1:0-2914 GCA_035253645.1 Gemmatimonadaceae bacterium | reverse complement strand
GAACAAGAGTCTTCATTTGCGACATATGACCACGGTCCCGCGACAAACTCATCGTCCCCATCATTTGTGAGCCACATACTCGTCGCGTGACGAGGCTCTGAATCGACATTGCGGGGCCCCGAAGATAAACCGAAATGCTCTAAGTACAAAGGCATGCTGTGTCACGATTCGGCGCCTCCATGGGCCGCCGCGGCCGCCGCGCGCAGGCTGATACCGGCTCGCGCATGAGCCACGAATTCACCAGACATGCCGATCACTCCCATTCGCTCTACGAACACTGCGATATCGAAAACGCCCATGATTCTCTCGTTGCGCCCGCGCTGATCGCAGACATCCGGAGCGGCCTCGTTAGGCGGACCTTCCCACCACCGCAAGCCGCCCCGGCTGCCTCCGATTGCGACTCGCTCGTCAGGAAATCGGAATGCGATACGACAGCCCGCCGGTCCACCCCAGCTCGACCTGCGACTTGTCGTATGCCGAAAGGGCGCCCCCGACTTTGTTGAGGGTATAGACCCAGCCCTTTCCTTCGATGAAGAAACCGATTCCAGTTTCCGGCAACTCGTAGTTGAGACCCAACCCGAACGTGCTGGCGAACTTGGTTTTGTTCTCGGCGCTGGAGCCGGTTTGATCCAGTGTGACACCGCCCACACCGGCGAACGCGTACGGCGTTAGGCCCGCGGTCGAGCGATACTGCAGCTGCAGCGCTGCATCGTAGAAGTACCTTCGCAGCTCGTCTCCGCGGAACACGTCGTTGCTGCGCAGCTCATTTTCGGCGAACGTGAAGTCGCCGCGCACGGCAAGGTATTGCGTGAGCTGCACGCCGACTCCGCCACCCACATTGAACCCAACCTTCTTGAAGTCCGCTGTGCCGGCGTCGTTAAGCTCGGTCAACGCCTGGAAACCACCCGTGCGGAGCGAAAACGTCACTGCTCGCTCCTGCGCCCGCAGCGGCTTCGTCAACAACAGGCCCATGGCCAAGGCCGCGAGTAATCCCCTAATCGACAACATGGTGTAGTTCCTTCCGTTCAAAAATGCGAACGACAATTGCCGTTCATGTGATCGCGTGGATCGGTCACGCTCCGTGAGCTTTTCGCATCGCCGCGGACGAGACGAAGTGCTCGGATCCCCTGTGCGCTGCGGATTGCAGATCGCCACATCGCTGGGTTACCTGATTTTCCGCCGTCGTGATTCTAGTTGGTGCTCGCACGGTCGCGCGTCCGGTGAACTGCGCAAATTTCTGCCGTCCGGTGCGCTTCGTTAGGCAGGCACCGGCGCCGCCGACCCCGCGCTGTGGCGGAGACTACGTAGACGGTGCGCTGCGCTTCTCCCATTCGTCGTTCGAGCGCAGTGAAAATCGACATACTCCGGAACCGTGGTCCCGAAGGTCGCGCAGCCGGTTGTCGAGGCGCCTACCCGTTACGAGGTGGCAGCAAGTCCGTGCCGAAACGCGTACGCCGTTGCCTGAGCGCGATTGTGAGCCCCGATCTTGTTGTACACGTTGCCGATGTGACGCTCTACAGTGCGCGTACTTATGGAAAGCGCACGGGCAATCCCTTTGTTACTATCTCCCGCGGCGAGCAATGCCAGAATCTCTGCCTCGCGCTCAGTCAGCCCGGCCGGCCGCTGACGCCCGTTAGGCGCCGCCAGGAACTCGCCGATGGCGCTGGCTGCATCTTCATGACTGCCGAGAAATGGCACGACACCGTGGCCGTCCAGCAGCACCAGGCGTCCTGAAGGCACGTCAGCCGCGAGCTGACTGACTAACTCTACAGATGGAAAGACGGCTTCGCGTCGATGCAGCACCAGGACCGGCATGGCAACTCGATTGAGCAATGGCGCGGCATCGAACGCGGCGAAACGCTCCATCGCTTTGACATACTGACGTTCGTTGGCGCTTTCACGCAGATAGGCGGCGAAGCGTCGCGCCTGCGCCGTGTCGGTCCACGCCGTCGCCATGTGCGCGATGAGCTCCGTATATGTCGTCCAGTCCTTCGCTGCCGCGGCGCGCGCTGCTTGCAGTGGCGCCGAGCTGTCGAGAAACTCGCGGTAGCTGCTGAAAGGCGACCAAAGAATCAGTCGTGTGACCCGTTCCGGATGCTGTGCGGCGTAGACAAGTGCAGTAGCCGCGGTATGCAAGTGTCCGAGCAGCGCGAATCGTTGGATGCCTTCTTTGTTGACAACAGCATCGATATCGCGGGCCGCGAGCTCCAGATCATACGGCACATCACGATCGGATAATCCCGTCCCTCGGTGGTCCAACCGAACGACGTGGTTCTCGGTTGCAAGCCGTTCGATCCACGCGCGTTGTTCTGGATACTGCCACTCGCGCGCGAGGTGACTGAGACCACCACCACCGGCGAGCACTACGAGCGGCTCGCCTGCGCCGATCGTGTAATACGCGATGTCTATCTCATCGCGCGTACTGGCGTATTGGATGCGCGGCTCTAGCGGGCGGGCCGATACCGCGTTGCTTCGTACTGCTACCTGTCGAATGGAGCGGCGCGGCCGTCCCAGCGAGGTGAAGGGCACTGGCGTCTAGGAGATCAGGCGTTGATCGGTATCTACCGAGATACTTATATTAATTCAAGTATGGTAGCCGTTAAACTATCGGACCGCTTGTATCAATGTCGCCACTCTGGCGCCGGGCCCGGCCATGGCTGTTGACCGCGCGGCCGACCACCGCGCGCTGGCGGGCGCGGTGTGGCGTCAGATCTTCGAGCTCTTCGTCCGAACGCGTGGCCAGCGCGAGCACGTGTTGCGCCGCTACCAACTGTCGCCTAACGACGCCAAGACTCTCTGCACCATGGATGCGCTCATTCCCAAGCCCATGCGCGCCCTCGCCGATCCCTGCTCGACGGACGCATCCAACGCCACGTGGGTGGTCGATCGGCTCGAGCGCCAAGGCATGGTGCAG
>DATFBW010000264.1:0-7385 GCA_035253645.1 Gemmatimonadaceae bacterium | reverse complement strand
AGCGTAGGTCGGGCTAGGATCTTTACGCTTTAGTCTTAGCGCCGCTGGCCAAGGTTGCCTCAGAGCCGGGGCGAGGAGCATGGAGCAAGGAGCGAGCGGGTCCTGAATCTCCGCCGGCAGCCCTGCCGTACGCGACAGCCTGACGACATCTCGCTCCCCGCTCCTCGCTCCCCGCTCCAGCCATGAATCGCATCGCCCAAGACATTCGTTTCGCGTGGCGCAGTGTCATCAAGAACCCGGCGTTCTCGCTGATCGTCGCGGCCTGCGTGGCGATCGGGATTGCCGTCAACACGACGATCTTCAGCGTCACCGACGCGATCGTCCTGCGACCGTTCGATTTTCAGGACCCTGAACAGATCGTTCTCGTAAGCTCGCGCGACGAAAAAAGCGGCGATGACGAGGGCGTTTCCTACCTCAACTTCAAGGACTGGAAACGCGAATCCCCCTCGTTCAGCGCGATGGCGGCCTATGGCTACCGCAGCCTGGCCATCACGGACGGCGAGGAGCCCGAACGGCTCGAAGGCAACGTCATTTCGTGGGACCTGTTCCACTTGTTAGGCAACAAGCCTCAGCTGGGACGTCTGTTCCTGCCCGAAGAGGACCGTCCCGGAGCGCCGGGGGTTGTGCTGCTCTCCGACGAAGTCTGGCAGCGCCGGTATCACGGTGACTCGGCTATCGTGGGCCAGACGATCCAGGTGAACGCGCTGCCGCACACGGTTGTGGGAGTGATGCCTCCCAAGTTCAAATTCCCGCAGGAAGCGCAGCTCTGGATCCCTATCGCCGGCCTTGCCGAGCAGGATAAGCGCGACTGGCGGAACTTTCAGGTCATTGCACGCCTCAAGCCTAACGTGACGTCGGATCAGGCGTCGCGCGACCTGGCGACGGTCTCGCGGCGCGTGAACGAGCAGACGGGCATGGGGCCTAACGCGTGGATCGGAACCACCAATCCGATCCGGAAGGAATTGATTCCAGACGACGTCAAGCTTGTGGTTCTGGCCATGATGGGGGCCGTGACGCTCGTGCTGCTCGTGGCCTGCGCCAATGTCGCCAACTTGATGCTCGCCCGCGCGTCCGCGCGCCAACGCGAGATCGCGATCCGCGCGGCGATCGGGGCCGGGCGTGCGGCGATCGTCCGCCAGCTGCTCGTCGAAAGCCTCCTCCTTGCCGTCATCGGTGCGGCAATCGCGATCCCGCTGGCTTATCTGGGCCTCAACCTCCTCGACGCGGCGATGCCCGCCGAGGATCCAATCCCGTATTACATCGATTGGCGGATCGACGCGCGCACCCTCGTATACACGTTAGGCATCGCCCTGGTGACGGGTGTGATATTTGGCCTAACGCCTGCGCTCCAGGCGACCAGCGGCAAGTTGTACGGCGTCCTGAAGGAAGGCGGCCGGGGCTCGGGCAGCGGGGTCAAAAAGAACCGCATGCGGGCCAGTCTCGTGGTGGCAGAAGTCGCGCTGTCGGTCATCCTGCTCGTAGGAGCGTCGCTCTTCGTGCGGTCCTTCCTGGGGATGCGCCAGGCGAACGTCGGTTTCGCCACCGATCCGCTGATGACGATGCGCTTCTATCTCCCGGGGACGCAGTACGACTCCACGTCGGCCAAAGTACAACGCGTGGAGGATGTGCTGCGGCGAATCGAGGCGATCCCGGGTGTGCAAGCCGCAGCGGTGTCAAACCTGATTCCATTGGACGGCGGCGGTTCCTACTCGCCGGTCGAGATCGAAGGCCAGCGATACGACACGGAGAACCGGCCGTCGATCTTCTGGAGTGGTGTGACCGCACACTGGCTGCAGACGTTAGGCATCCAGCTCCTGGCTGGACGCAACATGACAGAGGCGGAAGCGATGGACAGTGCGGAGGTCGCAGTGGTGACACAGGCTTTCGCGCGCCGTTTCTGGAAAGACGGTGATGCCCTCGGTCACCGCTTCCGCATCGTGGGTGACTCGGCGGCCCGGTATTTCACGATCATCGGCGTCATGGCGGAGTTTCGCTGGGCCGATCTGGACGACACGGATGAGCCGGATGGGGCGGCGTTCGTGCCGTACCCGTACATGTTCGCGCGCAATAACGGGCTCATTGTGCGTGCGGCGGGCAGTCCGGTGAACCTGACGAATGCCATCCGGGAGCAGATCCGCGCGTCGGACGCCAAGGTTCCGGTTTTTTCGACGATGACGATGAATGACGTGCGGCGCCTGAGCTACTGGCAGTACGGTCTCTTTGGCTGGATGTTCGGGATCTTCGGCGTCATCGCGCTCATCCTCGCCGCGATCGGTGTCTATGGCGTCATCTCGTTCGGCGTGAGCCAACGCACGCAGGAGATCGGCGTGCGCGTTGCGTTAGGCGCCTCGCGGCGTGACGTATTGCGCATGGTCGTGATGCACGGGATGGTCCTAGCCGCTGCCGGCATCCTGATCGGTGCAGTGGGTGCGTTTGGCGTCACGCGTGTCGTCCGCAGCCTGCTGATCAACGTGTCGCCGACAGACCCGTTGAGCTTTGGTTGGGTGGCCGTGTTCCTTGCTGTCATCGTCGCGGTCGCCAGCTATTTCCCGGCCCGCCGCGCGACCGCGGTTGACCCCATCGTCGCATTGCGCAGTGAATAGTGGCGTGGCTGATTAGGTCTGACCTCAGACCTGTTCGAGGACGTCATGGCAGTCCGTAAGTCATCGGCCGAGTGGAAGGGGACTCTGAAAGAAGGTGCGGGGAGGATGAAGGTGGGGACGGCGTGGGAAGGCGACTATACGCATGCATCGCGATTCGAGTCGGGGCCTGGCACCAATCCCGAAGAGCTTATCGGTGCGGCACTCGCCGGGTGCTACTCCATGTTTCTCGCCGCGCTGTTATCGAAACAAGGCCTGACACCCACGAGCATACGCACGACGGCCACGGTGCATTTGGGTGAAGGACCGACGATCAACAAGATCGAGCTCGATACCGAGGGCAGCGTGCCCAACGTCACTGACTCCGTTTTTCAGGAGCAAGCCGAAGCCGCGCGAGTGAATTGCCCGGTATCGAAAGCGCTCAAAGGGCCGGAAATCACGCTGAATGCGAAACTGGCTAAATAGTCGTTAGTCGTTAGCTCTTAGCTCTTAGAAGGCTGTCATTGAGCGCTAAGACCTAAGACCTAAGAGCTAAGAGCTAAGAACTTTCTTAAGCTTTAAAACTTCCGGCGCCGCCTTCGGATACTTCAGGCCTAACGCTGATAGACGCGCGACGACCGTGCGGGCGATAAGGTAGTTGCGCGCGCGCTTGTCGTCGGCTGGCACCACATACCACGGCGCAACCCGCGTCGAGCACCTGGCCAGCGCATCGCGATACGCTGCGGTGTAGCCGTTCCACAGTTTGCGCTCTTCCAGGTCGTTCGCGTTGAACTTCCAGTTCTTCGTCGGGTCATCGAGCCGTTCCAGCAATTGCTTGCGCTGCTCGTCCCGAGACATGTGCAGAAAAAACTTGAGGATGATGACTCCGTTGGCTGTCAGCATCTCCTCGAACGAATTGATCTGGTCATATCGCTTCGACCACACGCTTTGCGGAGCCAACTTCCGGACCCGCACCACGAGCACGTCCTCGTAGTGCGACCGGTTGAAGATGCCAATCATCCCCCTCGCCGGGACCGCCGCGTGGATGCGCCATAGGAAATCGTGCGACCGCTCGAGCTCCGTTGGCGCGCGGAACCCCGTCACCTCCACGCCCTGGGGATTACAAGCACCGAACACGGTTTTTATGACGCCGTCTTTTCCCGACGCGTCGCGTCCCTGCAGGATCACCAGCACCGCATAACGCCGGTCTGCATACAGGGCGCTCTGAAGGTCAGTGAGCTTCTCCAGCTCACCTTCGGTCAGCTCTTTGAGGCGATCGCGCCCCGGTAGATTTCGTGGCCCCTTGGCTTCCTTATCGCTCAGGGAAAGGCGCTGGCCGCGAGGTACGGGAACTAACACCTATCCATTAGGGGTTAGGGGTTAGGGGTTAGGGGTTAGTAACTGCCCGGTGTGGCGTACAGATTTTGGCTGGCAACCCTTGGCTGCGATAGGCTCTCGTTGATCGCGACGATCCACCATGCGGCAGAACCGCGCCGAGCCCTCATCACGCGAGAGCGCTATGAGCAAGCGCCAGATTTTATCCAGTATCTCGACTCGGTCGTAAAGAACCGCGACTGGTGGCACTCTGCCTATCGCGTCGCTTCGGTCAGCGAAGAGCACGTCACTCGCGCCAAGGCGCTCACGCAGCGTTGGAAACTCCTCGTCCTAAGCGAAGACTGGTGCGGCGACGCCGTTAACATCGTCCCGTATTTGGCGCGATTTGTTGAAAGCGCGCCGTCCACTCTCGAGATGCGGATCCTGGGACGCGACGCCAACCCGGACATCATGAACGCCCACCTCACGGGGACCTCACGCGCCATCCCGATCGCCGTTGCCTTGGATGAGCAGTATCGGGAGCACGGTTGGTGGGGACCTCGACCGCTGCGATTGCAAATCCAGGCCATCGGTGACTGGTGGACGTTACCGAAGGACGAGCGCCGTATGCTCATCCGGACGTATTACGCGCGCGACCGTGGGCGCGGCATCATCGAGGAAGTCCTCGAGCTACTTGAGTCTTCAGTTGTCAGTCCTCAGTCTTCAGACTGAAGACTCAAGACTGAGGACTGGAGACTCATGGAAGACCGGCGTATCGAAGGAAACTTCTCGCAGGGGTGGGGTATCGCCGCATTCATTGTGTTACTAGCTGTGGCGGCGTTCGTTACTGCGGGGTTGATCAAACAGAGAACGTTTCATAGCCCCGTGGATCCTTTAGGGACGCCGCCTGCAGCTGCGCCAGCGCACTAGAAGCGAGGAGTCGAGGTGGAAGGATGAAGATCGAGCGACTGCTTTATGTTGCGATTATAGCGCTCCCGAGCGCACTGGCCGCGCAGGCTGACAGAACTCCAATCGGATTCGTCACCGGCCCGTACTCATTCGAGCTGTCGGATGGTGAGCCGATTTCCTGGTTCCTCGAGTTCAGCGAGCAGCTCAAATTGACGATGGATCAGAAGACGACGCTCATTGCCATCCGCCGGAGGTTGCGTGGCGAAAATGAGCGTTTCATGGAGCGGCTCGATTCCGTTGCCGCCGTGGTGGGCCTAACGCTTGGTGAACGCACGCGGATGACGCCTGACGAGCGGATGGCCGTCGAGCGCTTCAACAAGCTCACGCAACCCACGCGCGATTCGATCAAAGTGAATAACGACCTCGCGCGCGCCGAAGCCTTGACGCTCCTCACGAACTTGCAACAAGCTCGCCTCGACTCGCTGGTCTCCGTGCTGCGACGTGAACGCGGTGGTAGGACCGTCCGCCGCGGTGGCGGCGGAGTAGGCGGATCGTAAGCGTCGCGCAGCGGCCCGCGCCGCGCGCGTCGCATCCAATCGCACGCGCGGTATTTTGGATTCTTTCGATCGCCACGGCGCTTGGGATCGCAGCGCTCATAGCCTACTACTATCGCGGCGACCCTGAAGGCTCGGCGCGCATCGCCCACGCTGAGCTCGACCAATTGCTCGAACGGACGGAGGTCGTCGAGCGGCGCGCGCTGGTCATGCAGCGCAATTGGTGGGACTACTTTCGGGTGACGCACGGAGTGCTCGCAACGACGGACCGGCGCATCCTGTTCGTTGGCGTGCCGCCCGACGAATTGCTCCCACGCGAAGACGAACCGCAGCTGCTCGTTACGCTCGATATTCCATTCGATCAGAGCGCCGCGGTGCGTCGCGGCCGCGTGTACTTTGGCCTCTTCCAAGGCGCCGTTTTGCGGTCGGGAGGGGAAGAGCACGAGTTCGCCGTCGCGGCAGCTGAACGCGACAAGCTCGATTCGATCGTCGCCGTGATTGCGCGGCGTCAGGCACTGTTGCGCGCCGCGCTGGAGGCCGAGCGGCAGGCTGCGGAGTCTGCACGTGCCGAAGCGCGACGTCCCGTTTACCATGTCGTGCAGGCCGGCGAGGCTATCTTTTCGATCGCGGAGCGGTACGGTGTCACCGCCGATTCGTTGCGCCGCTGGAACAACCTAACGAGTGATCGCATCCGTGCCGGACAACGCCTGATGGTCAAGCCGCCAACCTGAGCGATGGCAGAGCACTCCGCTTCATTGGAGCACCGACTCGTCGTCGAAAGGACCGCGCGCGTTCACACGTTAGGGGCGCTTCAGGCGCCAGACGCGTGGGTAGTGCTGCACGGGTATGGTCAGCTGGCCGGGCGCTTCATCTCGCAGTTCAGCACCGTAGCTGGTCCGCACCGCACCGTCATCGCTCCAGAAGCGCTCAACCGCTTCTATATAGATGCACCGCGGCCGGGCGGTCCGTCGGCTGACGAGCGGCGCGTCGGCACAACGTGGATGACCCGCGAGGACCGTGACGCCGACATCCGGGACTACATCGCGTACCTCGATCGCGTGGCTGAGACGCTCGCGTCCGAGGCGCAGCGGTTGACTGTCATCGGGTTTTCGCAAGGCGTGGCAACGGCCTGTCGCTGGGT
This sequence comes from Gemmatimonadaceae bacterium, assembly GCA_035253645.1. GTDB lineage: Bacteria > Gemmatimonadota > Gemmatimonadetes > Gemmatimonadales > Gemmatimonadaceae > DASYRX01. The sequence goes on along the minus strand of DATFBW010000264.1, from coordinate 888 downwards.
GGCGTTAGGCAAGACGTCCATCCACCGGCTGATCGTCTGGGCGGGTCCGGTTCCGCCCGATCTCGACTTCGCGCGGCTGGCGCAACGGCTGGGGAGTACGCCGATCGAGATCGTTTTGGGAGACCGCGACGAGTATGCACTTGCGCGGGCGTCCGAGGACGAGCTGCGGCCCCTGCGCGAGTCAGGGATTCAGTATCGGCTGGTGCGCTTCGACGGCGGGCACGCCATCGACCCCGGCGTGTTGGAGCGGCTGGCCTCCGCCTAACGGGGTCGGCGCCAGCGATCCAGGTCGCGCCGCTCCTTCTTCGTGGGCCGCCCCGGCGAGGTACGCACGGCCGCCGGCCCAACGGCCCGCAGCTGTGCCGCGAGCTTATCGCGTGCCGCCCGACTCTCGGCCGTTTCCTCATAAAGCTCGGCGGCGACCGTCGCCGGCCCTCGCGTGTCGGACAGTCCACGGACGGTGACAATCCGCTCGAACGGCGGGTGCCTGACGACGACAGTGTCCCCGACCCGCAAGAGCCGCGAGCGCTTGGCTCGCTCACCCGAAACCAGCACGCGACCCAGCTCGATGGCCTGAGACGCCAGGGACCGGGTTTTGTAGAACCGGGCCGCCCAGAGCCAGATGTCCAAGCGGACCGAGTCTCTTTCATTCATGGCAATCCAGCTGGCGCCAGTTGGCGTAGAGAAGCATGGCACTTGGCGCAAGGAGCGGGGAGCAAGGAGCGGGGATGTAACCCGCCGCTCCTCGCTCCCACCTCCTCGCTCCTCGAAAATGAATGTACACCAACGCAAGCGCCTTCCGAGTTGCAACCCCCCAGCGTTCCCTCCAAGTTGATCGCCCTGATGTTTGGGGCGAGCACTCGCCGCCGGTAATGCCTGCGACTTTGC
>DATFBW010000263.1:0-20054 GCA_035253645.1 Gemmatimonadaceae bacterium | reverse complement strand
ACGGAGAAATCGATGCCTACACGCGCCGAGTTGCTGCAGGGGACGCTCGACCTCCTGATCCTGAAGTCGCTGGTGGCTGGGCCGCTGCACGGCTGGGGCATCTCCAAGCGTCTGCGCGCCATGTCCCGCGACGCGTTCGAGGTCGGACAGGGGAGTTTGTACCCCGCACTCTACCGTTTGGAAGAACGCGGCTGGATCGAAGCCGAGTGGGATATCAGCGATGAAGGCCGCCGCGCCAAGTTCTACAACCTAACGCCAGCCGGAAAGAAACAGTTCGCATTGGAGCGGTCCACGTGGCGACACTTCGCCGCCTCCGTCGAAACCGTGCTCACCTCGAGCTGAGGAACCCAAACAGTGCTCCTACGACTTCTGCGGCGCGCGCGGGCGCTCGTCCAGGGCGAAGCCCTCGACAGAAATGTGCAGGATGAGATGCGACACCACATCGATTTGGAGGCACGGGATCTGGAGCGCCAGGGTGTCTCGCCTAACGAGGCGCGGCGACGCGCGCGCGCGGCGTTCGGGGGGGTCGACAACTATATAGAAGGGCACCGCGACGCCCGCGGCCTGCGGTGGCTCCAGGACTCGATGCGCGACGCGCGCTACGCGGTCCGCTCACTGCTCCGCGCTCCTGTCTTCACAACGTCTTCCGCTGCCGTTCTCGCCCTCGGCATCGGATCGAGCACGGCGATCTTCTCCGCCGTCGACACCGTGCTCATCTCGCGGCTGCCATATCCGGACGACGAGCGCCTCATCCGCCTGGTGAATCAGACTTCGGCGACCAACCGGTTCGGCGTGTCCAACGCGGATTACCGCGGCCTCGTCGCCGAGCAGCGCAGCTTCACGAGCGTGGGTGCCGCCGAGGGTCGCGACGTAGCGATCGTGACGACCGGCTCACCGCGGCGTGGAGAGGTCACGGCAGCCACGGCCAGTTTCTTCGGAGCGTTAGGCACCACGGTGACCGTTGGCCGCGGGATCCAGCCGCCGGACGAGACGATCGGTTCACCCCTCGTCGTAGTGCTGGGCCACCTGTTCGCCACGCGCGAATACGGCTCGCCTGCAGCAGCGCTGGGAAAGCCGATGAACATCGACGGGATGATACACACGGTCGTCGGCGTGCTTCCGCGCGGCGTCACCGACCTCGCTGGTGCGCGCACGGAAGTGTGGATCCCGCTCCAGCTTCCCACGCCGCAACGTCGAGGTCCCTTTACCCTGCGCGTGATCGCACGGCTGAAAGACAACGTCTCCTTTGAAAATGCGCGGAGCGACCTTGTCGGCATCAGCCGGCGACTCCATGAAGCGTGGGGAGGCGGCGCACAAGACGTCGTCGCGACACTCACACCGTACCCGCTGCGCGAGTGGCTGCTGCGCAACGCGGGGAAGACGCTGTGGCTCTTCACCGGCGCGGTCGCCCTCGTGCTCCTCATCGCCGTTACAAACGTCGCGTCGCTCGTGCTCGTGCGCGTCACGAGCCGGTCGCGGGAAGCGGCTCTGCGTACGATGCTGGGCGCGTCGCGAGCGCGACTCGCCCGACTGCTCGTCACAGAGAGCCTCGTCCTTTCCGCGTTAGGCGCCGTGCTTGGAATTGGCCTGGCCTGGGGGCTGCTCCGTGCGCTGCAGATGCTGAGCGGTTCCATCCCCCGCATCGCCGATGCGACGCTGGATCCGCGCGCCGTCGGATTTGCGGTGCTGGTCACTGCGCTCAGCGGCGTCCTTATCGGTCTGTACCCTGTGTTATCCCTGTTCCGGCGCGAGCAACGTCTTGCCGTTGGTGCAGGGGATCGTGAGATCGGGGTGTCGCGCGGGACGCACACGCTGCGCGGAGCGCTTGTCACCGCGCAATTCGCTTTTGCCCTCCCGCTTCTGGCCGGCGCGGCCCTGCTATTGAATTCCTTTGTTAGGCTGCAGCGCGTCGATACCGGCTTCGATCCGAGCCGCGTGTTATACGTGCATGTCTCGTTGCCGAGCCGCTCGTACGGAGATCCGAGCCTCACGTTGCCGTTCTGGACGCGCGCGATCGCGCGCGCGCAGGACGTACCGGGCGTCGAGCACGTAGGAGTGGGAAGTTGCATTCCTCCTGACGAGTGCTACGACATCAACAACTTCGACTTTGTGGATCGCCCGGTCCCGCCTGGGACCGAGCAGCCCGTGGCTCCGTGGTCGGCCGCGAGCCCTGCGCTATTCGATGCGTTAGGCGTGCCCCTGCTGGAAGGACGTTTGTTTACGGCGGCCGATGACAGCACGCGGCCGAATGTGATAATCGTCAGCCGGGCGTGGGTTGAGCGGCATTCCCCCGACAAGCCTCCGCTGGGACGGCAGCTGCGAGATGGGGGGTGCGATACTTGTGCGACAACGATCGTCGGTGTTGTTGGGGACGTGAAATATTTGGGGCTCCAGGGTGGAGGCGAGGGAGTGTATCGCTCGACGAATCAGCAGTTTCTGCGAGACGGTTACCTCTTCGTACGCACGGCCGGGCCTCCGCGCGCCTCGCTCACCGCTATCCGCGCGGCGCTTCATAGCATCGATCCGGAGCTCGCCCTGGATGACGCCGGTGTGATCGAAGATCGCGTAGCGGGATCCGTAACGCCACAGCGGCAATGGACGCAGTTGTTAGGCGGGTTTGCACTGGCTGCCCTCATTCTTGCCGCTGTGGGGATTTTCGGGATGTTGTCATACCTCGTGAATTCACGACAACGCGAGATCGGTGTGCGCGTCGCCCTCGGTGCCCGGCGCAGCGAGGTCATCGCGATGATCCTACGGCGCGGGCTGCTTTTTGCGATCCCGGGCGCAGCGGTGGGCCTGATTGTCGCGTTGCTGGCCCGTCGTTTCATCGAGACTTCGCTGTTTGACGTAAGCTCCGCCGATCCACTCACATTGGGCACTGTCACCCTTCTGCTCCTGGGTGTAGCGGTTGTGGCATCGTGGCTACCGGCCCGTCGCGCCGCGTCTGCCGACCCGATGAGAGCGATACGCACGGATTGACGCTTTAGTCGATTTCAGCGCTCGGCAATGTCGTCTTGGAACCGCGTGCGCTGCCACCGCGCACGCGGGTTCTATTGCGCCCACGTGAGCCGATGCCAGCTTTACGTTTCCTCATTCAAGCGTCGCCGTCCAGCCGCCGTTAGGCTGTTATAGGATGTCTTATTATTCTCCTAGTCCGTCAGGGGGAGAGTGAGCTCATGGGTCGCGGGTCCCTTCGTCGCGCCACACTTGCTGCCGGCCTGCTGTGGGCTTCGCCCCTCCTATGGGCGCAATCCATTACCCGTCCGCGGGCGTTGGCTGACCTCGATACGCTCCGCCGGATTCTGGAATCGAACGCCGCGTATCTCGCCGTCAACAGCTACAACTATCGGGGGCACCTCGATTCCATTGGTCGCAGCCTGCCGGACTCGTTAGGGTTGCTCGACTTTCACTATGCCATTCAGAGTCTCGTCGGCAGGTTGCAGGATGCTCATTCCAATGTCGTCGCTCCCCCAGGGGTCACCCCTTCCGATCCGCGTGAGCTTCCTTTTGCCACGGCTATTCATGCGGGACGCGTCGTGGCGCTTGGCGGCGCGGACAGCGGTCTGCTCGTAACACACTATCCGTATGTGACAGCGATCAACGGCATTGCAATCGAACGGCTGTTAACGATCGCCGGGGCGCGCTACCGCGGTCATTCTCGGCAGCGCTACTTGTTTCGGGCAAGCAGGGATCTGCGCCAAATCGCGCTCGTGCTTACGCGCGCGGGAGCAGCCGTCGGCGAGTCGCTGGCCGTCCGCCTAACGAACGCGCAAGGACGCGACACGACTGTTTTTAAGCGATTGGTCACTCGCCAACCGCCGCGGCCGGCCATAACAACGACGACCACCATGTTGGCGGACAGCATCGCGTACCTGCGCGTGCCCCTCATGTGGGACAAAGACGACCCGGGCGGTGCCGTGCACTACGACATGATGCGGGCAGCCATGGAGAGCAGAGACTTCCGCACGAGCCGCGCGCTCATCATCGATGTCCGCGACAACGACGGTGGGGCGCGGCACGAGCTCGAATATCTCGCCCCATATTTCATGAAGGGTCCGCTGGCATACAATGCGGCATTTCCGGTGCGCGACACGGCCGAACTCGGTCTGAGAAGTTTGACACTGCCTAACGACCCACGGCTGGATAGCGCGACGCGGCGCGTCGCCATGGCTTTCGCGCAGTCCTTCCGTCCAGCCTGGAGCCCCACGGGAGTTCCATTCCTCGACCAACTGTACGTCGCCGTCCTCGCCGATCGAGAAACGCCCCACGACTATTCGACAAGACCGGTCGTAGTGCTCATGGACGAGCGATCGTTCAGCGCAACAGACATTTTCCTGGGCGCGATGACCGAGCTGCCCAACGTCACCTTGCTGGGAACGCCGAGTGGTGGCGGGTCGGGGCGCAGCCGCGCATATACGCTTCCCAATTCGCGCATCAGGGTGATCTTGTCGACGATGGCATCCTTTCGAGTCAACGGAAAGCTGTACGACGGTTATGGTATTGAACCGGACATTGTCGCACCTCCCTCGCTAAGCGATGTGACCGGTCGAACCGACTCGCAATTGCAAGCGGCTATGGATCACATCAGAAAGGTCCTTCGGAGCGCCAGGCCGAATTGAATGAGGAACAACGAATGAAAACGACGCTCGTGCGTATCGCATGGCTGGCTCTCGCTGTCGCCGCGTGTTCGCCCTCTCGTCAGGCAGTGGTTGGCGAACCGGTCGCTCCCGCAACGAGTGCGGTCTATCCGGGCGCAACCTGGGACACGATCGCCGACCCGAGAACCGTAGGCTGGTCCCGCACATCGCTGGACAGCGTGCGCACCGAGCTGAGTAAGCTCGCCTCCACCGGTTTCATGGCCGTTGTTGGGGGGCGCGTCATGTTCAAATACGGCAACGTCGACACGGTCACGTACCTCGCTTCGGTACGCAAGAGCGTGCTCTCGATGCTGATCGGCAACTACGTGCGGAACGGGACGATCGATCTGAACAAGTCCCTGGCGCAGTTAGGCATGGACGACCACGGCGGTCTCACAGATCAGGAGAAGGAAGCGACCGTCAAAGATCTTTTGACAGCTCGCTCGGGTGTGTATCACGCCGCAGCGAATGATGGAGACGACCTTGCCAGCGCACCGCCGCGCGGCTCGCAGAAACACGGTACCTACATGCTGTACAGCAACTGGGACTTCAATGCGTTAGGTGGTGCGTTCGAGCTCATGACCAAGAAGGACATCTACGACGCGTTGGAGAGCGATCTCGCCAAACCGATTGGGATGCAGGACTTCGATCGCGCGCGTCACCGCAAGACCGGCGATCCGAGCAAGTCGCGGTACCTGGCGTATCACATGCATTTCTCGACGCGTGACATGGCGCGCATCGGCTATCTCATGCTGCGCAGAGGAAACTGGAATGGCCATCAGGTCATCCCAGCGGATTGGGTGACGGAGAGCACACGCCCCTTCACGCGCGTGAGCGAAATGAATCCGCCGCAGCGGAGGAATGGCGCGTACGGCTACGGCTACCTGTGGTGGGTATGGGACGGGCCAGCCGCGGCGGGGCCGTACGAAGGGGCATATGCGGGGCATGGCGCGGTCGGACAACATATCGCCGTCGTTCCCAAGCTCGACCTCGTCGTGGCGCACAAAACGGCGCCCGGGCGGCGCGACTCGACGGGGCGGCCGCTCGCGGTAGCGCACTCGCAGTTTTTCCGGGTTCTCGATTTACTCGTGCGCTCGCATTGCGGCGCACGGTGCTGACCTAACGAGCGCGTCCCACCAGGAGCGTAACGCTCTTTCCTCCAAAGCTCGACGACGCAACGTCGGGCTTGCCATCGCCGTTGACATCGCCTAACGCCGCGTTGTAGGAGCCTTCGCCAGCGGGGAATGGTGAGCCCGCGGCAGGGATGAAGCCGCCCGTACCGGCCAGAAAGACGGCAACCCGGGAGGCGAATGGAGCGACCTCATTCTGCACGGTCGCTGTGATGAGATCGGATTTGCCGTCTGCGTTCACATCCCCGGCAAGGATCGCGAACGCTTGCGCTCCATCGCCGATCTGAATGGGCACCGATGGCGTAAACGCGCCTTTCCCCGAGTTGACCGCGATACTCACGAGGCGCCGATCGCTATGACTGAACAGCGCGTCCAGGCGGCCATCGCCAGTAACATCAGCCAGGTTTTCCAGGATCGCTCCCGGCGGAACAGTGCTCGTCACCGAGTCCGTGAAGTTTCCCTTTCCATCACCGCGCCTGGTGAGGAGACGGCTGGTGTTCATGTTGGCGAGATCCGCACCGAGGCTGTTGGTTGACACCAGATCGACGTGACCGTCGCCATCGACGTCGCCCACGGTGAAAGAGCTGAGCCCCTGGCTTGGGCCCGAAAGGCGCACGACCGGCTGCGCTGTGAACCTGCCGGTGCCGTCGCCTAACAATACTTCGATCGTGTGCCGCCGCCCGTTGCTCATCACGATATCGATATTCCTGTCGTGATTGACGTCGGCGAGACGCAGGATGGGCTTGTAGAACTGCATCGCGGCGCTCGTGCGCACAGGTGTGCCTAACGAATGTGTGAAGTTGCCGCGGCCGTCGCCGCGCAGGATGGCCACGTATTCTCCGGAGTCGCTTTTGAACGCGATCCCGATATCCACGGCGCCATCGTTGTCCACGTCGGCGAGCGCCATTGTTCCCGGCTCATACGCGAGCCTGATCGGGCTTCCTGCTCTCACGAACGCACCTTTGCCATCGCCAATGTGAACGTTTACGACACTGTCGAGCAGGTGCTGTGTGACGAGATCGAGGTGGCCATCGCGGTTCACGTCGATCAGAGCGACTTTTCCGGAGCCCTTTCCCACGGCCACCGATGATCCGCGCTCAAACAGAGGACCTTGGGTGCGTGCTGGCTGGGCGCAGCTCGCCAAAAGAGTGGCACATGCACTAGCGATTATGGCACGCATTGCTACTCCTTGTTTGATTAGCATCGTGTCGATCATTGGATGCCGCTCGGAGGCTGTATGCGACGGTCGATGTTGCTCACGCTGGTTAGCCTGTTGGCCGGCGTTTTCCAAACTGGCTTAGCCCAAACGGTAACGCCGAAGCCTGCAGTTCCGCTCGAACCCATTGCGGCGATCATCGACGCATTCCGTACTCATCAGCTCGTGGCTCTTTGCGACGCGCATGGCAATGAACGGGCGCAGGCGTTCCTCAAGTCACTCGTTAGAGATCCCCGGTTTGCCAATATCGTAAATGACATCGTCATCGAGTTCGGCAACGCTCGATATCAGCAGCTGGCAGATCGGTTTGTGCGCGGCGACGACGTGTCCGACGATTCACTAAGACTCATCTGGCAGAATACCACAATCCCGAATGAGATCCCCGTCGACGTCGAGTTCTTTCGCGTCGTACGATCCGTCAATGCCACACTTCCCGCAGCTCGCAAGCTCCGCGTGTTACTCGGTGACCCACCGATCGACTGGAGCGTAGTTCGCGAGCGAGCCGATCACTTCAAGTGGTTGGCAATGCGGGACAGTCATCCGGCGGCGCTCATTCAGCTCGAGGTGCTGGCCAAGGAGCGAAAGGCGCTGATCGTCTATGGGCAATTGCATTTTCAGCGCAAGAATGTCATGTCGAACCTGGACATGTACGACTGGCGCATGCAGACGATCGTCAGTTTGCTGGAAGGCGCGTCTCCAGCGCGCGTCTTCACAATCTGGAACGTGGATGACGAGCTAACCAAGCTGCAACCGGATGCCGCGACCTGGCCGGTACCCAGTTTAGCAGTCGTGCGTGGCACCAACCTCGGCGCCGCCGATATCACGGTGTTTTCGCCCACGCCCATGAGGTTCAGGTTTCGCGGCGAGGAAAGTGTACAAGTGCCACGCGAAGAGTGGCGGCCCCTGCGCACAGAGGAGCAATTGGACGCCGTTCTGTATCTGGGGCCGAAGTCAGCTCAAACTCAGATGCCCTTGTCGCGCACGATCTGCGCCGACAGCCAATACGTTGCCGAACGACTCCGCCGCATCGCCTTGACCCGCGTGCCGCCCTTCGAAGCTGAGCGCGTTAGGCAGCTTTGCGCCGGGACCCGCTGACGCGCACTCAGTCGTGTGGCAGGGCCGTTAACGCCTGAACGCGCGTAGCGCGCCGCGCGGGGATATACCCGGACATTAGTGCGACGGACACGATCATGGCTGTCATCGCCACAAACGTGGCGGGGTCCGTCGGCTTTACCTCGTACAGCGACTTCGTCAGAACGTTCGTCACGGCGAGGGCACCGAGCAGGCCGATCGCCGCGCCGCTGACTGCGAGAATTGCGGTGCGTTGCAGGACCATGCGCATCACGTTCCCAGGAGTGGCGCCGAGCGCCATGCGCAGACTGATCTCCCGCGTGCGTTCGTGCACATCATAGGCAAGCACGCCGTATGTTCCGATCGCCGCGAGCAGCAAGGCGAGGATTGAAAAGACAGCGAGCAGCCGCGTCTGAAACAGCGGCTCCGCAATCGTTGCCAGCATCGACTCGTCCATAGTCTCGAGGGCCTGCGCCGGTATTGTCGCGTCGACTTCGCGGAGCGCGGCGCGCATCGCGGGCGCGACATTCTGGGCGCCGATATCCGAACGGACAACGAACGTCATGTGATCGATGAACCAGAACGAACGGGTTTGCAGGTAAGGGAGGTAAATCGTGGAATGCCGGCTCAGCTCTTCGTCCTGTACGATGTCATTTACGACACCGACCACCGTCAGCCAGTCGTTCGGGCCAGGCCGATCTTGCATCGATATGCGCTTCCCCACGGCGCTCTCGTTAGGCCATGCGCGCCGCGCGACCGATTCACTGACGATTACGACACCCGGTGCGCTGCCATTATCGGCGGCCGTGAAATCGCGTCCGCCCAGCATCCGGATCCCCATCGCGGCAAAGTAGCCGGGGCTCACGGTCGGCTTGTCTACGCTGAACCCGTTAGGCACGGGGGTTTGCCCGTCGACCTTGAAGTCGCCCATGATTCCCATACCGCCCGCGGGCCGGAACGAGATCGCTCCTACGGAATGCGCGCCCGGGATCTGCGCGAGACGCTCGAGCAGACGACCGTGAAAAGCGTGGACGCGATCCGGGTCAGGATATGTTGAGCGGGGGAGGTCCACCGCCATCGTCACCACGCGTTCCGGATCATACCCGGTGTCCACACTGCGCATGCGGACGAAGCTCTTGACCATCAGCCCCGCGCCCGTCAGCAGCACGAGCGCCAATGCGATCTCGGCGCCCACGAGCGTGGCGCGCAGCCTGTTGTGCGAACCGCCTAACGTGCGCACGCCCTGGCCCAGCGCCTCGTGCGGCTCACGCCGTGATCCGTGAAGCGCGGGCACGACACCGAATAGCAAGCCGGTGAGAAGCGAGACGGCCAGAGTGAAAACCAGCACCCAGGCGTCTACGCCAACCTCTTCGAGCCGAGGGATGCGTCCTTCCGGCGCCATGGCCAGGAGCACGCGGACGCCGGCGAACGCGAGCAGCACGCCGATCACGCCGCCGATCACCCCAATCAGGATACTCTCCGTCAGGAGCTGTCGGGCGATCCGGCTCCGGCCGGCGCCTAACGCTACGCGTACGGCCATTTCGTGCCGGCGGGCCGCGGCACGGATGAGCAGGAGGTTGGCGACGTTCGCGCACGCAATGAGCAACACGAAGGCCACCGCACCTGCGAATATGAGGAGCGATTTCCGAACGTTCCTGGTGAGTTGATCCTTGAGAGGTATGATCGCTGCGATCGTTGTAAATCCGGCGGCGCGCGGATCCTTGGGTCTGGCGCTCGCGATCGTCGCCAACTCGCTGCGCGCCTGTTCCACGGTTGCGTCGGACCGCAAGCGCCCAAGCGTCGGGACGATCATGGAGTTGCCGGGATCGAGCCGCATAACGAGTGGCGTCCACAGCTCAACGTCCGCTGGAAACACGAAGCGCGGTGGCATGATACCGATGACGGTACGCGGCGTCCCATCCAGCGTGGTGACCGTCCCGACAACTTGCGAATCACCGTTGAATCGTTCGCGCCAAAGTCGATAACTCAAGACGACGACGCGATCCCTCCCATCGCGTTCCTCATCGGGGGCGAAGGTACGGCCGAGAGCAGCTGACACACCGATCGTGCTGAAGAAATTGGCGCTGACACGTGCGCCAACGAGGCGCGCGGCGTCGCCCACACCGCTTAGTGTGAATTGCTGGCGTTGATAGCCCGCAACCTGTTCGAAGCTGCGCGCGCGCGTGCGATATTCAATGTGGAGGCGGTCGTCCAATCCTGGCGGGAGCTCGAACGGAAGGTTCGTCGGCCTGTGTGAGGCGAGAAACAGTCGCTCGGGTTCGTGAAAGGGGAGCGGTTGCAGAAGCACGCTATTCACGACCGTAAAGACCGCGCTGTTGGCTCCGATCGCGAGTGCGAGGGTGAGCACAGCCACCGCAGTGAATGCGGGTGTACGTCGCAGCGCACGCAGACCATACCGAACATCCTGCCCCAATCGCTCGACCCAAAGGCCGCCACGCGCTTCGCGCGTTACTTCTTTCACATGCGTCAGGTTGCCGAATTCCGCGCGGGCCCCTCGCTCGGCGGCTTCGCGTGACTCGCCGCGAGCCATGCGGTCGGCGATCGCCATGCGCAAATGCGCTTCGATCTCATCCTGCAAATCGTCGCCGCGTCCGTCAGCCATGTAGACACTCTACATCCTTGGGAGTAGAATGTCTACACCTACTGTGCCAGGCGGCGCGGGAGCCGTTCGGCAAGCACTTTCTTCCAGGCCGCCGCGCGTTCAGCGGGCGACAGACTCAGCGCATAATTCCACGCGGCAGGATACGGCCCGCCGCGACGCTTCTCCAATACCACTTGAGCATCGGCGAAATCTTTTCCGTACAACGCGATCCACGCATCGTACAGCCACAGAAACAGCTCGTCGTGTTCTTCCTCGCCGCGGAAAAACAGGCCAGCCATGAGTCGATGGCCAAGCTCGTGCATGAGCGTGGCCTTTTTCGTATCTGCGGAATAACTCGCGCGCATTACCATGCCGCTCCGGGCACGATACCCGGAATTGCTCGCCACCTCACGCACCGTAACTGTGATGGCGGTATCGGCATATTCCGGATAGGCGAATTGCAGGCCTGCGGAACGTTCGAGCGCGGCGATCATGCGCGAACCATCGCTGGCCCAGATCCGCTCGTAGTCGTCACGCGCCGCGGCAAAGCTGTCCGATGCTGCCCGAAACTCGACTCGCACGTTTGTCGCTGGAATGGGTGCCGCACCCGGCGAAGGCAGCGCGGAGTGGCAAGCACTCGTTAGGGCGGCGATGAGTGGCAGTGCCCTCATGCCTGTTAGATGCGATCCAAGTTCTAAGCGTTGGGTTGACGCGACCAGAACTCAGGGTCTGCCGCGATCCATTCGGGCGCAGGCAGCCCCCAGTACGGCCTGACGGCAAAGACGATTGAATCGGCACCGGCCAAAGCTGTGGCCTCTTCCAAGTCGGTCGCAGGGCGAAAGGCGTACCGAGTCCCATCACCATCCTGAAAGACAGCGCCCATCAGCTTGACCGGTTCCTTCGTCAATTGCACGACGAAGAATCGCGCCCCCGTGACGTTGAAAGGTTCACTGCTCAGATGCGGCTGATATATGGCCCAGACCTCAACGGGCGGCCCAACAACGCCTTGTTTCCGCTGCGTAATGCCGCTTAGCTCCCTCGTGAGTGGCTCGTTTTGGGCATAAGCGTCCACAACGCGTGCTTTCTCGGCTTCCGAATAAAAGCAGTTGAGCCACCATACTTCCTTGGCGCCGCTCAACGACTCGATCGCGAAATGCGGATGCGGGCACTCGAACTCGAGGCAGATGCGCGCTGCATCTTCTTCAATGGTACGATAGAGCGCTTCCTGCCCGGGAAGCACAAAATCGCGATAGATCAACGCGATCAAACGTCAGCAATCGTTAGGGCCCGCGGAACTCGACCATCGATGTCCGTGAAGCCGTACGTTTGTGCCAGTGAGGCAGCTACGAGGCTTTGTCCTGTCCAGCGGATGACGTTGGGGTCAGCCGCAAGCGCAGCAACGGCGCGACCGATAAACTCGGGGCTCTCGGAGTTGCTGAGATCGAAAACGCCGGCTGCCAGCACTGCTTCGGTCCGCACCAATCCGGGATACAGCGACACCACCGTGACGCCGTGTGGCGCGAGCTCGTGTGCCGTGTCGACCGTCAGCTTGTCGGTCGCAGCCTTGGACAGTCCATAGAGCACGTTGCCTATGTGCTTCTGCGCCGCCCATGTCGAAATGTTGACGATCAACCCGCGCTTGTTAGGCAGCATCAGCCGGGCGGCGTGTTGGCTGGCGACGAAGGCGGCGCGCACACCAATGTTGATCATCGCATGCCAGCGCCAAGTCGGCTGTTCCCAAAAAGGCATCCCCCACGTGAATCGCCCATCCTCGACCATGCGTTCGTACCCGCCCCAAGCGTTGTTGACCAGGATGTCGAGCCTGCCCTGCTCGTGTGCGATCTGTTCGAACACACGGGCGACGCTCTCGTCGTCGCTGTGATCACATACGATACGGCGGATCGCATCGTCGAGGTGCGCACTTGCGATCGTGCGGCCTGTCGCGTAGACGGTCGCGCCTGACTGCGCGAGAGCGCTGGCCACACCGCGGCCGACGCCGCGACTGCCGCCCGTGACCAGAGCAACGGTGCGCGTAAGCTCCGGTACCATCAGTACCCCACGCGAGCTTTGATGCGATTCAGCTCTGCGCGGAAGATCTCCGGAACATCCATCCAAAGGTTGACCGCCGCGTTAGGTATCTCGCGCAGCTCGATATTGCGGTGCTTGCGAGCGGGAGCCCAACTGTCGATGAAGAAGGTCCGGAGGTACGGCGTGGCGGTCACACTCTTTTCGTTGAACTTCGGTTGCAATACGAGCGTCGGCGCACGAATGCTGTCCAGCTTTGGCGCGAATTCTGTCGCATAGAAGTCGGACAAATACCGGATCATGATAGGCAAAGGGACAGCTGCCTGCTCGCGCCACAATCCGGCGGCGCTCGCAGAATCGACGGAAAACGTGTGCGGCAGATAGTTGTTCGCGTGCCACGTCGAATCGGTGACATAACGAAAGAATTGCGGAACCAGGAAGCGGTCGACCGACGCAGCACGCTGCGCCGGTGTAGATGGAGTGCGGCCGGTCGTATCCGCGCGCGAAGGCCAGAAGCGGCTCAATTCACCTCCAACGATGACAAGCCCGCGCACGCGTTCCGGGTATCGTTGGGCAACGGTCATCGCCACGTGCGTCCCGATGATGAAATGGCCGATGACGATGGCGTCCTTGATGCCATTCGTTGTCATCGCTTTCGCGACCTCGTCCGCGCTTCGTGTGATCCAGGGTATCGTCGAGTGACTCACGGAGTCCGACGGCATTGGCCAACCGGCGGTGCCGCCGAACCCAGGCAGTGTGACGAGCAATGTGGTGTATTGCTGTGCGTCGCGTTGGGCGAACGCCTTGAAGACATCGGCGCTGAATCCCCAGCCGGCAATGAAGACGAGTGGCGTCCTCCCCGATCCGACTTTGTCAAAGCGCCCGGCACTTCCTTCAGTGGCCGTCACATACCCGTTAGGGTAGGAAATGTTGTTCCGCGAGCGGTCGAGCCCCTGAGGCGACTGTCCCGCCATCACGCAGGGAAAGACAGCGAGTGCACCGTGCAGGATCGGCCGCATTAAATCACTCGTTAGGTTACAGCGCTGGCTGCTTTACATCCGGTTTCACGTACGACCAATGGCTGTGGATGATCTTCCACTTCCCGTCGACGCGATTGTACACCTCGGTCGAGTTCCACCGATTGAGCACCTTTTCGGGTTGATTGGGCAACGTACCGTAATTGACGACGTTGAACGTAAGAATGGCCACGTCACCGTGCCTCTGCACCTTGGGATCGATCAGCTCATAGCGCACATCCGTGAACGGCATCTTGATGCCGCGAAGGGGCGCCACAAGTGCCTGCATCGCCGGCAATCCATCAATGCGCTTGTCGCGCATCGGATCGAAATAGGTGACCTCGGGCGCGTACAACGACAGATAGCCATCGGGGTCGACGCGGATCCACCGGTCCAATGCACCCTGCTCGAGCGCGAGCAACTCGTTCTTGACCGAATCGGCGGAAGCTTCGTTCTGGGCCGAATCCGATGCTCCGCCCTGCGCCGGTGTATTGCACGAGGCGGTCACCCCGGCAACACCGAGGGATAAAACGAAAAGGACGCTTCGTCGCATGGCTTCCCCTTTCAAACGTTAGGCAGACCGCGATCGCCCGACGGACGTTTGCCAGCGGCTTGTTTCCGGCGGAGCAGCGCCCCACCGGTGAGTATGGCGACCGGCCCCAGAACGAGAAACGTGATCTGATACCAGCGGGGCGAGGCGCCGCCCAGCACGATCATGAACACGATGATCATGATCGTCGATAAGACAGCGAGCGCAACGTCGGCTCCGCGTCGCATCCACGCTGCGACAAAGCCGCCCAGCGTCATCGCGGCAAAACCGATCGGCATTTCGACCAACCAGCGGAACGAACCCGTCAAATCGAAAGTGCGCGCCAGTGGGATGAGGATCAGCGACTCGCCGAACGTGATGAACACCTGTGCCGCGACGGCGGCGCCTAACGGCGCGCGCCACTGTCCTCGGCGAAAGCCCGACCAGAAGAAACGCGGCAACGAGCGCACCACCTGGCGCCAATACCAGCGCGACGCGTTAGGCAGGGAGTCCCTGCGCGCGCGCAGCGCAAACTCCTCGGTCAAATCCCCCAGGACGCCATCTCTATTCGCGTCCGTAAGGAGCCAGCCGAGCAGCCAGGCCGCTGTGCGCGGAACGGTTACGTTGGGCTCCATCGTTTGCTCAATCCCGCCGTCATGTTGGAAATAGCCTTTTGCGTAGACCGTAAGGCGCGTTCCCCAGCTCCCTCGATGCGGAAGAGCCGCTTCGCGCGGCCGCCTCGCTCCGGGGTCGGATCGCCAATGACGGACTTCACGTAGCCCTTGGCTTCCAGACGCTCGAGCGTAGCATAGACCGCACCGATGGACAGGTCTCGCCCAGTGCGCTCTTCTATCTCGCGGCGGACTGTCATCCCGTAGGCGTTTGGCCCTAGTCGGACCAGCGCGATCAGGACGATCTGTTCGAGCGAGCCGAGGAGTGGATTTGCCGGCATTTGTTCTACAGAATAAAACAAATAATGTGCAGCGCACAAGAATGAAATCCAACACACTGGAGCGGGGAACGAGGAGCGACGCGCGTCGCGTGGTAGGCCGTATCATCGGCGAGGCGAGTCGCGTGGCATTTGACACGGCGTCACTTCGCAAGGTGCGTCAGAAGTGGTCGCGGGAGCTGCGCCATGAGGATGGCGATTATGTGCTGAATGTCGCGCGCGAGCTGATCGCTGGAGGATCGCACAGCGATCGCATGCTCGGATTCGAGCTACTGCTTTCGCACGAGCCGGCCTTCAAGCTGCTCGATGAGGGGCTCGTCAATGCGTTTGCTGAAGGTTTGGCGGATTGGGGCTCGATCGATCTTTTCGGCGTTACGATCGCGGGCCCTGCGTGGCGGATGCGCATCATCTCCGACAGCGCCGTCGCCGCGTGGTCCCGATCGCCGGATCGATGGCGCAGGCGTCTCGCACTTGTCGCGACGGTTCCGCTCAACGCGCGCTCGCGCGGAGGGACGGGCGATGCGCGGCGCACGCTCGCGGTTTGTCGCCGGCTTCTCGCGGATCGCGATCCGATGGTAGTGAAGGCGATGTCATGGGCGTTGCGCGAGCTCGCCAAGCGCGAGCCGCAGGTGGTTTCCGAATTTGTGGCACGGGAGCAGGCACGGTTGCCGGCGTTAGTTCGCCGTGAAGTCGGCAACAAGATCCGTACGGGACTCAAAAGTGGCCGCGTTAGGCGAACTTCAAAGGAGTGACTGTGGAAGCCGACTCGGATCGTACTGACTTCGACCGCATCGACGAGCTGCATCAAACGGACATGCGCGCCTCACAGGAGCGCGATTACCTCACGCTGCGCAGCCTGCTTTCCGATGACTTCGTCATGCTGCCTCCCGGCGGCGAACTGATTCGTGGCAGGGCAGCGGTCGACGCGAGTTTCGCCAAAATGGGCAGTGTCGAGCTACCGACCGATGTCCTCGAGTATCGCTTCGATTGGAAAGAAGTTCGCGTTCTGGGAGATTATGCGTTCGAGTGGGGGTATATCCGCGGCGCCGAGCGCGACCGGAAGACCGGCGAGGTATCGACGTCCATGCACCACGTTATGCGTATCCTGCAGAGACAAGCCGATGGCCGATGGAAGGTTCATCGCTCCATCTGGAATGAGGCAGCCCGACCCAAGGCTCACTAACGGGCGCTGGTGCTACTGGATCAAGCCTGGCGAACGGTTCGACCTCGCGACGTGGAGGAAGCTCGCGCCTAACGCTCCCGAATCCTCACAGCACCGTTAGTCGTCACAGCTCGAACGAGAGGCCCGCCGCGTCCTAACGTGGTGGTGATGCGCCGCCCGATGCGGCCCTGAACGGTGATCGGGAAGTCTACGTGCATGCCGCCATTGACGGTTCCTGTCTCGAGCTCCGCGTTGTACCCACGCGGGATGTCCAGCACGACGCCACCATTCGTGGTCCGAAGGTCCAGCCGCTCACCCTGCCACGAGGTTCCTGACAGACGCGCGTTTACTCCGCCGTTCGTCGTGTGCGCATTGATGCTGCCACCCGCCTCCCGGAGCGAAATGCCGCCATTCTCAGCCTCCAAGTCCATCTTGCCTTCGACTTGCTCGACGGAGATTCCGCCGTTGCGTGTAATCGCCGCGAGATCGATGCGGCGCGGCACCATGACTTCGTAGCTCACGGACCAATCCGATCGGTAGCGACGACCACTGGTCGGTCCGCTGGCACGGACGCTGTCGCGACCAACCTCGATGTCGATCTCCCGAGCGAGGCCTTCGGCGTCGGCTCTCGTTTCGCCGCTGGCCCGGATTAGCGCGCGGACCAGGATCTCATTTCGGTCCCAACCATAGAAGGACACGCCACCGTTTTCGCGTCCATCAACAACGAGCTGCCGCTGCGGCACACGCATGCTGACTTCGCGCACTTCGCAGAACTGTTCGCGACGGCGGTCGTAGTAGGAATCTTCGCAATCGCGCATGAAGCGCTCCGCACGCTGACTCTGCAGCGGGGAGCTGACGACGAAGATGGCGCACGCAACTAGCCTGGCGTTCATGGCGACCTCGGGGAGGGGAGCATCCAGACCGTTAGATGCTCCGATTCGCTGGAGAGTTTCGTGCTTCCCGAGTACCTACGTCGCCTTGAGCGTGCCCTCCACGAGCTGGGCCATTCCAACTCCCTCGGCCTCGGCCTGGAAGTTCATGACGGTCCGGTGGCGCAGCACGTGATACGCGCACGCGCGCACGTCGTCGAGATCTGGAACGGGCCGCCCATCCATGGCCGCACGGGCCTTCGCGCCTAACGTGAGAAACTGGGACGCACGCGGTCCCGCGCCGTAGCTCACGTACTTCTTGATGTCAGCCGTCGCGTTGGGATCGTGTGGCCGCGTGGCGCGGGCGAGGCGCACGGCGAAGTCCACCACCGAAGGCGGCGTGGGCAGACGCCTAACGAGCCGCTGCATCTGCAACACCTCGTCGCCCGTGAGCACCGGCTTGATCTCGGCGACTGTCTCGCCTGTGGTGGACGTGACGATCTCCTCCTCCTCGGCCTTGGACGGATAGTCCAGACGCAGCTCGAACATGAAGCGATCGAGCTGCGCTTCGGGGAGGTGATACGTCCCCTCCTGTTCGATGGGGTTCTGCGTCGCGAGCACGAAGAACGGGTTCGGCAGCACGTACGTCTGTGCCGCGACCGTCACGGTGCGCTCTTCCATCGCCTGAAGTAGCGCAGCCTGGGTCTTCGGTGGTGCGCGGTTGATTTCGTCCGCGAGGATGACGTTCGCAAAGACAGGCCCCTGGACGAACTTGAATACGCGGCGACCCGTCGCGTGATCTTCTTCGAGCAGCTCGGTTCCTGTGATGTCGCTCGGCATCAGGTCCGGCGTGAACTGGATGCGCGAAAAGGTGAGGTCGAGCGCCTGAGCGACGGTGCGGATCATCAGCGTCTTGGCGAGACCAGGGACGCCTACGAGGAGTGCGTGCCCTCCGGCGAGAATGGCGCCGACGAGGTTCTCGATCACACCGGTCTGTCCAATGATGCGGCGCGCGACCTGCGACATGAGTGTGCGCTTCGCGGTCGAGAGTTGCTCGAGCAGCTCGCGGTCGCGTCGTTCTTCGGTGCCGAGTGCTTGTGCTGGGACGGCCATTCTAAGAGCTAGGGGTTAGGGGTTGGGGGTTAGGGGTTAGCCTAAGCCCTGGGCAAACTTACGATGTCGCGCGCCGGAGTGCTGCCAGTCTCACCGCGGTGGCGTGGGAGCGAGGCCTCGCGGCCCCCAGTTCACGCGACCGAAGTCCGCTGCGACACGCGCGAGGACGTCCGGCAGTGCCGGCAAGGGATCACGGAACGGGATAACGTATTCGGTATCGTACGAGCGATCTTCAGTCACATCGCGCACCGAGAGACGCACGCGCAGCGAATCCGCGCCGCGTCGGGAGAGCGTTCCCGCAACGTACGCACCGGCTCCAATCTGCAGGGCCAGGAATCGGCGCTCGGCGGCATCGCGCGTAGCACGCGCAGCAGAATCCCCCACGATTTGGCCGCCAGCACCCATTTGCCGCATTGTCAGCGCGCGCAGCGAATCCGTGAGCGTGCGTGCAAACGCAGTAAGCGTGTCGTTGTTCGTGGGGTTCTCAACGTCGAAGACGATCGTGCGCCGTGCATCGCTGCGCTGACGCCAGCTGATCCGATTGAGCGACCGCATAACGTCACGGATAACCACGAGCGACCCGTTCGGATCGTCCGGGTCGCTGCGCCCACGCTCCGAAAGCCCTTGCCCACGCCACACATCGGTGATGTTCACCTGAGCCTGGAGCTCCCGCTCGCGCACGATGACATACGGTACGATGAGGGCACCGATACCAATCTCCTCGGCCAGACGACGCTGCAGGGTCCCGTCGTTCTGCGCGAGCAGCCTAACGAGCTCGGCATCAGTGGCGATGTTGTAGCCGAGTATGATGGCGGCGCGCCGGAGGGAATCTTCCAGGGTGCGCGCGAACGCAGCGTATTGCTGGCCTTGTGTAGCATCGCGTGCGGGAAGGATTGCGATGCGCTTCGGCTTGCCCGTGGGCGTCAACAGCGCCGTGCCGGCGCGCGGTGGTGGCCCCGCCTTTGGTTGAGCGACGGGCACTGGGCGCGGGCTCGTCGCGGTCTTCACTGCTGTGGTATCGCGCGGCCGGGTGACAGGAGGCCGTACGCTGTCCCGCTTGGGAACTTCGATCTTGGTCTGCGCCGCGATCTTCGACGTCGTGTCGGTGAGTAGCGTCGGTTGGCCTTTGGCTCCACTCGTTAGGGACGGAGCGCGCGCCGTATCGCCCGGCGTAAGCGTTGGAATCGGGTCACGTGCTGGCGTTGCCGACCTGTCCCGCAGCAAGAGGGCGGCCAATGCCGCCGCGGCGACGATGCCCGTTAGGCCAAGGGGAAGCAGCAGGCGCGACCTGCGTTGCGCAGGCGCCGGCGCAGCTTCATGCGGGATGGGCGTGTCGAGGAGCCGCCGGGTTGCCGGTTGCCCGACGGTGCTCGTTATGCCCCCCGCCTGCGGCGTGATGACCTGGTCGAGCTCGTCCAACGTTTCCGCGGCGCTTTGCGGCCTATCGTTAGGATGCTTCGCGAGGAGTCGAGTGATGAGGGCTGTGAGAGGAGCCGGAACGTCGTCCCGTAGCTCGCTAATAGGCGCCGGCATGCGCGTCAGCAGCGCAGCCATCGTCTCGGCCGGCGACGGCTCGGCGAACGGCTGCTCACCCGTGAGCAACTCGTATGCGAGAAGCCCCACGGCGTACAAGTCGACTCGATGATTCGCGTTAGGATCCGCCGCCAGCTGCTCGGGCGCCATATACGCCGGCGTACCGATTGCCATTCCAGCCGACGTCGTTCCCGAATGCGGC
>DATFBW010000262.1:0-12779 GCA_035253645.1 Gemmatimonadaceae bacterium | reverse complement strand
AGCTCCGGGTGGGCGATTTGCCGTCCGCGGAACATGAGGGTGACCTTCACCTTGTTGCCTTCGCCCAGGAAGCGCCGCGCATGGCGCGTCTTGGTATCGAAGTCATGTTGATCGATCCCGGGGCGAAACTTCACCTCTTTGAGCTCGATCACGTGCTGTTTCTTTCTGGCGAGCCGCGCCTGCTTGGCTTGCTCGAACTTGAACTTGCCGAAGTCCATGATGCGGACGACGACGGGTCGGGCGAGCGGAGCGACTTCGACGAGATCGAGTCCTGCCTCCTCGGCGAGCGCGAGCGCGCGCTCCACTTCCATGATGCCAAGCTGACTTCCATCCGCTCCGATGACTCGCACCGGACTGATGCGGATCTGGCGATTGACGCGAATGCGTGGCTGTTTTGACGTCTCTTGCGGTTGTGGTTGAGGCGGCGTTGGCTTGTCTCCGTTGAGGTTATTGAGGGCGTTCGCCTAACGACGAATGCCCGGACAACAAAAAACGCGGACCCCTTGGAGCCCGCGCGTGACAGCATGCCACGCCCAGCGTGGTCACGTTGCCGAATCGAGAACTCCTGCAGCACGCCGAAGCGGCCAGAGGGTGAGAGCGTTTGCTCTGCTTAACGAATTGTGGCAGAGCAACTTAAAGGAGCAGGGAGCGAGGAGCAAGGAGGAGATACCACTGGAGCAAGGAGCGGGGAGCGGGGAGCGCGACCTACCCCCGCTCCCTGCTCTCTTAGCTGCCCGCTCCTAGAGTGAACGCCTTCCCATCGTGCGCAACCCGCCCCCAAACAGCGTCCGCGTCATGCTCGAAAACCACGAGCCACTGCTCGTCGCGGGCGTGGGTGAGTAGTCGTCGCTTCGACTCCAGTGTGATCAAGGGCTCCACGTCGTAGCCCATGATCCAGGGCAGTGCCAGGTGATGGCTCGTCGGCACCACATCGCCCAAGTAAATCGCCGTTTCGCCAGCGCTTTCCAGGATGATCGACTGGTGGTGCGGCACGTGGCCCGGCGTGCGCGCGATGCGGATCCCGGGCACGATCATTGGCTCTCCTTCGATCAACTCGAGGCGCCCTGCCGCCTGAATCGGCGCCCAGTTGCGCGGGAAGTAGCTCGCTGAAGTCCGCTCGTTAGGTATCGAAGCGAATTCGAGCTCCCCGCGCTGCAGGATATAACGCGCCTTCGGGAAAGACGGCCGTACGACGCCTTCTTCGTCGACGTACGTATTCCCGCCGCAGTGGTCGAAGTGAAGGTGCGTGTTGACCACCATCGTTACGTCGTCGAGCGCGAACCCGGCCTGACGGATCCCGTCCTCGAGCATCGTGCGCCCCGCACCCCCCGCGTTTTCCAATCCATAGATGTCGTGAAACTTCTCGTTCTCTTTGTTCCCTGCCCCTGTGTCGATGAGCACGAGCTCGTTAGGGTGCTCGATGAGGAGGCAGCGCATCCCCAGCTGGATGCGGTTGCGCTCATCCGCCGTGATGCGCCGGGACCAGAGCGGTTTCGGCACGACGCCGAACATCGCGCCGCCATCCAGCTTTTGACCACCGGCCTGGATGGCATGTACGCGCCACGTGCCGAATGCACGCGTGTGGACGAGCGGGCCTAACGCGCTCACGCGATGTGCGTGGGGTGGAAGGAAGTCGGCAGGAACGAACGACGACGACGGCCGCCCCTGTGCCGCCGCCGCCACTCGGCGATGTGCGTTTCCAGGTCGCCAAGCGTCCCGATGCCCCGCCCCTGCGCATCGTTCAGCAGACGCGTCAGGCAATGCGCCGTGGCGACCGCGTCCCCCAGCGCGCGATGGCGGCCAACGATCGACACGCCGTAATACTCCGCCAAATAGTCCAGCGAGCGTCTTTCGAGCTGGCGCAGGAATACACGCGCCAGACGCACGGTACACAGGCGGCGTGCATCGGGTGCACAGCCATCACCGGTGGTGCGTTGCAGCTCTGCGTCCAGAAACCGCCAGTCGAAGCCGACGTTGTGCGCGACGAAGACTCCCGCGCCTAACGTTTCCCGCACGCGCTCGGCGACATCCCAGAACGGTGGTGCGTCGCGCACCATGGCGTCGGTGATGCCGGTTAGGGACGTAATCCAGAGGGGGATCGGACGCTGGGGGTAGATCAACGTGCTCCACGCGTCGCCGACACGTCCAGCCCGGACCTGAACCAACGCGACCTCGGTAATGCGATCGCCGCCCCAAACGCTCGTTCCGGTCGTTTCTGTGTCGACGACGACGAAGGGAAGCTCGTCCAGCGGCATGTCACCGAGCGCGCCGCGCGCCGAATCCATCCACGCCCCTGTCACGTTAGGCAGGGCGCTACGTCCAGGGATCGTCACGCTCGATAGGACATGTCATGCAGCGCGGGCCTCCTCCTCCACGCACCAATTCACTTCCCTCGAAGGTGATCACCGCGCGTTCAGAATCGCCGAGCCGTTTCCCGCGGCTCAGAAATGCGGCAGAGGAGACGAGCGTGAAGCCCATCTTTTCCATCTCGTGCAGCGTGGCCTCGTTGCGGGCGTACGAAAGCACCAGACCCGGACGCAGTGCGAGGAAGTTGCAGCCGGACGACCATTGTTCGCGCTCCTGCATATTGCGCTTGTTGCCACCGCAATGGATCGGCTCCATCGGCATGCCGCATTCCTTCAGCGCGGCGAAGACGTTAGGCACCTCGCGCAATTGTGCCTCACCCTTCCGCCACAAAAGCACGGTGAGGCGTTCGGGACCGAGAAAGAGGGGCGGATAGACGACGCACAGCTCGCGATCGACCTGGGTGAAAATCATGTCCAGATGGATCGCCGTCGTCTCGCTCGGCATCACGACAACGATCACGTTCTCCACGCTGGTCTGGTCGAACAGAAGACGGACCAGGTGATCGATACCGCCAGGGCTCGACCGGTCGCTAAATCCGAGCATAACGAGATCCGAACGGAGCGGATGGACATCTCCACCTTCGAGCGAATAGGAGACGCGTCGTTCCGCGGACCCGTCATAGAGCACCCCGCAATTCGCCATCGCCGGATGATGCCTGAAGAGCGCTTTCATGATCAACTCTTCGGACCACCGCACACCGTAACGCATCGCGCCGATCAGCACGTGCTGGTTCACAGCCATCGCGCTGTCCCGCGTGAAATAGAGGTTCGGAAGCGGCGGGAGCTTGTAAACGACCGAGTTCAACGCTTCACCCAAATTCCCGCGCTCGTCGTGTCGTCCTTCGATCAGCCACCGGACCACTCGGTCCGAAGATGCCTCCGAGAGCTCGCGACCGAGCGGGTCGGACGGAAGGAAATCCATCGTCTCCCGGATGACATGCTCGCGGGCCTCGCTGTTGTCGATCACATCGCGCAGCAGGTCGCTCACATGAAAGACAGCTGCAAACTGCTCGAGGACAGCGACGAACCGCGCATGCTCGCGGCGTGCCGCGTCGATATCGATGATATCGACGTAGAGATAGTCCTCCACCGTCGAGGGAGTGACGGCTAACAGTTCCTCTCCCGGCGCGTGAACGAGAACGCTTTTGAGCCGCCCAATTTCGGAGGGGACGTTGACGGGCATGGCACAAAATAGGGGATCGGGGATTGGGAATCCGGGGATCGGGAGAGCTGACCCCCGGTCCCCTATCCCCTATCCCCCGCCTTTTCGCTAACTTGTGAAACGATTCACAAAGGAGCTTTTAGCTCTTAGGGCCCGCTCACCTGCGCCTCGTCGTGAAACGCATTGCCGACAGCACAGTTCGCCGCCTCTCAGCTTATCTGCGCTTTCTCGAGGAATCAGCCCGTCGTGGCATAACAACGATCTCGAGCGACGAGCTAGCCAAGAGGGGTGGGACCACGTCCGCGCAGGTGCGCAAAGACCTGTCGTTCTTTGGCTCCTTCGGAAAGCGCGGTCTGGGATACGCAGTCGATGAGCTTATCGATTCCCTCCGCGAAATCCTCGGACTCGGGCGTCAGTGGAGTGTGATCATCGTCGGCGCCGGCAAGATCGGGACGGCGCTCGCCCAATACGAAGGGTTTCGCCGCCGAGGCTTTATTGTCTCCGCGATCTACGATCGAGATCCGCGAAAGGTCGGCGAGTCGGTCTCCGTAACCGGAACCGAACTCAATGTGCGCGATATCGCGCAGATCGAGCGCGATATTGCTCGTGACAAACCGGACATCGCGGTCCTCACCGTTCCGGGTGAAGATGCCCAGGCACTTGTCGATCGCCTGGTCCGAGCAGGCGTGAAAGCGATCCTCAACTTCGCGCCGGTTCAGTTGCGTGTCCCCGCCGATGTCGCGCTGAGAAGCGTGAACATGGCGATGGAGCTCGAAGGACTCAGCTTCGCTCTCTCGAATCGGAACCCGACTGCAGTTCACGCCGATCGTTAGGGTCGTTTCGCTGCAGCCCTGCGCTTCGCGCAGCGCGCAAGAGATCGACGTAGGCCTGGGGGGCGAGCACTTCGGGCCGCGCCGTCTGTTCGATCCCGCAGGATAGCAAAAGAGATGCTGCGTCCGGGGCGTTGAGGTCGAAAATGCTGCGTACGACCCGCAGCATCTGTTTGCGGCGGAACGAAAACGCGGCTTGAACCAAAGATTTGAATTCTGCTTCTTCCGCGGGGAGGATCAGCGGCTGTTGCAGCGGCGTTAGGCGGACGATCACCGAATCGACCGATGGCGGCGGCTGGAACGCGCCCGCGGGGACGCGGCCGTGCCGAGTAACCTGCGCGACTGCCTGCGCTGTAACCGATAGCGCACCGTAGTCCGACGAACCGGGGGATGCCGCGAGGCGCTCCCCGACTTCGCGCTGCACGAGCAGGACGAGCGTGCGCGGACGCGGAAACGCCAGCGCATGAAAGAGGATAGGCGTCGTGATGTAATACGGGACGTTGCCGATTACACTCCAGGGCTCACCGCCACTGAGTGTTGCCAGGTCCACGTCCAGCGCGTCGGCTTCCACGATCTCGACGTGTCGCAGACCCGCGAACTCCGCGCGCAGGACGCCCGCGAGGTCACGGTCGAGCTCAATCGCAATAAGGCGCGAGGAGCGGGGAGCAAGGAGCGAGGTGAGCGCACCCTTGCCTGGCCCGATTTCCACCACGGTCTCGTTAGGTTGCGGGTCCAGCGTCTCCACGATACGGGCAAGGATGCGCCGATCGTTTAGAAAGTGCTGGCCGAGTCTTTTGCGCGGACGATGCGTCATAACTGAAAGCTGAGAAAGCTTCCAGCGCGGACTCAAGTCCGCGCGACAACCAACGTCAAATCATCCCGTCGTGGTGTCCCGATTGTGTGCGCTTGCACCATCTGGAACACACGGTCCACGACGACACTCGGGCGCTCATCCCGGGCCTCGCGCACCACGCTCAAGAGACGCTGTTCCCCGAGCTTGCGATCGAAGCGATCGCGCGCGTCGCTCAGTCCATCGGTGAAAAGCACGAGCAGGTCTTCGTCGGCACGCCAGGTCTCCTCCGCTTCCTCCGGCCGTGCCGCTTCCATGCCTAACGGCGGATTCAACGCCGCCAGTCGCTCCGCCTCGCCTCCCCGCCGCACGATGAACGCGTGCGGGTGCCCGCTATTCGCGTAACGCACTCGGCGCGCTCTGGGGTCGATCACGGCATAGAACATCGAGATGAACATCTCGGTCGTCGACAACTCTTCCTGCAGCGACGTGCGCATGCGATTCAGCAGCTCGGCCGGCGCCTCGGTGACTTGCGCGTGAATCGCGGCGGCGCTCATCGCCAGCGCCATGATGAGCGCCGCCCGATATCCATGGCTCGACACGTCACCGATCAAGATGCCGGTCCGTCCACCGCCAAGACGGAACAGGTGGTAGAAGTCGCCGCCGACGCTGTCTGCCGGCGCGACCCGGGCGGCGACCGTCGCTTCGGGAGCTACAGTCTCTACGTTAGGCAGCAGCTTCATCTGGAGGTCGTGCGCGAGCTGCATCTCCTGTTGCAGGCGTTGCTGCGCCACCGATGCCCGGACAAGACGCGTATTCTGGATCGCCGTGCCGATCTGCGTGGCGATTGAAAACACGAGCTTTTCGTCCCCTGCCGTGAATGGCTGCCCCGTGCGACGCTCGGACAGGTTCACAACGCCTAACGGCATCCCCGTGGGCGATCCCGGGTTCGTCCAAAGGATCGGAACCGAGAGCAAGGTCCCCCGCCTGTACGAGCGTTCCGCTTCGCACTGCATCTCCCCTTCGTCAACCAACAGGGCGCGTTGCTCGCGAAAGACGCGTGCGGATACTGCGTGAGGATCGGTCGTTGCAATCGGGATTGCGTCTTCCGCGGCGAAGCCCAGCGCGGTTACGACTTGGAGGGTATCGGTCACGCGATCGTGCACCAGAATCGCGGCGCGCTTGGCGCCTACCGTTTCGCAGATCTCTTTCAGAATGCGCCGTGACGCCTCTTCCAGCGAAACCGTGCGTCCAAGGATCTCGCTGGTCGTGTACAGCAGGTTGATCTCTTCGTAGCGCTCGGCCAGCTCCCATGCTGCGTGCTCGACCTCGAGTGCGGACTGATAGAAGTGAGCAATGACCGGAGCGAGGAAGGCGGCGTAGGCGTGCAGCTGGTCGGATGCCGCGGGCGTCGGGCCTAACGCGAGCACAGCGCGGATCGGACCGGGGAGCGTCGCGATGATGTGAATGCCGTCATCTGTGAGGACCTCGGCTGGGAGCGGCGTTGCCGCCCAGGTGAGGACACCTTCTGGAAG
Source organism: Gemmatimonadaceae bacterium (assembly GCA_035253645.1). Taxonomy (GTDB): domain Bacteria; phylum Gemmatimonadota; class Gemmatimonadetes; order Gemmatimonadales; family Gemmatimonadaceae; genus DASYRX01. The sequence goes on along the minus strand of DATFBW010000262.1, from coordinate 6,096 downwards.
CGGCTTCGCCGGTCCCCCGTATTCGGAGACGAGCGGCCCACCAGATTCTGTTTCGCGCCACACGACGGCCGGGCAGCGCAGGGCTTCCGAGAAGCGCTCGAGGATGGCCCCGAGCTCCTTCACGTCCGCTCGAGCGTTAGGCGCACCATGTTGCTGCCGTTAGACACCTGTTCCACACGATCCATCAGCTTGCGCATCAGGAACAGACCACGCCCGTCCTCGCGCAGCAGGTTCTCCAACTTGGTTGGGTCGTTTGTGGAGGCTTCGAGATCGAAACCGGGGCCCTGATCGTACACCTCGAGCACCAGTGCCGAGTCTTTGAGGTCGGCTGTGACGCGTACGGCTTTGTCGGCATCCTCCCGGTTACCGTAGAGGATCGCGTTGGAAAGTGCCTCGGTCAGGGCCACCCGCACGTTGAATGCGAGCGCGTGCGGGGAGAACCCCGCGGCGCGGCAATGTTCGACGACCAGCTCCACGGCACGGCCGACAAACCGTACGTCACTGGGGAGTCGCAGGTCGTACGGCAGCGCGGCCCATCGCGAGGTCGTTGGGCCGGGTGAAGGAGAATCCGGCAGATTGACCACGGCTTTCGTTAGGCGCCGCTCAGTGCGCTAAAAACTCTCCAGCGCCCGTTCGCGGCTGTCGGCGATCTGGAAGAGTGTGTCCAGCTTGGTCAGCTCGAACAGAGTCTTCAGGTCCTCGTTGAGGTTGGTCAGGCGCAACTCTCCACCATGCTCGCGAATTTTTTTCGAGAGAGAAACCAGCACGCCCAGTCCTGAGCTGTCGATATATCCGGTCTGACTGAAATCGACCAAAAACTTGCGCTCGCCACGCTCAATCTCGTCCAGAACTTTCTGTTTGAGCTCCTGGCGATTCCCGACGATCAACTGCCCTTCGACGCTAACAACGCACACTTCTCCCTCCTTATGTATTGCAAAGCTCATCGGGTGTCTCCCTTGGGCCTGCCCGTTCAACTCCCCGCATCGCGCGACTGCAGGGCGGTAATCGCTGCGACATTGATAATGTCGTCGGTGGACGCTCCTCGCGACAGATCGCTGCATGGCCGCGCGAGTCCTTGCACGATCGGTCCAATCGCTAATGCACCTGCAATCCGCTCGACCAATTTGTAGGCAATGTTACCAGCGTCGAGTGACGGAAAAATCAAAACGTTCGCCAATCCAGCAGCCGGGCTCGCCGGAGCCTTACGCGCCGCCACCTCGCGCATGAGCGCAGCGTCCGCTTGAAGCTCACCGTCAATGCGTAACTCAGGGTCACGCTCGCGCGTGATCGCGACGGCGTTACGCACGCGTTCGACCGACGCGTCATCCGCGCTGCCAAGCGTACTGAATGAGAGAAACGCTACAACAGGATCGTCGCCAACTATGCGACGCCGGTCACGCGCGGCGGCGATTGCGATGTCGGCCAACTGTTCGGCTGTGGGCTGGGGCACGACCGCGCAATCAGCGAACGTGACGACCTCCGGTTGATCGCTGCGAAAGGCGCGCGCGGCCATGTAGAACGCGCTTGAAACCGTCGTCACGCCGGACGCCGGGCCCACGAGCCAGATTGCGGCGCGCAGAACTTCGGCGGTGGTGTACACGCAGCCGGCGACACTCCCGGCGACCTTTCCCTCGCGCACCAGGTAGTCGGCGAAATACAGCGGTTCGAGCGCCAGGCGACGGGCTTCCTCATTCGTTAGGCCTCCCTCGCGCCGCCGCCGACGTTGGACGAGGACTTCTTCCAGCTGCCCGCCGTGTTCGCGGGGATCCCACGTTTCGACGCCGATTGCTTTGGCGGCCGCATGACTTTCCACACGATTGGGATGCAGGATCAATACGGGGTCTGCGATCCCCCAGCGCGCGAGGAAACTTGCCGCTTCAAGGACGCGCTCATCCCACGACTCAGCGAGCGCGATGCGCACGCGCCGCGCGGAAGCGCGTCGGCGCAGCTCGGCGAGGAAGGGGTGCACTTACAATAGGTCTGAGGCTGAGGTCTGAGGTCTGAGGCTGAGTTATTGCCTCGGGCCGGACTCATTCCGTTTCCTGAGCGCTTCGGCAACGTGCGGGTGAACCAGAGACTCCAGTGACCCGCCGAAGCGGGCGATTTCGCGCACCAGACTCGATGAGATATACGACGTCTCCAGCGACGGAACCATGAAGACGGTTTCGAGAGCGGACGCGAGGTGTCGATTCATCAACGCCATCTGATATTCATATTCGAAATCGGCCACGGCACGCAGACCGCGAATCAACAGCGTGGCGCCGTGTGCGCCCGCAAAGTCGACGAGTAATCCATCGAATGCGAGCACTTCGACGCGCTTGTCATTGTCGACTGACGTGCGGATCAGGTCCACGCGTTCCTCGACGCTGAAGAGCGGCGTTTTATTCACATTCGTCGTCACCGCCACGATCAGGCGATCGACGAAGGCCAGCGCACGGCGGATGAGATCTTCGTGCCCGCGTGTGATGGGATCGAAGCTCCCGGCATAGACGCCGATCGTCGGCATGCGTCGTTAGGCTCGGAAGAGGGTTATGGCCGTGCTTCCGTACAGCCGTGTGTCGCCACCTTCCGGAAGCGTTTCGTGAGCGTCGTGCTCGACACCAAGTATCGCGGCGAATGGCCGACGCAGCCAGAGCGATGTTAGGCGCTGCGCCATCCCGAGTTTGTATGGTGGATCGGCGAACGCAACGTCGTACGCACCGGGCTCGAGGTGGTTGACATACCGCAGCGCGTCGGCACGATGTACGTGCGCCTTCGCCTCAGCCCCCAGGGCCGCGATGTTGTCGCGCAACGCCTTGAGACTGGGGAGCGCGATTTCGACGAAATCGGCGGAGGCGGCCCCCCGTGACAGGGCTTCGAGGCCAAGTGCTCCAGAACCCGCAAAAAGGTCGAGCACGCGCGCCCCCGGCAGCTCGGGCTGTACGATACTCATCCAGGCTTCACGGGCACGATCGGCCGTGGGACGTACTCGCGCGTCGCGCGGCACCCGGATGGACCGGCCGCCCCACTCGCCCGCGATGATGCGCACGCGTTAGGCGCGCACGGCGCATAACCTGGCGACGACGCGCTCTTCTCCCTGAAACTCGTCGCGCTCGAGGCGGTAGGCCACGTCCAGTGTGGCCCCCGGCACGAGCGATGCCGCCAGATCGGCCATCCCCCATCCAATCGCTTCAAGCGACCCTTGCTCCCCTCGCAATGACAGCTTGATGCCATCAGTTCCGACTGTACGGGGCGCGTTGAGGAGCGTCATGCCGCGAGACACGAATGTGGGTGCGGGATTGCCCATCCCGAAGGGCTCGAAGTGGCGGACCGCATTCTCCAGCTTCCACAGCGTATCATCGCACGCGACTTCGAGATCGATGCGCTGCTCAGGAATAAGATCGTCCGGCGTTAGGCGACCGCGCGCGACCGCATTGAAAGCGGCGCTGAACGCCTCGATGCGATCTTCGGCGATTGTAAGGCCTGCGGCCACGCGGTGACCGCCGAAGCGCTGCAACAGCTCGCGGCAGGCCAGGATCCCGCCGTGGAGATCGAAACGCGACGTAGAACGGCCCGACCCCTTGCCCACCCCGCTTTCCGTCGCGATGAGGATTACCGGGCGCGTGAGCAACTCGACAAGGCGCGAGGCGACGATGCCGATCACGCCGGGATGCCACGACGGCGATGTGAGCACGACGCCGTACGTCGAATCGAGGTCGAGCTGCTCGGCCATCTGCCGCGCTTCTTCGAGCGTTTGCCGGTCGATCGCCTGGCGCTCGCGGTTCAGCTCTTCGAGCTCGCGTGCGATCACGAGCGCGGTTTGTTCGTCGCGTTCGAGCAACAGCTCCACGCCGCGCATGCCGTGGCCGACACGACCCGCGGCGTTGAGCCGGGGCGCGAGGACGAAACCCACGCGACCCGCGGTGATCTCGCGGCCTTCCAGGCCCACCGCGCGAATCAGCGCCTGCAAGCCGACGTTCGACGTCTCCTGGAGGAGGCGCAGCCCGTACCTAACGAGAATACGGTTCTCCCCACGCAGCGGCGCGACGTCGGCCACCGTGGCGAGCGCGACGAGGTCCAGCATCTTGAGGGCGAACGTATCGCCTTTCCCCCGCGCGCGAAGGAGTGCCTGCACCAGCTTGAACACGACCCCGGCAGCGCACAGATCTTTGTCTGGATATTGACAGTGCGGCGCTCGTGGATTCAGCACCGCCACGGCGTTAGGCAGCGGGCCGCCGGGCAAGTGGTGATCGCAGATGATGGTGTCGATCCCCGCGGCCGCCAGCTCGGCCACAGGCTGCGACGCGCTTGTGCCGCAGTCGCAGGTGATGACGAGCGTGGCGCCGTGCTCGAGCGCCGCGTGCACGCCAGCGCTCGTTAGGTCGTAGCCATCGCGCAGCCGGTGCGGGATGAACGGGAAGACTGTCGCGCCGAGCGCTTGCAGCGTCCGCGTGACGATGGTGGTCGAGCACATGCCGTCGACGTCGTAATCACCGTGCACGAGGATGCGCTCACCCGCGTCGATCGCGCGCTCGATGCGCGCGACGGCAACGTCAACGTCCGTGAGGCGCGAGGGGTCTACGAGGTGATGCAAGCGGGGCCGCAGATAGTTCTTGGCATCGTCGGGGAGAAGGAAGCCGCGCCCCGCGAGGAGCGCGCACACTCTCCCCGGCAACTTGACTTCCCGCTCCAGCACGCGGACAACGTCCGCATCGGCCGCCTGCGAAAAAATCCAGCGCGAGGCCGGTCGCACCCAGGATGCGGGGCCTGCAGTCGTTGTCGAGAGCGTCACACGCGCAACTTAGAAATGCGCGAATGACGCAACAAGCTCATTTCTCTGCGTAGAGCAACACGCCGCACGTCTCGCATACGTCGATCGCGCCCGTCGTCGCCATCGCGCTCCGCCGGTGGATTGGAATCGCCGTGTCACAGCAACCGCACGCGCCGCCGCTCAGCGCGAACACGGCATGACCATGACGCCGCGCGCGGATACGATCGTAGCGCGAAAGGACGTTGCGGCTGATTCCCGCCGCCTGATCGTTTCGTTCCGCCCGCGCACCTGCGAGCTCCGCGCCGATCCGCGCAGCCTCGTCGTCGAGCTGCTTCCGTTCATCGGCCTGCGCATGCTCCAACGTCTCAATGGCGCGCCGCTGTTTGACGGCGTAATCGCGCGCCGTGGCGAGACGCCTAACGACAGTATCGAGCTCCTGCTCTTCCTCGATCAGCAAACGCCGCCCCGCCTCGACCTGCGCCATCGCGGCTGTCGCTTCGCGTATCCGCTTCACTTGATCGAGCGCGGCGAGGTTGCGCTCCTGTTTGGTTCGGTGATCTGTGAGGCGTTCTTCCAGTTCGCGCCGCCGCTTGTCATCGGCCGCGATGCCACTTTCAGTCGCTGCCAGCTCGCCGCGAGCCGATGCGCGCGCGTCGTCCAAGGCCTGGCGCCGGGGAGCGAGAGCATCCAACTCCTTTTGCAGCTCATGGACCCGGTCATCGATCGTCTGCAGCGCGAGCAGCTGCTGAATTTCAGGTGTCACCAATCCTCCGGTCATCGGCGCCCACCTCCTCGCACCCCATATCGTCGGGCGCCTGTGCCACCTAGTGCTTTGATCTCATTCCGAATCGCGATCTTCCGATGCATCAGCTCATCCTTCTCCGCGGCCTGCGCAATCGCGACTTGTCTGTCGATCGACGCCGCTTCGTCCTCGAGAACGCGCACACGGAGACGCGCAAGCACATCTTCGATCGTGCGCTGTGCATCTTGAATCGCTTCGGGGGCAGCGACGAGCTCACCGTAAGACTGCATAGCTTCTTCGCTCAGAGGGTTTTCGTCGGCCACGATCTCTGGGGTCACATTCCCTTCTCGCCGGATCAATAAATCGAAGATCTCTCGGTAGCGCGGATCACGCAGTGCGATGCCGTGCGACCGCAATCGCTCATTCACAATTGTCGCGAACTGTGGCACGAGTAGCAGCGCACGTATCAGCTCGCGTTCTGCAGCAGACCCAGGCACCGGGCGCGCGCGACGAACCATGTCGCCTCGCACAGCGCGATCAACGGGAGGACGCACCCTTCTCGCGTCGACGCCGCGAGTATCCCGCTGTTTGGGAGCCTCGGCCC
>DATFBW010000261.1:0-2682 GCA_035253645.1 Gemmatimonadaceae bacterium | reverse complement strand
AGTTGTCGATCGGACACGCGCGCTAGCACATCGGGCGACTCTGCTGCATTGAGTCCCAGCTCGCGCATCACCTCGAGCCCCACGGCGAGCAGCTCGGCGTCGGCCCCGACGTCGCTTTCGCCGAAGATGTCGACGTTGAGTTGGAAGTGCTCCCGGAGACGGCCGCGCTGCATCCGCTCGTAGCGGAAGAGCTGCGGCATGGAGAACCACTTTACCGGCTTGCGTAATGCGTTGGCGCGCGCGGCCACCATCCGCGCCACGGTGGGTGTCATCTCGGGACGCAACGCGACGTCGCGTCCACCTTTGTCTGTGAAGTTGTACAACTGCCCAACGATCTCGTCGCCGCTTTTCTTGGTATAGAGCTCGAGCGCTTCAAGCGGTGGGCCGTCGTACTCAACAAAGCCGAAGCGGCGCGCAACCGCACGCCAAGCGCGCATGATGTGCGCTCGCTCGGCGAAATCGGTGGGGTAAAAGTCGCGAAACCCGGGTAAAGCCCCCGCTGACATCAGGGCAATCTACGCGGCGATTGGATCGACCTGCAAGCGAAGCATGGCATCGCCAACTGTGTGAAAGGACCCTGTGATGAGCACCGTTTCGCCAAGCTCACGCGCGCGCTGCAAGGCGCGATCGAAGTCCAGTTCGACGAGCGCTTCCCACCCCTGCGCAATCGCAAAGTCGTGGACTTGCGCAGGGTCCCAAGCACGACTTGCCGGCGCCGTTGGAGCATTCGTCAGCACGAACCGGTCGGCAACGCCCGCGAGCTCGCGCATAACGACGCGCCAATCCTTATCGCCCAAGACGCACAGCAACACGCACAGCGGTCGCGCGGGCTGCACCGCGCGCACCGTCTCGGCGAGCACACGCGCGCCGTCGGCGTTATGGGCTACGTCGAAGATGAACGGCCCAACGCGATCGAAACGGCCAGGCAGCCGTACGTTGGGCAGTGCGTCACGGATGTGCTCGTGCGCAATCGTATACCGTGCAGGCATTGCGTCGAGTATCGCGATCGCGCTCACGGCGTTCCATGCCTGATGCTCGCCGATCAATGGCGTGTGCCATGGCTCACGCGAAGTCGCGTTAGGTGTCGTGAAATGCGTGCCGGCAGCCGAGACGACGATTCCCTGCGGCGCATACCGGTCCCGCACGCTGACAATGGGCGCGGAGCCCGCTTGCTGCGCGAGCCTAACGAGCAGCGCGGTAATTGCCGCGTCACGATCACCCACGACGGCTGCCGCACCCGCCTTGAAGATGCCAGCCTTTTCGTGCGCAATCTCCTCGCGGGACTCTCCCAAATACTCCGTGTGATCGATGCCGATCGAGGTCACGCCGGCAACAAGGGGCTCCACCACATTTGTGGAATCGAGTCGGCCACCCAACCCCGCTTCCACCACCGCGATATCGATGGCGCGATCGGCAAAAAGCGCGAAGGCCATCGCAGTCGTAGCCTCGAAGAAGGTTGCACCCAGCCGCTCGACTTCCGGGGTCCACCGTTCGATGAACTCGGTGACGTACGCTGCCTCGACCGCGGTGCCATCCACGAGAAAACGCTCGCGAAAGTCGACGAGGTGTGGTGACGTGTACTTGCCCACGCGTAGACCGGCGGACCGGAGGACGGTATCCAGCGTCGCGCATACACTCCCCTTTCCGTTCGTCCCGGCGATGTGGATGACGTCCAACCGACGGTGCGGGTTGCCTAACGCCGCGAGGAGCGCCTCTGTTCGCTCCAACCCGAACTTGCTCTTCCCCGTGGTGCGCGCAAAAAGCGCCTGCAGCGCGCGCGTATATGCCGCTAGCTCGTCGCCCACGCCGTAGCGGCGGGTCTCCCGCTCATGTGCCGGAGTAAACGTCCTACGTTCTGCTTGAGATCGCGCCGATGCACTACAAGGTCGAGCATCCCGTGCTCGAGCAGGAACTCGGACGTTTGAAATCCTTCAGGCAGGTCTTGTCCTAACGTCTGTTTGATGACCCGCGGCCCCGCGAAACCGATCACGGCTCCCGGCTCCGCGACGATCGCGTCACCTAACATCGCATAGCTAGCGCTGACGCCCCCGGTGGTCGGGTTGGTCAGGATCGATACATATGGTATGCGGCGCTCCGCCAGTTGAGAGATGACTGCCGCGACCTTCGCCATCTGCATGAGGGAAAGGACGCCCTCCTGCATACGAGCGCCGCCGGAAGCCGAGATGAGGACCAGGGGATGTTTGCGCTCCAATGAACGCTGTGCGAGCCGCGCGATCTTTTCGCCAACGACAGAGCCCATCGATCCGCCCATGAAGCCAAAGTCCATCGCGCCCAGGTTGAGGGGCATTTCGGCAAGCTTGCCCGTGACCGTGATTATCGCGTCACCGTCGAGGCCGTTATCGCGCGCGCGTTTGAGCCGCGCGGGATACTCCGGGAAGCCAAGCGGATCCGCCGAGCGGAGATCGGTCTCCACTTCCTCCCAGGAATTCTCGTCGAGTAGCAGCTGGACGTAGTCGAGCGGCCGAATGCGACGGTGGTAATCGCAGTTGGGGCAGACGCTGAGGTTTCGCTCGAACTTCTCGCGCAAGTCGGTGTGGCCACACGCTTCGCACTTCTCCCACGCATCGGCCGGGATCTCCAGCCGCTGGCGAGGGGGCACTCGGGGCTTCTTCTCCTTTCGGAACCAAGCCATTAGCGAAAGGTGGGGACGGCGGGGTCCTA
>DATFBW010000260.1:0-25946 GCA_035253645.1 Gemmatimonadaceae bacterium | reverse complement strand
GAACAGGGAATCATTCCCCACCGCGTGCAAGTCGAGTTCGTTGACGCCTAACGAAACACACTGATGGCGAGTCCGGGAAAACCCAAAACTCCAGTCCCGGGCAATCAACTCATCGGCGAACCCGATCGGCGCCGCATCCTCGTCGTCGAGGACGAGCCGGCGTTGCGGGAGATGTTGGCGCGCTTCCTCCGCTCGCGCGGCTACATCGTCCATACCGCCGGTGACGGCGGCACGGCCCTCCGCGAGCTCCGTTCGCAGCAATACGCGTTGTTGTTGTCCGATGTCCTGCTCCCCGACGCCTACGGCGTCGAGCTGGTCGACTCCGCCCTTGCTCATGACGCTGACCTTGCCGTCATCCTTCTGACGGGATTTCCCGATGCCGCCGCGATGAACGCAGCCTATGAACACGGCGCCATGGACTACCTAACGAAGCCTGTTTCGAACGAGCTGCTGGACCAGGCGATCGAACGCGCCCTCGCACAACGCACACTCGCCCGGGAACGCCGCCAGCTGGAGTCCTTCATCGAGCGCGAGGTTGCCAAGGAAACCGCGGCATTCAACCGCGAGCGGGATTCGCGCACGAGTGCGATCGCGGAAACTCTCAGCCGCGTGTGCGCGCTGTACGAGGACTCGTTCGGATTCCTCGCGGGAATGTCAGCCCGAGTCGCCACCGTGGCCACAGTTATCGGTCAGGAGATCGGCCTCAATGGAGTCGCGGTGGACGACATCCGGACCGCGGCCGGTGTCCGGGACATCGGCCTCATCTCGGTACCGGCTGAGCTTCTCAGGCGACCAGGCCCGCTCGGTGCCGACGAGTTCAACCGCATCAAGCAGCATGTCCGCGTCGGTGTCGAGCTTCTCGCCCCGTTAGGCTTTCACCCCGAAGTCGTCGACTTCGTCCATTCGCACCATGAGCATTGGGACGGCAGCGGTTATCCACGACGGTTGGGCGGAGACTCCATTCCCCTCGGCGGCCGCATACTCTGCACGGCTGAAACGTTCGTCGCTCTCATTTCGCCGCGCCCGTTTCGCCAGGCGATGACCAGTAGCGCCGCTCTCGAGTACCTCAGCGACTACTCAGGCGGGTTACTCGATCCGAATGTGTACGAGGCACTCGTCCGTGCCGTGCGTGAGAGTCACATCTTGGGTCTCGAGACATGATGCACTTGACGCGCGGCTCATAGAGTCTTACTACGGATTCGCGCTAGCCGCGCATGACTTGAGCGCGGTACTCGTCAAGTAAACAGTTTCTACTCATACACTCCGCAGCACTGCAGGAGGATACCCCCATGCCCCGTCGCGATCTTCATGATGCGACGCTGCGATTCGGCGACGACGACGAGATGGAAGATCTCGGTTACGGTCGAACCTACGACGATGACGAAGACGAAGAAGAAGGGTGGTCCTCCACTAAACCCGACTCCGATCTTTGGGATGAGCCCGAAGATGCGTCTCTGGACGATGAGGAAGAGGGCATAGGAGAGCGCGAGCTCGAAGACGAAGAATCCGACGAAGAGGGCAGCGATCTCTTCGACGACGATTCCCCGCGTCGCGGCCGCAAGCGCGGCTCTCCGGCGACTTCGGCGGGAGTTACGCCGGCGCCGGTTCCGGTAGCTCCTGTCGTCCCGACGGCAAAGCGCGTCGAGTCGCGGAGCGAGGCACCCAAGCAAAAGGCTGCCGCCCTTCCGGCAAAGAAGGCCGCCAAGAAAAGTCCCAAAAAGAAAGCGTCAACAGCGCCAAAGAAATCAACCAAGAAAAAGGCCGCAAAGCCGAAGAAAGCCGCCAAGAAGAAAACGGCGAAGAAGGCGGTCAAGAAAGCTCGCAAGCACAAGTAAAAGCGGCGCTTCACCGTAGCGCGGATCTCGGCGCATGGCTGAGTCACCAGTCGGCGTACTGCGAACCCACGCGCGGTTGGCGCCGTGGAATGCGCGGGGTCTTGCTGCACATGTCGCGTCGTTGGTCGATGCCGCCGGGGTCCGCCCGACGAATGCTTCGGCGCGCGCCGCACCCTCTGCGCGAGCGGTCCGCTTTTACGTAGCGCACAGACTTCTCGACCGCCCAGAGGGCGCGGGCACCGCCGCCACATACAACTACCGGCACTTCCTCCAGCTCCTCGCGATCAAGCTGCGGCAACGTGAGGGCCTAACGCTGGATGCGATTCAGCGCGAGATGCACGAGCTCACGGGCGATGCCCTGGAGCGCCGCGTCGCGCAGTCTCTGGCTCCCGCATTACTCACCGGAACACCCGCGGCGGCTCAGCATGATGACGAACCGTCGGTGCCGTGGCGCCGCGTGCCGATCGCGGACGGCGTCGAGCTGCACGTGCGGGAGGACGCCGTAGCTGCGCATGACGACGCGATCCTCGCGATGCGAGAAGCGCTGCGCACGGTGCTTGGCCGCCCGGCGACTCGATGAATGGAGCCCTCCAGGGACGTACCGCGGTCCTGACGGGGGTCGGTCGGCCGGGACAGGTCGGTGAAGTCGTTGCGCAGACCTTCGCGCGCGCGGGCGCCCGCCTCGTCCTGGTCGATCGGACGCCCGATGAAGTCGCGGCGCGAGCCGCCGAGCTCCGTTCGTTAGGCGCCGAGGTGGCCGCGTACGACTGCGATTTGTCCGATGTGGCGGCCGTCGACACGTTGGCGCGCACGGTTGGCGACGCCGCACCTAACGGGATCCATGCACTCGTGTGTCTGGCCGGTGGCTTCGCGATGAGCGGCCCCGTCGCAGAAAGCGACCCGGCTGTCTTTCACAAGATGCTGGCCATCAACCTGACGACGGCGTACCTAACGACGCGCGCCTTCCTTCCCGCCCTGCGGAGCACGCGCGGCGGCATCGTCTATTTCAGCGCGGCCGCGGTCCTCGCAGGAACCTCCGGCGCGAAGATGTTTGCCTATGCTGCCGCAAAGTCAGGCGTCGCTGCCCTCATGCGTGCCGTCGCCGCCGAGGAAGCTGAAGCCGGCGTGCGCGCCAACGCGCTCGCGCCGACGGCTATTCGCACCGCGACCAACGAACAGAGCATGAGCGGCAACACGCGTTATGTGGAGCGCGAACAGGTTGCCGAAATCACGCTGTACCTCTGCTCCGATGCCGCGCACGCCATAACGGGACAGCTCATCCGCCTGGATGCCTGACGAGACACTTGCCTTACGAGGAGCGCCGGCCCAGCTTCGATCGTTATGAAACACCCCGCGCCGCGCCGTATGGCCGCGCGCGTTATTCCGCTCGACCGCGCCTTCGAAGCGCTCCCCGTTTTCCGGCTCAGCGACTCGGCCGACGACGCGGCCATCACCTACTCTCCGGAACAGGGCGGCCGGTGGCGCGTCCTGCCAAGTCCCGGAGATCGCCTCCCCGGGACGTTCGATCAAGATGTGTATATCGAGATCTGCCGCCGGTTCATCGAGGCATCGTCTCCCTCCGATGGCATTATCTCATTCACACTGCACGCGTTTCTCAGATCCATCGGCCGGCGCGCAGATGGACGGACTTACGAGCAGCTCCGCTCGGCGTTGAATCGGCTCCTACGCACGTCACTTGAGTCGTCAGGCACCTACTGGAATGCCGCTCTCAACGCCCCTTTCGAGGGGCGCTTTAGCATTCTCACGTCCGTGGCGATCGACCGCCGCCGTGTCTCTGATCGCGACCAGCTCGCGCTCTTTCCTGCCTTTGCCTCGCCGGAGCCGGGGGACGCGACGATCACGCTCTCTCCAATCATCCGAGCCAATCTGAGCGCTGGCTTTATCTCATCGTTGTCGGTGCCGCACTACCAATCACTCTCATCGCCAGTCGCTCGCCGTTTGTATCGCTTACTCGAGGTCGCACGCTCTGCCGATCAACCGACCTGGAGTCAGTCGCTCGAAGCGCTCGCCGAACAACTCCCACTCTTGCAGCGCTACCCATCTCACCTGCAACGCGTTTTACAACCAGCACACGAAATGCTGTTGGCAACTGGCATTGTCCGCGATATCCAGACGTCGCGGAGTGATTGGGGCTGGGAAGTTGTGTACTCACTCGCACCCCGAGGCGGCAATTAAATCGTAAGGGTGTTAGCTCTGACCTTTGACCTCTGACCTCTGGCCTGTTTCTGGCTATGTTACGGAACACAGCCCCTGTAGTCTGCGTATCTGGTGGACCGGCATCACTTAACTCGGCAGGCCTTGATGACTCCGCTAAAGAAAGTCGCTCTCGTTAGTGCACTTGTAGCCCCTTTGGTTGCCGGGGCCTTCGTTTATCAGGATCGCGCCGTTGCGGATGGCGGTCGCCTCTTCGGTCAAGTGCTCGACCTCGTTCAGCACCGCTTTGTTGACTCGGTGCAAGCTCCTGACCTCTACGAGAAGGCGGCGCGCGGTCTCGTTTCTCAGTTACAGGATCCGTACTCGGAGCTCCTCTCACCAAAACAGCTGTCCGAGTTCACGAAGAACACGGGCGGTCGTTACGGCGGCATCGGCATGTCGATCGAGGAGCAGCCCAATAAAGGCGTCATCGTAGCCAAGGTTTTCCCGAGCACGCCCGCTGAGGCGGCTGGCATCCGTGAAGGTGACATGATCGTCGGCATCGACACGTTCAACACGCGCGGTTGGACCAGCCGTAAAGTCTCCGACAACATCACAGGCACGCCGGGCACGAAGGTCCAAGTCACTTTCGCCCGCGCCGGTGTCGCTGAGCCGATCCGCGCGACGTTCACGCGCGCGGTCATTCACGTCCCTGCCGTCCAGTACGCGCTCATGTACGAGGGCAGCGTCGGCTATATCAAAGTCAACGGCTTCAATGAAACCGCGGCTCGCGAAGTTGGGGCTGCGCTGCGTCGCCTAACGAGCGAAGGGATGAAGGGGCTCGTGCTCGACTTGCGCAGCAACCCGGGCGGCTACCTCGAGCAGGCGCTCGAGATGAGCAACCTCTTCCTCAATCAGGGACAAGAGATCGTGAGCGTGCGCGGCCGCAATGTGGAGCCGCAGATCTATGTCGCGCGGCAGCGGCCCGTCGCGCCAACAGTACCTCTCGTCATCCTCACCGATCAGTTCAGCGCCTCTGCGTCTGAAATCGTTGCCGGCGCGTTGCAGGATCACGACCGCGCTCTTCTCATCGGCACGACGTCATTCGGTAAGGGCCTGGTGCAAACTCTGTTCAACCTTGATGGCGGATACGCCCTCAAGATGACGACGCAGAAGTGGTATACGCCGAGCGGACGTTCCATTCAAAAGGATCGCAAAATCGGACCTGACGGGCAGATCAGCGACGCCGACTCGGTTGAAAGTGATTCGGCGCGTCGCGCTCGTCCGCAGTACAAGTCCGACGGAGGCCGCGTCGTGTACGGCGGCGGTGCCATTACGCCAGATCTCATCGTAAAGCCCGACACGTTCTCGGCTGCCGAGCAGGAATTCCGTAAGGTGACCGCGCCAAAGCAGCAGGAGCTCTATGTCATCCGCTACGACCTGGCGCAGGAGCTCAAAGGCCGCGTAACACCTGACTTCAAGGTGTCGCCCGAGTGGCGCGAGGACTACTATCGCCGCATCAAGAGCAAGGGAATCGATATCGATCGCAAGGTATGGGAAAGTGTGCCGGCTTACGTCGACCGCTTGCTCGAATATTCCGTCGCGCGCGTGGCCTTCGGCGATTCCACCGCGCACCGCCGCACTTTGGACGATGACGTCCAGCTGCGCACGGCGTTAGACTTGTTGCGCAAGGGCCAGACCCAGCGCGACTTGTTCGCGCTCGCAACTCCAACGAAGCAATAGACCAGCCTAACGATGAAGGTTCGAACGATCGTCACCGCCGCCCTTGGGGCGGCGGTTTCGTTCTCGGCTCACGCACAGAGCCGTGATGCACGCGTCCCCGCAGAAACCGGCGAAAGTCGCCTGAGCAACATCCGGCAACTGACGTTCGAAGGTCAGAACGCCGAAGCGTATTGGAGTCACGACGGTGAGTGGATCACGCTCCAGTCCACGCTCGCGGGCATGCAGTGCGATCAGCAATACGTGATGCGCGCAGACGGCAGCGAGCGCCGCCGCATTTCAAATGGACGCGGAAAGACTACGTGTGGTTGGTTCATCCCCGGTACCGATCGCCTCTTGTTCGCGTCGTCCCACGCGCACGACTCTACCTGTCCTCCGCGTCCAGATCCGTCGCGCGGGTACGTCTGGCCACTGGATCGCTTCGACTTGTATACGGTCGGGCGCGATGGGTCCGGTCTCCGCCGCCTAACGAATTTCGATGCGTATACGGCAGAATCCGTGATTTCCCCCGACGGCAAGCGCATCGTGTTCACGTCGCTGAAGGACGGGGATCTCGACATTTACGTCATGAACATCGACGGCACCGGTCTCAAGCGGCTCACGAATACTCCGGGCTACGATGGGGGGCCCTGGTGGTCTCCCGACGGGACCAAGATCGTCTACCGAGCCCACCACCCCGCTGACTCGGCGCAGTTGGCTCAATACCGCACGCTGCTTGCCGATCGCGTCGTACGCCCCAGTCAGGTCGAGTTGTATGTCATGAACGCCGACGGCAGCGACCAACGCCAAATCACACGTTTAGGCGGTGCGAACTTCGGCCCCTCTTGGACAAGGGATGGACGGCGCATCGTCTTCTCTTCGAACTACAAGAACCCGCGTTCGCGCAACTTCGATCTGTTCCTTGTGGATCTGGACGGAAGCAACCTCGAGCAGATTACCACACACGGGGAATTCGACGGCTTTCCGATGTTCAGTCCCGACGGGAAAAAGTTGCTTTGGGCCTCCAACCGAAACGCGCGCGAGCAGGGCGAAACGAACGTCTTCGTCGCGGACTGGAAGCCATAGGGCTTCGCACTAGGCGCAAATCCCCTGCGGGACTGGCCCGGTGGGGTCCTTCCGGCATACAATCAGCCGCCCCCATTTCTCGCGGCTCGTTCATATGTCGTTCATCCCAGCCATACTCGCCGTCATCGCCGTTTACATCCTGGCGAAATCCGTAAAAATCATCGGCCAAGCTGAAGTCATCGTCGTCGAGCGGCTCGGCCGCTTTCATCGCGTCGCCCGCTCGGGCCTCAACTTCCTGATCCCGCTGATCGAGCGGCCGCGCACGTTGGATGTGCGCTACTTCGAGGCTGATGTCACTGGCATCAAGAAGGTCACGTCGGGATCCACCGCGCGAATCGACCTGCGCGAGCAAGTTCTGAACTTTCCCAGTCAGCCGGTGATCACGAAAGACAACGTCACGATCGACATCGACGCCGTTGTCTACTATCGAGTGGCCGATCCGCAGAAGGCGACTTATGCCGTCCAAAATCTTCCGTACGCTCTCGAGACCCTGACGCGCACCACGCTGCGCAACATCGTGGGCGAAATGGAGCTGGACTCCACGCTCGCCAGCCGCGAGGTGATCAACAGGCGGATGCGCGAGGTGATCGAAGAGGCCTCGTTAGGCTGGGGTGTCGACGTCACCCGCGTCGAATTACAGGCCATCGAGCCGCCGCACGACATTCAGCAGTCGATGGAGCTCCAGATGCGTGCGGAGCGCGAGCGCCGCGCGACAGTCACCCAGGCAGAAGCCACCAAGCGCGCAGCGATTCTCGAAGCAGAAGGCGTGCGCGAATCGCAGATACTGAGAGCGGAGGCTGAGAAACAGGCCGCGGTCTTGCGCGCCACCGGTCAGGCGGAGGCGCGCCTCAAGATGGCCGAAGCAGAGGCGGAAGCGATCCGGCGCATCGGAGACGCGCTGCCCGCGGAGCATGTCGGGATGTATCTGCTGGGCCAGAAGTACATCGAGAACCTCCCTGCGCTCACGCAAGGGAAAGGAACGACCTTCTTCCTCCCGGCTGAAGCCAGCGGTGTCATGGCAGCGTTAGGTGGCCTCCGCGAAATGCTCCGCGCCCATGTCGGGGAAGGGGCCGAGCCGAAGGCGCCACCCGCCGCGCGCGCGACGGCGCGTGCAGTCGGTGATGGCGGGCAGCGGAGCGGGGAGTGAGCCCCACTCCGGTCTCGCTCGAACGCGCTGAACGGATCGCTCGATCTCACGCCTGTACCAATTGCGGGGAATACAGCTTCAAGCGGATCTCCGTGAAAGCCGCCCCGAAAGCTCTACGTGAGGAGTTCAAGGCTATCTGGCATGTCACGCGCATCTGTGGCGTGTGCCGGCACGAAAGTGAGCTCGCGATAGCCGCGGATGGCGACCTCGTCTTGGAGACGTAGTCGAACCACCGAGCTTCTTTACCACTTATATTCCCAGTCGAGGGTTACGCACCTGCGTGCCCTACGTCACTGCGGCGTTTGTGCCTTACGAGGAACCTTGAAAAGTGGCTTGCGTACAACGCTTGTGCCTTGATACGCGTTCACCTTTCGGTCTCTGCGACAAGGCACAGCGTAGTTTGGGAACGTGCTCACAGGGCGGCGCGCGCTCCTGATACTCGCTTCTTTAAGGCGTCGAAGTGCGGAGATCTGGTTTCATTTTGCGCGAAGGCACGTCGAACACGATTCTCAACGCCATCGTAGATGGCGATCTGGTCAGTGGCGCTTTAGTGTCACGACCCTGCTCATGGTCCGGCCCACCGGCCGTTTTGCATCCCGTTTGGAGGTCTCATGCGCAAGCCCCGTCCGGCGACGTACAATCCGGCACAGGCGCTACACTTGATCGCGAGCGATCGCACCGGCTCTCCGCTGAGTTGTCCCTCGTGCTCGGGACCGATCGAAAGAAGCCCTGCAATCTTTCCCCCAGCCCCATATTCGCACGTCACGCTCCGCTGCAAGAACTGCGGGCGACTCGCGCGATACATCGCCGGGGCAGCCTAGGCACCACTCAAGTACAAACACCGAGCGTTAACCGCACAGCGGAATCGTTCGGGATCAGTTTTTGTTCGCTAACGCGCGCAGCTCTTCAAAGGGCGGCGCGCGTTGTCTTTCTGAGCCCCGTGATCTGGCAGCGGGATTCAGACTGCTCTGTTAGCCAGGCCCCGTAAGTGGGAAAGAGGAATTAGTCATGTCACGTATTAACGGCACCGTTAAGTGGTTCAACGACGCAAAGGGTTACGGCTTTATCGCTCGCGATGGCGGCCCAGACGTGTTCGTTCACTTCAGCGCAATCCAAATGGGCGGCTTCAGGTCGCTCGTCGAAGGGGACAAAGTCGAGTTTGAGATCGTCCAAGGTCAGAAGGGGCCTCAGGCGGCTGACGTCACCAAGACCACTGCTTAGACCAAAAGCAGAATCAGTAGGTATAAGAGGGGCGTCTGGCTAACCACCGGCGCCCCTCAGCGCTTAACTCTCTATATAGTTCGTGACCGGTTACTCAGGATCTCCGCGCAGCCAGCGCCGCGTCATTTACCGCCGGAACCTTCCAGGCGGCGGCTTCGTGAACATCGAGGCCGAGGGAAGCGCGCCGCCCGATCAGCTGCAGCGAGCAGTAGTAACCGTTGAAAGGCGCGCGGACCCGGCACGCCGAGATGGCCATAACCCGCCCGTCGTTGCAATGGCCGAGGGTCCTTCTTCACAAGGCATCTTTCGTCAACTTCTCGAGATTGCCGCAGACAACATTGCGATCGCGCGGGCGCTCCTTCGCTCTCAGCAGGATGGCAGACCCAAGTTCTAGCTGAGTTGACGGACTCAAAGCCAAATAAAAAGCGCCCGATGTCGGGCGCCCTTGGTCTCAGAGACCCACTTTTAGCGCGCTGCGACGATTTCGAACGGAAGCTCGATCTGGTCCGCTCCAGCCGCAGCCTCACGGCGAGCCTTTGCCGCGGGGTCTTCCGAAACACCGAGCAAGTGCGCGGTCTGATGGTAGAGACGCAGCGTGTGAATCGGAGCTACGAACGTTCGCGTTCCACCGCGCGCGATTGTGAGCGCTTCGTCACGCACGTCGCGCGGGAGTGCGTTCACCAGCGGGTGACGCAGTAAACGCTGGATGCCCGCCGTGTCACGGGCGACCAACGCAGCACAAAGAGATTCGAGGTAGGCCAGCATGACCGTCCCGCGCTTTTTGTGTTATTAACACTTTGCAACTAATACGCCAGACGGTCAAGGCCGGTTCCAGTAACGGAACTCCAGCGATTTCATTGCAAGTGTGCGCGAGATAAACTCAGCCGCTGAGCAAATCGAAACGGACGCCCCGCCGATTTCCGCGCCGGCGCCGTGGTGCGTAGCGGAACAGTTGCGCCGGTCGGCCGCGCCCTTCACTGCGCCATTCATCGGTCGGTTCAACCAACCACGCCGCCTGCAGTGCGCGACGGAAGCTGGCCTTATGTAATCGGCGCCCCAGCAGCATCTCGTACGTCTGCTGCAACTCGCTCAGCGTGAACTCCTCGGGCAGTAGTCGGAAAGCAACCGGCGCATAGTCCATGCGATTCCGCACCCCGACCAGCGCCGTCTCGAGCATCCCCAGCTGACGTGGCGGGAGTAGCGCAGCATCGGCGATCGGGTGCCATGTGAAACCAGGTCTCGCTTGCGTCTGCGCGGGAACTACTCCGACAAAACAGATCGACACATCCGCAGTCACTGCGTGACGCTTTGCATCGCCGAACGCTCCCGCTTGTTCGAACCATGAAACGTCGCGATCGACGACATCGCGCACGAGCCGGCGTGCAACCGCTTCCACGGATTCACTTTTCTTAGGTCCATCACATGGAAGGAGCCACCGCTCTTTCGTCCCGTTCGTTGCAGCACGCGCGAGCAGCAGCATGAGATGCTTGCCGCGCGGTGCGAGAAGCACGAGATCAACGGTGAAGAGTGCGCGGCGCGGCACAACGCGCGTCGGCGCTCGCGAAACACGCTCGCGCATGGGGGCGCGAATAAGTAGCGCGCTGCTACTAATGTCAAGGGCCCGTCAAACGACGGGCCCTTGTTGCGCGAAAATATGAAACGAGCGAACTACGGCGTCAATCGCATTCGCCGTTCACCGTCTCCAATCTTGAGCAGTGGCGGGATAGAGATCGGCAGTGTCGCCGTGATGTCGATCTCACCGAGCAACGCACGCGCTGCAGCGCGCTGCGACACGGCGTGACTTCCCCACGCAATCATATATGTGGGCGCCTCAGGTATTTGCTCGAGCAAATACGGCGTGCCGAATGTCGTCACGACAACACCAGTTCCATTCCGCTCTTGCAATATTTGGTGGAGAAAATCTGCAAACGCCCGATCCACACTCGCTGTGGCCGTTTCTGATGTGATGTTCACGTAGTTGCTTACCATCACGATGTCTGCCGAGCGCGCTTTTTCTAATGCGAGTGTGAAACCAGATCCCGCGTTGTCAGAAATCACAAGGTCGCTTTCGACACTGAGCTGACGCGAGCGCAAATACGCGTCGAACGCAACTCCAGCGCCGAGGTCTGCACGCCGCGCGTACGTTAGCGAATAAATGCGTGGTCGTGGATTCGCGCTAACAATCGGAACATTTGACTTGGAATCTCGCGCGAGCACGACACCACGTTCAGCGATGCGACTCGCCAGCGCGGCGTGCGTGCTATCGCCCACCACGCCGCGTACGCGATTCAAATCAACAGTGCGTTGCGCGCGCAACCCGAACATCGATTTGAGCGCGAGGACGCGGCGGACCGATGTGTTTATGCGCTCTTCGTTGTAGCGGCCTTCGCTGACGCCAGCGACCACCGCGTCGATTGCTGCCCGTACATCGACAGGCATGAGCAAAACATCCGCTCCCGCTTCAATCGCTCGCTTGTTCGACTCTGCCGCGCCGAACTGCTTGATCACACCTTCCATTGTCATCGCATCGGTCACGATAAGCCCCTGAAACTTGAGCTCTTCGCGGAGCAGCTGCTCGAGCACGGACCGTGAGAGTGTCGCGGGGACACGATTTGTATCGAGTGCGGGGAGCACACCGTGAAACGTCATCATGGCACCGACCCCTGCGCTCACAGCTGCGCGGAACGGCACCAGCTCCACCGAATCCAGACGCGCCCTCGTCACGTCCACGACAGGGAGATCGAGATGTGAATTGATGTTGGTGTCGCCGTGACCGGGAAAGTGCTTGCCGGTTGCGAGCATTCCGTTTTCCTGCAGGCCCCGCACCTGCGCGGCACCCAGGCGCCCCACGCGTGCGGGGTCCTCGCCGAAGGAGCGCGCACCGATGACCGGATTGGCCGGGTTGTTGTTGACATCGAGGACGGGGCCGTATGCCACGTGAATGCCTAACGCGCGCCCCTCCAGCGCCGTCACACGACCCATCTCGTATGCCAGCGCCGTATCGTTGGCCGCACCCAGCGCCATGAGCCATGGAAAGCTCGTGGCGCCGCCGAGGTCGATTGCGTTAGGCACGAAGTACCCGCCGCGCGCGCGGAATCCGACTCCTGTTTCCAGGTCGGCGCTCACCAGGAGCGGCAACGTGCTCGCGCGCTGCAGCGCATTCACCTTGGCCGCGATCTCGAGCGGCGAGCCGACGGAGATGATGATTCCCCCCACGTGATCCTCGGTCACCCAGCGAACCATGCGATCCCATTGCGGGCTCGCTTCCGAGACGTAGTCGCCCAGGAGCCAGGGCCACACGAGCTGCGCCACTCTGTCACGCAGCGAAAGCGTCTGCATCACGGAATCGACCCACGCATTACTCGGCGGATTGGCAACGACACTTCGCAATGCGCCGCTGGGAGCCGTTTCCACGGACGCGCGCGCACAGGCAAGCACAATCAACCCGAGCGCCGCTGCCAGTTTCCTCGCTCGGAATGAAGATCCGGTCACCATGAGATCGTTCCCTTCTTGCTCGTATCCACGTCCTCGTTTACTCCAGCCTTGAACAGGAAGGCTTGCATGTTTCGAGTGAGAAACTGTCGCGCCTGCGGATCCATGACGTTGAGACCATAGTGATTGATCAGCATCGTCTGCTGCTTGACCCAGTCGGCCCAACACACCTGACAGATCTCTCCCACGATCCGAGTGCCAATCGTTCCGGGAAACGGAGGACGCTCGAACCCGGCGCGTGTCTGTCCGCAGCGCGAGCACGTGATATCAGCCATGCCATGCCTCTCAAGGATCAGCGTTCACAACAACTCTTACGAAGTGCCGAGCTTGTAACCTAACGAGGCTGTCGCTCCCTGCGGCGCGGTACACCGCTCCAGCCATTCGACCACGAGCGTCGCGACCGTCTCCTTGCAGTAGTCTACCGCGATGACGTGGCCGCAGCCGCTCACCCAGTGCACTGCCTTTACTGGATTCGTGAGCCGCGCCGCGAGCGCGGCCACCTCGTGCGCCGGCATGCGGTTGTCCTCACGCGAATGAACTATCAGCGCACCGGAACGGACGTGCGGAAGGTCTCGCCGCGCCGCGCGTACCACTCGCCAGAGCTCAGCCAGGAGCCGTGGAGTTACATACCCGTATGCGAGTGATCGTTCCGCCGCATGGGGGTCGCGAATGGACAACGGGTCACGGATCTTCACGACAGGCACGAGCATTTCTACCAGTGGCCAGGCCAGAGCCACCAGCCGTGCCTTGCGTGGAAAGGCGACGTATGGAGCGAGGAGCACGAGCGCCGGTACGTGCTTCCGGCGCGCAAGACTGATGGCCAGCGCTGCTCCCATCGACTGACCGCACACAACCACCGTTTGATGGCGCGTCGCCAAATCATCGAAGGTCCGTTCGACCGCCGTTGCCCACTGGGTCGCGTTGCTCCGGCGGAACTCCGAAAGCGAGCGACCATGGCCCGGAAGGAGCGGCACGGATACCGACCATCCCGCCTCCGCCAGGCGCTCCGCGAGAGGCATGAGTGATTGCGGCGTGTCTCCAAAACCATGTATGAGGAGAGCGGCGCGCGCGTGCGCGTCGTGGCTCCACGGCTGCGCTCCCGCAATGAGCCCACCGCTGCCTAACGGCAAGTGAGCGGCCACTTGCCGGTCCGCTGCCCTGAGCCTCTGCTTGCGTGCCGCGAGGAGCACCGAGGCCAACACCGCGGCTGCGACGACGACGACCAGTAGAATCCCCACGTATCAGTAGCGCGGCATTGTGGGATCGACGTGCACGCACCAGGCATCGATCCCGCCAGCCAAGATGTAGACGTGGCGGAAGCCTAACGCTACGAGGCGCTGGGCCGCGGCATGTGCACGAGTCCCATGATGACAATAGAGCACGACCTCCTTCGCAGGATCCAGCGTGTGCGCCTGACGGATAAGCTCGGGCAGCGGAACGAGCTGCGCCCCCGCGATGTGCCCCAACTCCCACTCCCACGGCTCGCGTACGTCGAGGACCGAAACCTCGCGTTGTGCCTGTTGCCACACCGCGAGCTCGCGCGGGGTAATGTCCTGCACTGCGCCGGAATCGGGCGTTGCATCACGCGTCGAGCAAAATGCCTCGTAGTCCGGCAGCTCGCGCAGCTCGCGCGTTCCGCAGGACACGCAGCGCGGGTCTCTCTGAATCGCGACCGTCGTGAAGCGAGCGCCTAACGCATCGATCAATAACAGGCGTCCGACGAGCGCATCGCCTTGCCCCAGGACGAGCTTTATCGCTTCCGTCGCCTGCAGCATGCCGACCAGGCCCGGCAGGACGCCGAGGACACCAGCTTCGGCGCAATTGGGCACAGATCCCGGAGGTGGCGGGACGGGGAAGAGACAGCGATAACACGGCCCGTTAGGTGCCCCCAGAACCGTCACCTGACCATCGAAGCGCAGAACGCTTCCGTACACGTTAGGTATCCCCAGCAGCACACACGTGTCGTTGACGAGATAGCGCGTTTGGAAACTGTCGGTACCATCGACGACGACGTCATAGCCACGCAAAATTTCGAGCGCGTTCTCGCGCCGTAACTCGACGTCGATCGGAATAACCTCCGTGTTCGGATTGAGCGCGCGCAGGCGTTCGGCCGCCTTCACAGCTTTTCGCGAGGTTATGTCGGCAGTCGTATACAGGAGCTGCCGATGCAGGTTGGATAAGTCGACAGCATCGCAGTCCAGAATGCCGAGCGTGCCGACGCCGGCCGCTGCCAGGTACGACGCGACGGGCGAGCCAAGTCCACCCGCTCCGATCACAATGATCCGCGCGTTCTTTAGGCGCTGCTGACCATTGACGCCAATTTCTGGAAGAGCGATTTGACGTGCATACCGGGCAATTTCTGCCGGGTCCAGCGAACGATTCACAGTATTCAAGAGTGTGATGGCACTCACGTTGCCACAGTGACAATATACCGAGCCCATCATCCCCGCCGTTCCGGAGAATCTGCGCGCGGTCTCCGGTCCTTCGTCACGTCCGTGCGCAGCCTTCCGCGCACCTGACGGCTCCGCATCCGCTTTCGGTTGCAATAATCGGCAATGATTTGCTGCTTGCCGCGCTGCCGGCCACACCGGTGCAGCTCGTGCACGCCTGTTATCAAGCCGGTTATGAAGTTGTCGTCCCAGCAAGTTGGGGCGACGAGCTCGTCGCACAGGCCGTTCTCGAAGATCTGCAATATCGCGGTCGCGATCCAGTGATTCAGTGCACGTGTCCGCACGTGCGCGAGCGGTTGTTGGCGAGCGGCAAACACTTATTGCCCTCTATGGTTCAGACCGCTGCACCGCCAGTGGCAGCGGCTCGATATGTCCGTGCAGCGTTTTCGCCTCGCGCAGTTCACATCACCTATCTCGGTGCGTGTCCAGGTGCGCGCAGCACGGCGATCGATGAACGGTACATGCCTAACGACTTCCTGCACGACCTCACGGAACGCGGGATCGTGCTGGCAGACATGCCAGCGGTCTTCGATTCGGTCCTCCCACCGGATCGACGACGCAATTTCTCCCTGCCAGGGGGGTGCCCTTCACAAGAAGCGCTCTGGCAGGCCACTGAGGGCCGGATGCTACGGGAGGTGACGCAGCCGACGTTCGCGACGGATCTCGCGCAAACTCTCGTGTGGCGCGAACACGTCATGATTGATGTGGCAACGTCCCTCGGCTGCGCCTGTTCCGGGAGCCTGCATCAGGTCGGACCGCGCTGTGGCCGGGTCGCCATCATGGCTCTGGAGCCACCGCGAGCCGATCAGCCAGTGGTGGTCTACCACCCGGAGTTTGCTGCTCAGGACCCTGAGCCCTCAGCTCCGCAGTCCCGAAATGGCGACGGTCTACCCTCGCAGCCCCCATCGCCTGCGCCTGACGATGCCCCGGCATGGGCACACGAGCCGTCGGTGGAGCCACCAGCCGTCGGCACCCGCACCAAAAAGGGCGCCCGTCTGCCGCGAGCCTACTTGGCAAAGCGCCGCCACGCCGTTGGCTACGTCCCCGAACCAGAGGACATCGCCGAGGAAGTGACGCAGACTGCCGAAACTGGACCGACCCCGGAGCGTGCAGTCGCGCCTAACGAGCCCGAGGAGGTCGCGCTGCCGATCGAGGTCCACATAGAGCCTGAAGCGCAAAACGAGTTCGCGCGGCCCCAGGAGGAAGGGGAGGACCTGGAAATCATCGCAGTCGATCTCGCTCTCGCAGCTACGATCGAAGAAGTTGCGGAACAGGAGGTTCGAGCCGAAACGGCTCCAGAACCGGCGTTAGTGGACCTCGCGGAACCGGAGTCGCCCGCCGCAGAGGAGCCCGTGATCTCTGGCGAGGCTCCAGCCACTGAGGCTGCTGCGGAACCACCTGCGGTCGAACATGCCGTGCAGGTGGACGAGCCTCCACCACCAGAGCCGCTGCCAGACGTCCCGCTTCGTGTGGAAGTCGAGATCGATGAAGAGGGAATAGAGCCCTCAGCAATAGCAGCCGCAGAACCCGAGGTGGTGGGCGTGGAAATCCCTGAGGCACCGATCGAGCCCGCGCGCGAAGTCACACGGTCCCGATCATGGGGCGATCTTTTGATCGCGATCTGGCTCGTCCTCGTCGCGAGCGCGGTGATTGCGTCGCTGCTTTGGCGCCGATAGCGCCTAACGAACCGCCTCGCGCAACACCAGGCCATCCAGCCGTTCGAGCGGCGCCACGCGGAGGATCGCGGCTAAAGTGGGCGCCATATCGACGACCCTCGCAACGCGATTGTGCCGGCCGGGTTTGACACCGTATCCCCAGAAGATGATCGGGACCCTTGCATCGGAATCGTGCGGACTTCCATGCGTGGCGATTGGAATCCCATTCCAAAGCCAATACGGCTTGAGCGTCACCGCAACGGTAGCAGGGAGATCAGGTGGGATCATGTGCAGCCAGCGTCGTGCGACGTAATCACGCGTTGTGTCGTGCCGCGCCAGCTCTGATACCAGGTCAGCTCGCATGACGCCCGGAACTGCACGGACCGCATTTACAAACGCGCGCGAGAGGGCGTCCGGGTCCGTGCCACTCGCGCGCACAGTCTCGCGATCCATAAACAGCATGTCGATCGAATACGCCACCACGTTCTCACCCAGCCCGCGGGCTCGGAGCGGAGCGAAGAAGGCTTGCAGCGTCGGCGTGAGGTCCACGAAGCCGGTTCCCTGATTCGGATCGCGAGACTTTGCGTTAGGCACCGGTGTTACGCCATGATCCGCCGTCAGCGCCACGACGATGCGGGTCGAATCACGCAGGGCGAACAGCGAATCGAAAAACGCGGCGAGGTAGCGGTCTACCCTGATGATTTGGTCGTGCAGCTCACGCGAATCCGGCCCGTAACGGTGGCCAACGGCGTCTGTCGACGAAAGTGAGATGGCCAGCATGTCGGTCACGCCGTCAGTCGCGCCAAGGGACATCGCTTGAACCCCGGCGAGCGCAAAGCCGAGCGTGATCTCATCCATCATGGGGGTTTCCTGCACCCACGCCGCTGCCCGCGCGGAATCCGCGGGAAACAGATGCGGAAATACGAAATCGCGACCGGCCGACTCGGTGGCCACGCTGTCGGGCTCGGGGTACGCGTTAGGCGCGAGAACTGGCTCCCACCGGGCGCCCGCGAATCGCTGGGGCAGCTTGCGCGCGTTGAACTGATTCACCCAGTCTGGCAACGTGTCTCGGTAATACGTGCTGGTTGTAAAACGGGCGCCGGAATACCAGTACACTTCCTGATGCGCTCTGCCTAACGGCAAAATCGCGCCGCGATCCTTGCGCGAGACCGAAAGAGCCCGCGTCGCCGGGTTCCGGATCCGCATCCAGTCGATCAGCGTCGTCCCCCGGAAGCGGAATGGCGACGCACCCTGCCCTCGATCACCCACGAGCGGCGCTTGCCGATCCTCCACACCCGCGCTGTTCGCGACAATTCCGGTGCTGCGTGGAAAACGGCCGGACATCGTTGATGCGTGCCCTGGTGCGGTTTCGGTATTCGCGTGATCCTGGAAGCCATTGAGAAAAACCGCACCTTCGCGCGCGAGCTTCCCCAACCCACCAGTGAGCTGATTCTCGAAACGCTGGAAATAGTCCGGCCGCAGTTGATCGATTGTCAGGAAAACGACCAGCTGTGGCGGCCGCGCGGCCGTTTGCGCGAGAAGCGAGGGAGCCAGACCGAAAACAGAGAGAAAGAATCCAGCGTGACGCAGCATTTGGCTCTTATGGAATAGGTCGGCATGAATTTACCCCGCGAACGGGCGAGTGCACCGCCTGGCCTCGTGTTGCGTAACGCTTTCACGGGTAAATTGGCGCCGAGACATACCGCATTAAGGAGATGGCCGTGCTGAAAAAGAGCCTGCTCACTGCGTTGGCCATAGTCGTTGTCAGTCACGTGGCGTTCGCGCAGCCCACGGACTTCGGCGTTGCGCGGTCCAGCCGGCCGATCCGAATCCTCCTTGGCGGCGGCGCCAGTGTTCCCGTCGGTGAGTTCGCCGATCGATATGATCCGGGTTATACCATTCACGGATCGCTGCTCATCAGGCTCGGCAGCTTTCCAATCAACCTGCGAACCGACGTCAATTACAGCAGGCTCAAACTCAAGGATCTGTTCTCCCCCACCGGCGAGACGGCGTTCGCGGACGACGCCACCAAGATGTTAGGCGGTCTGCTGAACCTCACGCTCCCGTTAGGCACCGGTCCGGTGCGCTTCTATGTGATGGCGGGTGTGGGAGCTATCAACGTGGATCCCGCGCAATTCAGCTCCACGAGTCCCGAAAGCTCCGTGGAATTCGCGATCAACGGCGGCGGTGGCCTTCAGCTCCGGCTGTTTGGCCTGGAAGCGTTCGTGGAAGCGCGCATCAACAACGTCTATACCGAGCGTGGAATCGTGGATACGAAAGGGATCTCGATGATCCCGGTCACCTTCGGTGTAATCTTTTAGCGCGTTAGGCAGCCAGCGCCCGTTCCAGGATCGCCAGCCCCGCGGAGAGATCGGCCCGCGAAATCACGAGCGGGGGCAACAGACGGACGGTGTACTCGCCGGCCGAGACGAGGAGCAGTCCCCCCTCGCGCGCTCGCGCGATGACCTCGGCGGCGGGATCGGCTACATCGATACCCCACATCAACCCGCGTCCACGCACAGCGCGGATCGCACCCGATCGCTCCTTCATCCTCTGGAGCTCTCCGCCTAACCACTCGCCATGCGCGCGCACCGTTTTGAGCAACTCGGCATCTGAGAGGCGCTCGACGACATGCAGCGCAACACTGGCGACGAATGGCCCACCGCCGAACGTCGATCCGTGATCGCCCGGCTTCATCGCCTGCGCGATTGCGTCCGTGACGAGGATTGCACCCATCGGCAGACCGCCCGCCAGCGGCTTTGCCAGCGTCATGATGTCGGGCACAATTCCGCTCGCCTGGTAGGCGAACAATGCTCCGGAACGCCCTAGCCCACATTGAATCTCATCGAAGATGAGGGCAGCCTTGCGTTCGTCGGCAAGCGCACGGAGGTCGCGCAAGAATCCGCTATCGAGTACGCGGACTCCGCTTTCTCCTTGAATCGGTTCGACGATCACGGCGGCGACTGTCTCGGGGTCCATCGCCACCGAAAGGTCCTGGATATCTCGTTCCACGATGCTGATGCCGCCCGCCAGCGGGCGGAACGGCGCGCGATAATTCGCACGGTCGGTCGCTGCGAGCGTCCCGAACAGCCGGCCATGGAATGAGCCACGCAGCGCGAGAATCTCGTGTTTCGCGCCGTTGCCATCCGGCAACCCGCGCGCCCAGCGGCGCGCGAACTTGAATGCCCCTTCGTTGGCCTCAGCTCCCGAGTTGCAGAAGAACACCTGATCGGCAAAGGACAGCTGCACGAGCCGAGCGGCGAGCCGCTCGCCGGGCGCCGTGCGGAACAGATTCGATACGTGCACCAAGCCATCCGCGGCATCACGGATCACGGCCTGCAACCGTTCGTCCCCGTAGCCTAACGCGTTGACCCCGATGCCGGCCGTAAAGTCGATGTACGCATTGCCGGCGGCATCGAACAGGCGCACGCCTTCGCCGCGTACCAGCTCCATCGGGGCGCGTTTGTACACACCCAACAGCTGCGAAGGCGCATTGGCCATAGTGGGCGAGACGACGGTTGCCATGTTATGGAACGTGGGCCAGTCCGGCCGGAAGAAGAGTCGTGCCGCCGTTAGGCAGCGCTAACGTATCGACCCCTGTAATGCGAACGCGACGCACGCCGCCACGGAGCGCCGGCTGCGCGGCTTGTAGCTTTGCGATCATCCCGCCGGTTGCCGAGCCTTGTGCGATGAGCATCTCGGCAGCTTCGGGCGACAGCTCCGCGATTACCTCGCCCGACTCGTCGAGAACTCCCGGGACGTCGCCCACGAAGGTCAGCTCAGTGGCGCCTAACGCGACAGCGACGGCGGCGGCGGCATCGTCGCCATTTACATTCAGCGGTTTGCCGGACGCGCTGTCGCGTGCGACCGGAGAAAGTACCGGCGTATAGCCATGCTCGAGCAGCAGCAGCACGGGCTCTGCGGCAACCCGCTCGGGCGTGCCCACTTCGCCTAACGCGCCATCAAATGCCCGCGGGCCGGTTATGATCCCCGCGTCTTCGCCCGACAGCCCGATCGCGTGGACGCCTGCGTCGACGAGCGCGGCGACCAACTCCTTGTTCGTGCTCCCCGAAAGCACCATGCGGATGATTTCGAGGTCTTCTTTGGTGGTGACGCGGCGCCCATTTACGAACTCGGGTTGCCGCCCGAAACGGCGCTGAAGCTCGCTGATCTGATCACCACCGCCGTGGACGAGCACGAGCTTCTCACCATTCCGTGCGAGAGCTGCTAACGCGGCCGGCAGGCGCTCGTCCCGCTGTGCCCGGCCACCAACCTTGATGACGCGCAGCAGGCGTTTTGTCCCGGACGCGCCGTTGCCCGACACAGGAGCTGCGGGTTGCACGCTCACTGCGGGAGCCCCGTGGGCTCGGGGATGCCTAACGCGAGGTTGGCATTCTGCACAGCCTGGCCCGCGGCGCCTTTCATGAGGTTGTCGATAGCCGAGATGACGAGCAATGTTGGCTGGCGGACGCCGGCCGCATGCCGCACCGAAATGCGCGCCACGTTGCGACGCACGACGTCGCGCAACGCCGGAATCTCTGGCGTGATCTCGACGAAACGCTCACCGGTGTAAAACCGCTGCCAGATACCGAGGGGATCCTCGAGCGACGAGACGACGGGCACGGCTATTGTCGCCACGATTCCGCGGGAGACCGGGAGCAGGTGAGGAGTGAACAGGATATCCACATCGGCGCCTAACGAATGCGCCGTCGCCTGCATCTCGGCGAGGTGACGATGCTCGTTGCCGACCGCGTAGGCGCGATAGTCCTCGATGACTTCCCCGAACAGCAGCTCGGTCTTCGGTGAATTGCCGGCCCCGGTCACGCCACTCGCCGCATTGACGGTGACGGTTGCTCCGGGTGCGACCAGCCGTTCCGCAAACAGCGGGGCGAGCGCGAGGAGAACAGCAGTCGGATAACACCCAGGGTTCGCTATTAGCTCGGCGCCCGCGAGCTCGGGCCGCGCGAGCTCGGTTAATCCATAAGGCACCCCTGCCACGCCACTTCCCGGGCGTAAGTCGGACGAAAGGTCGATCGCACGGATGCCCTGCGACCGCACCCGATCGATCCACACCTTCGACGCCCCGTGCGGGAGCGCTGAAAACACGAGCTCCGCCTTGTTCAATGGGGCATCGTCCGTCGCGACGAACGTGACCTCGTGTGCACCAAATCGCGCGCGATCCCCCCGTCGCTCGTTCGCGGTAGCGAAGGCGAGAGACAGGGACGGATGACTCGCGATGAGAGAGCAAAGCTCGCGACCAGCATAGCCGCTGGCCCCGAGGACACCCACGGGTATTGTATGCACGATTAATGCATAAAGTTGCGACCGGCCCGTGTCAATTGCCGCAGCCTACAGAGCGCGCATCTTATGCACTCGGTCCTTCACTCGATTCTCGTGAACAAACGGCAACGCCACCGCGCCATCCTCGATCTCATCCAGGCTCAAGTCATCTCGAGCCAAGAGGAGCTGCGAACACTGCTCGAGGAACGGGGCTGGGCCGTCACGCAGTCGACACTCTCTCGCGACCTCCGCGAGCTTCGCCTCGCCCGCATCCCTACGCCCGACGGACCGCGCTACGCAGCAAGCGGCACGTACGCAGCCTCCGACAATCGTGCCCAAGTTGAAGACGTCCTCCCACAATTCTTTTCTTCGCTCGAAGGGGTGGGTGAGCTGATTGTGGTGAAAACGATGGCCGGTGGTGCCCAACCCGTTGCCGAAGCCATCGATGCGGCCGGATGGCCCGAAGTCATCG
This sequence comes from Gemmatimonadaceae bacterium, assembly GCA_035253645.1. Lineage (GTDB taxonomy): Bacteria > Gemmatimonadota > Gemmatimonadetes > Gemmatimonadales > Gemmatimonadaceae > DASYRX01. The sequence continues at coordinate 3,435 of DATFBW010000260.1, read as the reverse complement.
GTACCCTCGGCGGCGAGAACGCGATCCTCGTGGTTTGCCGCTCCGCCGCTGCCCGCGAAAGGGCAGAAAAGAAGCTGCAACGTGCTTCAAAGGCTTGAGCGGCGAAATCGGTCGTAACTTCCGATGCCCCAACGCACTCGGCCACTTGCGCCGAGCTGGTGCAATTTATGATTATGCAGTGTATCTGAATAGAAATAGAAACTGGGGATCATGAAAATGCAGACTATCGTCTTGGCATATTCCGGTGGGCTTGATACGTCGATCATCGTGCCGTGGCTGCGCGAGCACTACGATGCGCGCGTCGTTTGTGTGGCCGGGGACGTTGGCCAGGGCGACGATGAGCTCCGCGGCGTGCGCGAAAAGGCGCTCGCATCGGGCGCCGCCGAGTGTCATGTGGAAGACCTGCGCAAGGAATTTGTGGAAGAGTTCATCTGGCCCACGCTCCGCGCGGGTGCCGTCTACAACCGCAAATACTTGTTAGGCACGTCCATGGCCCGGCCGATCCTCGCCAAGCGTCAAGTCGAGATCGCCAAGGCCATTGGAGCCGATGCGCTCGCACACGGGTGCACAGGTAAGGGGAACGACCAGGTGCGCTTTGAGCTCACCTACATGACGTTCGCCCCGGAGCTCAAGGTCATCGCTCCGTGGCGTCTCTGGGACATCCGCAGCAGGGAAGACGCGCTGCGTTATGCAGCGGAACGCAACATCCCCGTGGCGGCGACGGCGAAGAAGATCTATTCGCGCGACCGGAATATCTGGCACGTCTCGCACGAGGGCGGCATCCTGGAGGATCCGAATCAGGCACCGCCGAAAGACCTCTTCCTCCTAACGACAGATCCGGCGGACGCGCCCAAGAACGCGGAGACAGTCGTCATCGGTTTCGAGAGCGGCACGCCAGTTTCCGTTAACGGCGAGAAACTCGACGCACTGGAGCTACTGACCGTGTTAAACGAGATCGGCGGCCGGCATGGCGTGGGACGCGCCGATATCGTCGAAGATCGCCTCATCGGCATGAAGTCACGCGGCATTTACGAGACGCCCGGCGGGACATTGCTCTACACTGCGCTCAGCGAGCTCGAAATGCTCGTGCTCGACCGACGCACGATGGCGGCGAAGGACCTCCTGGCCCCGCGTTATGCAGACCTCGTTTACGAGGGGCGCTGGTGGACCACCGAACGGCACGCATACGACGCGTTCGTCGACGTCGTTCAGCAGCGCGTTACTGGCACAGTCGCGTTGAGCCTGAATCGTGGTGTCGTAACGATCGCGGGACGGCAGAGCGATCATGCGCTCTATGACGAGCGTTTCGTCACCTTCGGTGAGGACGACGTGTACGAGCAGGCCGACGCAGGCGGATTCATCCGACTCTTCGGCCTCAGCCAACGTGTGCGCGCACTCAAGGATCAGGAGTTGGTGCGCGAGGGAAAGCTCGAGAGCACACCGACGACATCGGAGCTGGAGATCGCGTGAATCGGCCGGACCTAACGGCGGATGCGCCGGCGCCGGCGCGCGCCGTGACCATGCCTGCCGATTTCTCGCCACACCCGCGCGCGCGCCGAGACGCGCCTGTTCGGCTTGCGGAGGCATCCGAGCAGGCGCCTAACGAAGCCCCTTCCCATCGGCTGTGGGGAGGGCGCTTCGGCGCCCGCACAGCCGCCGCGCTCGATGCGGTCAACAAGTCGATCGGCGTCGATTTCCGTCTGTGGCCCTTCGACGTCCGCCTTTCAAAGGCATGGGCGATGGCCCTCTGGACTGCCGGCGTTCTTTCTCACGAGGAATGCCAGGCAATCGAACGTGGCCTGGACCTCGTCGCCGAGCGTCTTGCCAGCGGAGCGCGTCCGGAAGCATCCGACGAAGATGTGCACACGATGATCGATCGGATGTTGCACGAAGAGGTCGGCGACGTTGCGTCGAAGTTGCATACGGGACGCTCGCGCAACGATCAGGTAGCGACAGCGACACGCATGTGGCTCATGGATACGTGTGATGAGCTGGACGCTCAGGTGCGTCAACTGCAGCAGGTCCTGCTGACTCATGCTGAAGGTTTGCAAGACGTCATCATGCCGGCCTACACGCATCTGCAGCGCGCGCAACCCGTATCTGCCGCGCACTGGTTCCTTTCGCACTTCTGGCCGCTCGATCGCGATCGCCAACGCCTGGCGGGCGTCGCGCGCTCTTCCTCCACGCTCCCGTTAGGCTCCGGAGCTGTCGCTGGCTGCGCATTCCCCGTGTCGCGAGTGCTCCTGCAGGGTGCCTTGGGTTTTCAGCAGCTGTCGAAGAATTCGATCGACGCGGTTTCCGACCGTGATTTCGTGGCTGAGCTGCTGTTCGCGCTTTCTTTGCTCGGCGCTCACGTCTCGCGGCTGGCGGAGGACGTCATCCTGTTCGGCAGCAGCGAATTCGGCTTCGTGAAATTCGGCGACACGTTCACGACCGGTTCCAGCATGATGCCCCAGAAGCGCAACCCTGACGCGCTGGAGATCGCGCGTGGATCCGCAGCGCGCATGCTGGGTGACTTCGTGGCGTTGTTAGGCACCATGAAAGGTCTTCCGACGGGTTACAACAAGGACCTCCAGGACGACAAGCGCGCGCTCTTCGATGCCGTCGATGCCATGCTGCTGGTGTTGCCCGGCGTTTCCGGAACCGTGGAGGAGCTTACGTGCGATCGCCAACGCATGCGATCCGCTGTTGCCACAACAATGATGGCGACAGATCTGGCGGATTATCTCGTTGAGCGGGGTGTGACCTTCCGGGAAGCTCACCGCGTTGTCGGTGAACTGCTGCGTACGGCTGAGACGGAGGGGAAGGATCTGCAGGCACTCTCTCCGGAAACGATCGCGGCTGCGCACTCCGCGTTTGGGCCGGACGCGCGCGAAGCTCTCTCCGCAGAACGCTCTGTCGCACGTCGCGACATCGCAGGCGGAACGGGGCCTAACGCGGTGCGTGTGCAGATCGCCCAGGCGCACGCAAGTCTGGCACGAATCGTCGAGCCAAACGGCTTCGAAGCGGAGCGAGGCCAGGGTCGCTAATTCAGCAGACCCTGACCTCGGACCTCGGACCTCAGACCTCAGACCTCAGACCTCAGTCGTTAGCCTACTGTCCCGCCAACGGCGTGCATCCAGTTGACGGCTGGGGCGTACGCGCCAGGCACTCATTGGCGGGGAACGGGAATGCCGAGAACACGCGATGCGTGGCCCGGTCGCGCGGTAGCGTGCCTAACCGGTTGTAACGCCGCAGATCGATCCAGCGGTGCCCTTCGAAATACAGCGAATACCGCTTGTTGTAGAGCAGCTCGTCCAGTACCGCCGTTGCTGTGATGGGCCCCGTGTACGGAGCCAGTCCGCCGGAGCGCGTGCGAATCAGGTTGATGTCGGTGAGCGCGGCAACGAGGTTGCCGTTCCCGATGTTCGCTTCAGCTCGCAGGAGGATCAGCTC
>DATFBW010000259.1:0-22021 GCA_035253645.1 Gemmatimonadaceae bacterium | reverse complement strand
ACTCGAATTCGTCCGCCCCGCCGCTGGAGTAAGCCACTTGCACGCGCAGACGGTTGCCTAACCACGAACGGCGCGTATCAATCTGCACTCCATGGCGTACCGCCGGCTCTTCCGCCGGCAGACGCAGCATATGGTCGCGGTTGTATAGATCCATCACCACGCGTCCACCCGGCCGAAGTTTGGTGCATACCTGCCGGAGGACATGTTCATTCGTTGCGTCGTCGAAGTAGCCAAAGCTCGCCCACAAATTCAAGACAACGTCGAACTCCTGCAGCGAGTCCAGTGTCCGCATGTCGAGCGCTTCATACGTCGCACCCTCGGGGGCCGCGGCCCGTGCGCGCTCCAACGCTGCCGTATTGGTGTCTACGCCGACAACGCGATAACCTCGCCGGGCCAATTCGTTTGCATGACGCCCGGATCCACAGCATAGGTCCAGAAGCCGTGGATGTGTCTCGAGCGGCGCACAGCGCGCGACAAAGGCAACCTCAGCTTCCGTCTGCTCCGGCGCGATACTGTCGAGAAAGATGGAGTACCACTGCGGGGAAAACGCGTTCACTTGACCCGCCTAACGTGCGTAGGTCACGCAACTTTCGTGGCCAGCCACCACGTTATGCCGCCAGGGTCCTTGACGCCACCTCGTCTATCATCGTCCTCCTTCTTTTCGGGCACTTGGACCGATGTAGCACCGGCCTCGAGCGCGCGCCGATAGGTTAAATCGACGTCAGGCACATAAACATGGACGTGCGCGGGTAGCGCGGGCCAACCGTCGGTGCTGTCTGCAAGCATCACTACGGTGTCGTCTATACGCACTTCGGCGTGCATGAGCCTGCCTGACGAGTCCGCGAAACGACGTAGTACGATCGCGCTCAGCACCCGCTCCAGCCATTCGATTGTTCGACTCGCGCCGTCGACGATAAGATACGGCGACACCGTCGTATATCCCGCCGGCTTGTGGGTAGGCGGCATCCCACCTCCTCTCTTGAAACGCGAAATGTCGATCGGCCTAACAGAGCGATTCGCTGGGCAAACCCCGAAGTTTGCTGCAAGGCTGTTGCCAGTGATCGCAATAGTCGCGTGCAGCCAGGGGCGAGAACCGGGTCGCGACACCACTGCAACCGACAGTGCAGCCATTGACACCAGCGTTAGGCCTCAGCCAGCAGGAGCGCCATGGGAAGATGCCCGGCGGCGTGGTGTTGACTTTCGCGCGATCGGTCAGGAGCCTGGGTGGATGCTCGAGGTCGACAACGAAAAGTCGATCTATATGCTGGCAGATTACGGAGAGAAGAAGGTCACGCTCCCCGCCACGGCACCACGCGACTCGGCCGGAACCCTACGCTATGACACGCGCGACGACCGGCATCGCCTAACGGTCGTCATCCGGCGCGCCGTGTGCCACGACGCGATGAGTGGCGAGGAAATGACGCACACTGTTGCGGTGACGCTCGATGGAACTGCGTATCACGGCTGCGGCCGGTCGTTACGCTAATTGGAGCGAGGGAGCGCGGAGCGGGGAGCGGGGAGCCAAGGACGTCACGCTCCGTGCTCCACACTCCCTGTCCCTTGTTAGTCTCCGTACACAGCCTCTGGCGTCGCCTCAGCAACAGGTTTCCGCTTCACGACCTTCGCGGCGAGATCGTCCAGCAAAGTGTACGCGCAGGGCACCACGAACAGGGTCAATATCGTCGATGTCACCAACCCGCCGATCACGGCGTGGGCCATGGGCGCACGCTGCTCGGCGCCCTCGCCTAACGCGAGCGCCAAGGGAAGCATGCCGAAGATCATCGCCGCCGGCGTCATGATGATTGGCCGCAGGCGGATCCGCGCCGAATTGAGGATGGCTTCGCGACGCTCCACTCCGCGTTCCCGCTGTTTGTTGACAAAGTCGACCAGCAAGATGCCGTTCTTCGTCACCAACCCCATCAACATGATGATCCCGATCATCGACATCACGTTCAGCGTGCCGCCGGTGACCAGCAACCCTAACGCGACGCCCAGGAACGAGAGCGGCAACGCCAGCATGATCGAAAAGCGGCTGCACGAATGAGCCGAAGAGCGAGGCCAGGATCAAATAGATGAAGATGACGGCCAGCAGGATTGCTTCGAGCACGTAGCCCTTCGTCTCCTCGAGGTTCTGCACATCACCACCGAACACGGCGCGGTACCCCGTCGGCAAACCGATCCGCGCAATCGTATCGCGCGCGGCGTCGGCCACGGTCCCCATGCTGTGACCGGGAAGCACGCCGGCACCTAACGAGATCTGCCGCTCGAGGCTGCGGCGCTCGATCTGCTGCGGACCGACACCCGCACGGATGTCCGCCACTTGAGCCAATGGGACCGTGGCTGCCTGTCCCGTGCGCGGATCGACGTTGCTGCTCAGCACGGGAATCCGCGCCACGTCCTCAGGCGACACGCGCATCGAGTCGGGATACACGACGATGACGTCGTGCTGATAGCCGTTGGGATCGTCCCACCGCGTCGCACGTTGCCCCTGGAAGAGCGGCTGCAGCGTCGACGCGATGCTGCTAATTCCGAGACCAGCAGCCCACGCCTGCTGTCGATCCACGCGCACGTCGAGCTGAGGAATTTCTCCCTCGTCACTCGACGTGGGCTCGGCGAGCCCCGGTACGTTGCGGATGGTCTGTAGCACCTGCTCGGCCGCAATCTTGAGCCGAGTGGGTTCCGGTCCCTGAACGAAGATGCGGATCGGTTGCCCCATCCCGCCAAAGATGCTGCGAGTGCCGCCGATGTTCGGACGCACGCCTGGGATCTGCGTGAGGCGCTGGCGCAGATCGGTGATGATGTCGACCTGCGACCTCTCGCGCTCGTGGCGCGGCTTCAGCCTAACGTAGATCCCTCCGCTATTCGCTCCGCCGCGGAAGCCGCCACCGATGTTGAGGTACGTAAAGTCGACTTCGGGTTGCGCACGCAGGAACGAAGCGATCTCCTGCCCTTTGCTCAGCGTGTACTCGATACGTGAGCCGGGCGGTACGCGGAAGTTGACGTCGAACTCGCCCGCGTCATAGTCGGGGATCCACGTAAAGCCCAAGAAGCCGAACACGGCGAACGCCGTCGCGATCGAGGCGGCAGCCCCGCCGACCATCCACCAGCGACGATGCAGCGCCCAACCAAGCCAGTTCTTGTACCGATCTGCCGTCCGCTCGAACGCATCGTCGAAGGCAAAGGCGAACTTGCGGATCGGATTGCGCGTCTTTCTCCGCGTCGCCTCATGACCACCGTGCTCGACCTCAGGGTCATACCATTTGCTGGACAACATCGGGTCGAGCGTGAACGACACGAACAATGAGACGAGCACGGCGAAGGCCACGGTAACGCCGAACTGGAAGAAGATCTTGCCGATCTGGCCGCCCATGAAGGCGACGGGGAAGAACACCGCAACCACGGCCAGCGATGTGGAGATGACCGCCAGGCCGATCTCGTTGGTGCCCTCGCGCGCCGCGCGGTCATGATCTTTCCCCATCTCGAGGTGCCTAACGATGTTCTCTCGCACCACGATCGCGTCGTCGATGAGCAGGCCGATCGACAGCGACAGGGCCAGCAGCGTCATCGTGTTCAACGTGAAGTTGAACGCCCACATGATGAAAAACGCGGAGATGATCGACACCGGCAACGTGAGGCCGGTGATCACCGTCGACCGCCACGAGTTCAGGAAGAGATAGATGATGGCGATCGTCAGCACCGCGCCGAGCATGATCGTCAGTTGCACGTCGGACAGGGCGTGGCGGATCTTCACGGAGTCGTCACGGATCACCGTCAGACTGATGTCCGGCGGAAGTGTCCCGCCCAGTTCCTCCACGACGCGCCTAACGGCGTCCGCCACTTCCACGGTATTCGACCCCGAGATCTTTTGCACCTCCACCGACACCGCGCGCACATCGTTCATGAACGCCGCCGAGCGCGGCTCCGCGGCGCCGTCGATCACGCGGCCCAGGTCGCGCACCTTGACTGGCACGCCGTTGCGGACGGCGACAACCACATCCGCGAAGGCCGTCGGATCGGTAATGCGGCCGGTGACGCGCACGAGCTTCTCCTGCTCGCCGCGCCATACGCGTCCCGCCGGCACCTCCTGATTCTCGCGCGCCAGTGCCGCAGAGACCTGCGACGGGCTGATGCCGTACGCGACCATCGCATCGTGATTCAACGTCACGCGGATCTGCCGCGGGGTCCCGCCTAACACATTGACGCCGCCGACTCCAGGAATCGCCTCGATCCGATTGGCGATGACCTGATCTGCGAGATCCGTGAGATCCCGGATCGGGCGCTCGTGACTCTGGATGGCGATCGACATGATCGCGCGCTCGTTCGGGTCGAACCGGATCACGACCGGATCGTCCGCATCGGGCGGAAGCACACGGCGGACACGCGCGACTTTGGAAACGACGTCCTGTTGCGCTTCCATCGGATTGGTGCCCAGCTGCAGCATCACGCGCACCATCGAGCTCCCCTCGAACGACGTCGAGGTGATCTCGCGGATCCCCTGCACGGTGTTGAGCGACTCTTCGATCGGACGCGAGACGTCGCGCTCCATTACTTCGGGTGAGGCGCCGGGATACGCGGTCTGCACCATCACCACGGGGTACGTGATGTCCGGATACTCGTCGATGGCGAGGCGTTTATACGACACAATGCCAAGCACGACGAGCGCCAGCATCATCATCGTCGCGAACACCGGACGCTTGATCGATACGTCGGAGAGGAACATGTGCCTAACGCTTAGGAAGTGGCTGTAGCGGACGGCCCTTCGTGGTGTCTGAGGCGACTCCACGCGCGCGTCCGCGCTCAGTCGAGATGATACTCACCCGCATGCCGGCGCCGAGTGTCCCCAGGTTCCCGACGATGATCCGGTCCCCTTCCCGGAGCCCCTGCACCACCTCGGCCATCCCCACACCTTCGTCCACCACGCCTAACGTCACTGGAGCATGCTCCACGACGTCGTCCGCGATGCGGTAGACAAAGGGAGTAGTGGATTGCTGGGACTGGCGCAGCGCCGCCGTGGGTATCACCAGCGTATTGGTCACCGTGCGTCCGATCACGCGTCCCGTCGCGAATGTGTTTCCTTTCAGTGACCCATCGCGATTGGGGACCTGGATGTAGATCGTGACGGAGCGGTTCGCCGGGTTGATCGTAGGGCTCACTCGCGCGACACGCCCTTCGAGCTGTCTCCCCGCCGCGACGAACCTAACGAGTTGGCCAGCCCGCACGTTTTCGGAGAGACGAGCCGGCACCGCCGCTTCGAGCTCGAGGACGTCATTTCGCACAACCGTAAAGAGTTGTGCGCCGCGCGTGACGTGCTCGCCCGCCTCGACATTGCGCAGCGCAACGACGCCGCTTGTCGGAGCCACGACGCGCGTGTCGTCATCGGTCTGACTGGCCGCCTTCACGCGCGCATCGGCGGCGGCAAGGCGGGCCTTCGCCACTGCCAGCGCCTGCTCCGCGGTACGCAGATCGCGTTCGGGAATCGCTCCTGCCTTGAAGAGCTCCTGGGCCTGATCGAAGTTCCACTGGGCGTTGTTCACGTCGGAGCGCGCCGCTTCGCGTTCGGCGACTGCGGAGACGCGATCGCTTTCCTGCGTGGCGTTGTCGAAGCGCGCGAGGACTTGCCCACGCGCCACGCGTTGTCCTTCGCGCGCGTACACGCCCACGAGGTTTCCCTCCACGCGCGCGCGGACAATGATCTCCTCGATGGGCTTGAGGTCGCCGTTGATCGGCGTCGCCGACTCGACCGCACCTTTGCTGACAACGAGCACGTCGTTAGGCCCGAGTCCGATGACGATGTTGCGCCGGGCACCCGCGGCCCCCGCCGCCCCCGCCTCCCCTCCGGGCCCTTTCTCAGCTCCCTTCGAAGTGTCCGCTCCCGCGCCTGACGAGACGCGCGCCTCGACTTTGGCGCCAGCCGCCTCGCCCGATCGACTGCAGGCAGTGACTATCGTTAGGACGCCAAGGGCGAGCGTACCACAGACGCGATAAAAAAGCACGGTAAGAGTTAGCGAGAGATAGGCCTGGTCGGCGGGAGGGGCACGTCAGCCCCCCGCGCGCGGGCCAGTTCCGCTGCTGCGAGATAATAGTCCACACTTCCTCGCGCTGCGTTAGACCTGGCCGTCAATAGCGCCAGCTGCGCGTCGGTCACTTCGAGCTGAGTCCCGAGACCCCTCTCGAACCGGAGTGACGCAATTCTGAAGGCTTCTTCGGCCTCCTCGGCGTTCTGGCTCTGCGCCTCGTACGTCGCCTCCGCACGCGCGAATTCCGCCGCGGCGCGCGCCTGCTCGGCGGCCACCGTTTCCCTTTCCTGCTCCAACTGCGTGCGCGCGAGGCGTTCCTGCGCCTGCGCCAGGTTCATGGACCCTTTCGCGCGGAGCCCATCGAACAGGAACCAGTTCACCTGGATGCCTAACGAACGATCGGGATACCAGCCGTTGTTTTGACAGACGCGCTCCGCCGGACTGTTAGGCGGACAATTGGTACTGGACGTGTTCCCCCAGCGCGTCGGGAACCCGGAGCTCGCAGGAAGCGCAGTGTAACCCGTACGGAAGAACGCGTTGATCGTGGGCAGGAACTCGGCCCGCGCGACTCGCACTCCCTCGTGCCGCGCATCGAGCATGTGCTGCGCCGCCCGGAGCGCGGCCCGAACCGGCGGCCGCGACGAATCGGCGGCTATCGAGCGAGCGACGGTACGGACGCCTGCCGTGTCCAACTCACTCGTTAGGACCACGCTGCGAGTCGCGGGGATATTCAGGAGACGACGCAACTCGATGAGTGCCAGCTCGACGTTGTTGCGGGCCTGAATCAGACCGGGTTGCAGGTTTGTTCGTTCCACCCGAGCCCGCAGCACTTCATAACGCGCGGCGCGTCCGGCTCCCTCGAGTCGCTGGACCAGCGCGAGCCTCTCTTCGGCCAGCTGAATGTTGCGCGCTTGAATGTCGGCAAGCTGCTGGTTGAGCAACACCTGCAGGTAGGCGCGCTGGATAGCTACCGATAAAAGGGCCCTCGTCTCCGCGAGGTCGTACCTTGCCGCGCGCCGCACGTCAGCAGCGGCTCGTGCTCCAGCAAAAATGCGCCCCCCCTGGAATAAGGGCTGGGTCAGGTTGAGGCTCGTCGTATAGTTGTAGTTCTGTCCAAAGATCTGACCAACGATCGTCGCGCGAGCGTTGCGCTCGACCTGAGTGTAGTTGCCAGTCAGTTGCAAACTCGGCAGACCCGCGGCACGAGCGGTCGTAACCTGCGCCTCGGTGACATCGACTTGGGCGGCCGCGAGACGCACTTCATCGCTCTCGCGGATCCCACGGGCAACAGCGTCCGCGATGGAAAGACGCACCGTATCGGTAGCCTGGCCAGACGCCGTTGGGGCGATCACAAAAGCGACAACCAGCCCGAGCTGGGATAATCGTATGAACATCAGAGTGGCTACGCGCTAGGAAGCTCAATCGTTCGGTCTTGCAGTCTCCTCTGACCTCAGACTTCAGAGCTCAGACCTCAGACCTGTTTGATCTCGAAATGGCACCGCGGTTGGGGGCCGTGCTCGCACCGCTGGACGGCCTTCACGCCAGCATGCCGCTCTAATAGCGCCTCTACTATGAAACAGGTCCCCGGCTCCGCACGAACAGCGGCTGCAAGGGGACAACTCGTCCCTCGAACCGAGGCGTGATTGCGGTTGACGCTCACAGTTGCGCTCCCACCCAGAGACTCGATCAGAGCGCCGCATGCATGAGCGCGCGCGGATAGCGACACATGGGGGCCTATCCTCGTTTCGACTCCCATCCTGCGACCCGCATCCTCGAAGAGCGCACGCAAGGCCCGGTTGGGGAGCCGCGCACCGAGCGCGCTAACCAATGCGATAAGTGCGGGCTGGTACGCCTTCGAGAGTGCGGTCTCGCCCGACTCGGTAAGGTCGTATTCAACCGCGGGCTGACCCGCTTGCCCGGAGTGCACGACCCCGCGCCGTCGGATGAGGCCGTCCCGCTCGAGGGCGCCGAGCTGTAGCCGAACCGCGTTGTCGGAAACGCCCAATAGCGCGGCCAGGGCGTTCACGGTGTGGTTGCCCTTACGAATAGCGTCGATGACTGCGACGCGGACGGGAGAAAGGGAGTTTGCAGCCATCCCGGAATTTAACTAGGGCCAATAAGTCAAGCAGGTACTTGACATATTGGCCCCTACAGACGACCTTCGCAACACTCGCATTTGCATGACTGGTCCACTAATTCGCGGAGGATTCGGATGTTGGTACTACGCGCTGCATTGGCTGTTCTGCTGGTCCCTTTCGTTCTCCAAGCACAAAGCGATAAAGCTGCAAAGATCGATGACGCCGCTATCGTGGGAATCTTCGACGCGGCAAACACATGGGATATCACCACGGGTGCGCTCGCGGCGAAGAAGGGCAAACGCAGCGAGGTTGCGTCATTCGGTGCGATGCTCGCCCACGACCACGAAGTCGTTCGACAGCAAGGCCGCGACCTGGCCAAAAAGTTGGGTGTAACGCCGACTCCTGTTGCGAAGGACTTCGCGCTTCTCAAGAGCCACGAAGAGGCGTTGCGGAAGCTCGACGGCCTAACGGGCGCCGAGTTCGACCGTGCGTTCCTGGAGCACGAAGTGGCCTATCATAAGGCGGTCATCGATGCAGTGACCAATGCATTCTTGCCCGCAATCCAGAACGCCGAGCTGAAGGCGTTTGTGCTCAAGGTCGCGCCCGCGTTCAATGCGCATATGCTGGCGGCGAAAAGACTATTAGACAACTAACTGCGGAATGTGGAGCGAGGAGCATGGAGCGACGGGTGGTCGCCCGCTCCCCGCTCCCTGCTCCCTTATTACTAGTTAGGCACCTTACAGTTGTCTCGCCGCTGAGTGTCAGCCAGCCCAACAATCTTCCACCCATCGGCCATCTTCACGAACGTGAAGGCATCGACCCCGCAGTGGCTGAGTTTCGTGCCAAGGAAGAACGCGTACTCCATCCATGCCGTCGCTAGGCGGTCGTCGACGAAGACCTTTTCATTCCAGACCTTTTCGTCCCAGACCTCGGGGTGCGGTGTGCCAATCGCGCGGATAAAGTTTTCGATTGGCACTTTCTGTATGGTGACCTGGCCTTCGCGCTCCATGGGCCGAAGCAGCGCCGCTTCCGGGTGAAAGACAGCGCGGACCATGGCGCTGTCGCCTTTGCGCATCCCATCGAATAACTGACGCACGACCTTCAGCACATCGTCCTGTGCCGATTGCGCTCGCGCAGCGAGTGGGGTTAACGCGCTCGCCATGATACCAAAAGTGAGAAGCAAACGTCGCATGGTTTTACTCCACAGATAACGGTGTTCTTTCATCTCGGCCGCAGCGCGTTAGGCACCCTCATGGCTTGCGGTAGTTTGCGCCCTGCCGGCTCTCTCCAGGGTTGGTTACCCCGCGGTGGGAAATTCTTGCCGGACGTAATACTGCTACACCCTCTTAACGGCGAGAGGCCGGCAGCGTCAGACCACATAACCGCGCCGCTTCATGGCGCCACACATATAGATGAGAAGAACGGAGTGACTATGAAAAGCAAACTGTTCCTATCCCTGGGTGCCGCGATACTTGTCGTTGCCGTGACAACGCCAGTTGACGGACAGCCAACACGACGTCGAGTGCGCGATCGCATCGAGGATGTCCGCGACCGCCGCGAAGACAGGCGGGATCGCCGAGAGGATGTGCGCGACCGGCGCGAAGATGTGCATGACTGGCGCGAGGACATTCGCGATCGGCGCGAAGACCGGCGCGACGCGTTGCATGACGGAGGCCGGAGGGACCGCCTCGAAGACATCCGCGACCGACGTGAAGATGTGCGTGATCGTCGCGAGGACGTCCGCGACCGGCTAGAAGACCGTCGCGACCGGCGGGAACAGATCCGCGACCGCCGCGAAGACCGGCGCGATCGTCGCCGGTACTAGGGGCGAGATACGAGGTGCGAGATGCGAGTGTGGCGAGCTTGCACGACCTCGCACCTCGAACCTCGTTAGGGTTCAGCGTTGTGGCGGAACCTGGCGCTCGAGCTCTTCGTCGTTTGCGGGTACAACTGTAGGCGCAGAAGAAAACGCGTCCACAGTAATCCGTACGACTTTCGCGGCGATGGGGACGCCGATTCCAGCTCCTAACAAGAGCATGTTTGCCGCCAGCCAGCGGGCGGTCCATCGGTTCACAATCGCGCGGTCGCGCTTTGCGACCACGAGCGCGATGGCTGCGGCGTTCATGAGCACAAAGAGCGTCGCTGAGAGCGCGAACACTCTCGCTCCCGCGAGATCCAGCCAGGCGGCGAACTCTGTCATCCGCCCACTTCATACAACGAACTGGAACAGGGAGCAAGGAGCAAGGAGCAAGGCTCAGCGGATGGCTTCGTGCGCCCCGCTCCATGTTCCCTGCTCCTTGCTCGTGGCGCTTAGCTCTTGTTTCTCTTCTTGCGCCGCTTCGCCTCTTTATCTGTCTCGCCCAGGTAGCGGACTTTGACCTCGATAGAGCTCATGATCACGCTCCCGCGGATCATGACCATCGGCGCATCCCTGCCGAGCTCCGGAAGGTGCCGGTCGTCGGTCGATTCCCACTTCACTTCGCCCATGAAAGCGCTGTCGTGCACATCGATCCGGATCCCGGGTGGCACGATGATCTCGACCGAAGCCCAGAGGGCGAAGATCTCGATTTCGCTGGTTCCCGGTCCTATGCGTACCTCACGCAAGTCGAGTTTTGCCTCGGCCATCACCGCGGCGACGCGGAAGCGGCGAGCCAATGACCAGATGCCGGTCCGTTTGATGCTCGAGAAGACGGCAAGGGCTCCGCGGTGCGGCTCGACTTCGTCGTAGGGCAGGATGGAAAACGACGGTCGCGCCGAAACAAGAGCATCGTACTCGTTAGGGTCTCGATCCAGGTGCCAGGGCACGTTCGAAAAGCTAGTCATCTCACGGTAGGGCGTCAGGGGACAGCAGGCGGACGGCAGCGGCCAGTGCATCTACGGAGGGCAACGTCCCCTGTGCCAGGCGCGGCGATCCGCCACCGCGGCCCCCGAGCGCCGTAACCGCGGCGCGCAGCGCTTCGCCGGCGTTCACGCCGGCGTCGTCCGACGCCGCGACAAGCAGTGCCGGAGGTGAGTCAGCGGTCGCCACAAAGACGGCGCGAGGTAAAGCGGCATACGCGAGCGCCAAGCCGCGGACCTCTTCGAGCGACCCGCGCGAGCGCTCCAAGACGCGACGGATGCCTAACGCGTCGACTCGAGCGGCGGCGTACAGCTCGCGCGCCCGATATTGATCCAGCGTTTCCGCGAGCTTGCGGCGCGCCAACTCGCTTTCGCGAAGCGCCGCGCTCTGCGCTTCGAAGACCGCTCCAAGCTCGTCTAGCGAAGTAGAGGCCGACTGTGCCATGCGAGTGAGCAGAGCGTAGTCCGCGCGCACGCGGTTCAACGCGCGCCCACCACACAAAAACTCGATGCGCAGCGCCTTCTTTGCCTTTTCAGTGCGCCGCAACAATACAGGGGCTGTTTCACTGGTACCGCGCACATGTGTACCGCCACATGCGCTGCGGTCGATCCCCTGGATGCTCACGATGCGCAAGTCGCCGGCGCGATCCGAGGGCTTACGCAGTCCTTTTGCCGTTAGGGCATCCTCGAAAGCCACCTCGACCAGCCGATTCTCCCACGCGACTTCATTCGCCCGCCGCTCCACGGCGGCGAGCTGGTCGGCGCTCAGATTCTGCACGTCGAGGTCGAGTGTAGAGGCCTGGGCTCCAAAGTGCACGCTTACGGTCTCCGCACCTAACGACTCGGCAAAAAGTGCCGAGAGGACGTGCTGGCCGGTGTGCTGTTGCATGTGATCGTAACGCCGTTGCCAGTCCACCTCACCGGTCACGTGCTCGGCATCGATCTCACCTTCGATGACGTGCGCGATGCGATCCCCTTCATCGATTACATCGACAACCGTGGCGCGTCCCAGCGTGCCGCGGTCGTGCGGTTGCCCGCCTGACGTTGGGTAGAACGCGGTGCGGTCGAGGTAGATCCGCCGTCCGTCAGTCTTCTCGAGGACGCGCGCCTCGAAGCGTGCGCAGTAGGCGTCAGTGTAGTAGACGCGCTCGGTCATCGCTCAGGCAGCGGGACTCCAGCGCGGCAGCGGACGCAGATCATTCGCGCACCGAACGCGATCGCGATGCGCCGAACGATGCTCCCGTGCAGGTGCGTCGTGCACAGGATGCGGCGGCAGTTCTCGCATACGCCACCGGACGAAATCGCAAACGCACGACCGCACTCGTCGCACTCGGTGGTCATGATCGACTTTCTGAAGATCGGCATCGGAATGCTCGTTATGCGCCGGTCGAGTCGTTCTCCCAGGCCACTTTGTCACCCACCGTGATCGGTCCTCCTTCGATCACTTCACCGAAGGCGCCGCCGCCCCAATTGTCGTACATCGCGCGCCGAAGTCCCGGGAGTGCTTCCTCCATCAACTCGCATGGCTTCGTCTCCCCAAAGATGCGGATGCGCGTGCTGCCTATGCGCAGCGTACGGCCGCGCGAGTTGTCGAGCGGCACGCCGGTCACCATGAGGTTCGCGCGTCGCTTTGAAGGATCCAGTGACGAGCCTAGTGAGGCGACTTGCTGTTCCCAGCGTTCGCGCTCGATGAGCGTGACCTGTCGGCGCCCGCCCTGGTTCGCGTTGCCGACGATCCCGCGTCCGGCTTCGAGGACGGCATTGTGGACGGCATCCATCGGTCCACGGCGGACGCGCTTGATCCATATGGCTTCGAGACGGCCGCTTTGCGAATGATCCACCATAACGAGTACGCCGTTTACAGCTCGCGGACGAACCAGGCACGCGGTCCGGCGAAGTCGAGGATCAGCACATCGCCTGCGCCGAACTCGAATCGCGTCGCGGTGGCGTGGGGTGCGAGCGGGTTGTCTGTGCGCAGTGTTTCTCCCTCAACGCGGTATATGAGCTCGATGACCATCTCCCGGTCGTTGACAGGGATGGAATACAGCATATGTCCGTCGGGAAGAAACTCCATGCGCACGCCGGCCGCAAATTCGAGCGCGGGATCGGCACGCAGGAGACGCCAGCGACCTAACAGTGAGCCGCCGTGTGAGGCGGGTGTCATAACGCGGCGCGCTCGGGAGTATTGGGCGCGCGCGAGACCGGAAGGGGAGTGTCCGGGAAGAATGGAGTCAGACGGGCGCGCGCGCGTTATGCGCGGCCAGCGAGACTCGTAAGGACGGCGAGGCCGGCGCGTTTGAGCGCACCGGCCTCACCCCGAGGACACTCTACTTCGAGACCTTCTTGAGCCAGTTCTGCGCGGCTTTCAACGCCTTCGACTTGCCGCCGTAGGAGGCATCGCCGAAGAAGGCGCGGTGCTTCGGTCTCCACGACCCGTCACGCGTCCGGTGATAGCCGACTCGCACGAAGAAGCCGTGCGTCCGCGTCGACGCCTGGTCGATACGGCTGATGCCCGCTGTGCCGGTCGCGTTCTTAGAGCGCCGCTTCGTACCGCGCTTGGCGCGCTTGGCGCCGCCTCGCTTTGCTTTCCGCATTGCCATAGGTCTGGTTCCTGTTAGGGTCTCCGTCCTCGCTAGGGAGACGGTCGGTGGGGGATCAGGGACGTGGGGTGGGTTATCGGCCGCCGCCCCGTTAGGGTGCCGGCAGACAATTTCGCCGTCCTGCGGGATTTGTCCAGAGTCCTCCTCCTGGTCGGTCCCGTTAGGGTAATCCCTCCGCCACGAGTCTACTGCCTAACCTCGCGTCAGGCAATCGTCAGGCTACCGGCACATTTCGTACCTAACCAGCAGCCCCCGTGAGCGCTACGGAGACGACGCAGCCGGCGGCACCGTCACGTCAGGCGCAGCCGCCGCGTCAGGCAGTCGCTGCGGATAGCCTAACTGGCGACCAAGACGCACATACTCGAAGCCCGCCAAAACATCGTACACGGCGTGCAACACGATCGCGAAGAGCAACGTCCCGCTGAAATACACCAACACGTGCGCGACAATGGCGAAGGTGGCGATGACAGCCATCGAGCGCATGCCTTGATTCGCGTGCGCGATGGTGAAGGCGAGCACCGCGCCGCTCCACGCCAGCCAGACGCTTCCCGTTAGGCGAAGGGCCAGATCGCTGAATACGCCACGGTACGCGGTTTCCTCCGCTAGGCCAGCCATGAGCGACAGCCCGATCCAAAGTGCCATCTCGCGCCTGTTGGCCGGCATCGTGAAATACACCCGGGGATCCCGGCGCTCGACTGCCGCGCGTTTGATCGGCCGTGTTGCAACGAGCATCACCGCCAGCAAGGCGAGTGTGACGAGCGCGGGAATCGCCCAGTGGCGCGGCTCTCTCCAGAGGGGCACACTCTCGGTGCGCGCCGTCAGTACCGCGAGGAAGAGGAAGAGGCCGAGCTGTACGATCGTCGAGACGTACAGGCGTGCGCGTGTCGGCGGTGGCTGAATCTCCAGAAGGCGATTGCGCGCGCGATACGCCAGAAGTGGGATCAGCAGCCCAAAGAATACGAGGAAAAAAAGTCCAGCCGCGCCGACGCTCACTGCTCCAGCGCTAGAGCGAAGAACGATGTGTCGAGGCCATTCGATGAGCGCCGGTCGGTAAAAACGAAACCGAGCCGTTCCAGAACTCTGATCGAGGCCACGTTAGGTGTGTCGGTGCTCGCCAGGATAATTGCGAGGTTGAGACGCTGGCGGCCGTAGTCGATCATGCGGCGCGACGCTTCGGTCGCATAGCCGAGTTTCCACACGCCCTCGGAAAGCGCGTACAGTAGCTCCAGCTGCGGCGGTTCGTGGAAATACCAGTAGCCGACGATGCCTAACAACGCCGCTTCCTCTGGCCGCCGAATTGCCCACAGCCCGGCACTCTCATTTGCCAGGAGCCTTCGGCTTTGCTCCAGGAACCCGCGCGTCTCTTCAGTGCTCAATATGCGGTCGTCGCAGAGGTATCTGCGTACGCCGGGCTCCGTCAGCAGGGCGTGAAATTCGTCGTAATCCTCCTCCGCGAGGGGCCGCATAACGAGGCGTCGTGTCGTGAGAAGCATGTTCAGCAAATAAAACAAAAAGCTGCGAGTGATCCGTTGCGAGTGCCACCTTGCCTCACTACTCGAAGCTGCTCGTTTGCGGCCTACGACCGCAACTGTGCGATCCTTTCCTCGACACGCTGAATCAAGTCGCGCATTCCGGCCGCATCGAACACGAGCCTCGCGCCAGCTGCTTTGTAGATCTCAGGCAGCGGGCGAGTGCCACCTAACGCCAATGCCTCTCGATAACGCTCGAGCGTTTGCTTCGGCTCACGCAAGCTGTCACGCCACAGCTGTAACGCCCCCATCTGCGCGATGCCGTACTCGATGTAGTAGAGCGGATACTCGAAGATGTGCAGCTGACGATACCACCGACTCACCCGCTCTTCTTGGAGCCCGCTCCAGTCGATTCCGCGCTCGAACCGGTCGCGAATAGCAACCCATTCGCGGTCGCGCGCCTCGGCGTCGCCACCTTTCCCCGATGTGTAAAGCCACAGCTGAAACGCGTCGACGCTCGCGATGTGCGCCAGACTCTGCAGGATGTCCTCGAACTGTTCGATCTCAGCGGCGTCGCGTTCGGTCGGCGAGTAATAGCCGGTCGGCTTCGCGAGATGCTTGAGACCGAACAACTCCATCGACATCGACGCAAGCTCCGCCGCTTCATGCCCCGATGAGCGCTGCCAGATGAACGGCTGCGGATGTGCGGCGAAGTCGTGGAAGCTGTGTCCCGCTTCATGCAGCAACGTGTTCACATCGTCAGGCACACCCACGGCATTCATGAAAATGAATGGCATCCCGCGGTAACTCAGCTTGACGCAGTAGCCGCCAGGCGCTTTCCCCGACCGGCTGCCCAGATCGAGCATCTTCTCTTCGGCCATGCGATCGAACTGGCGGCCGAGCTCGGGGTTCAGCGTGTGGAAGATCCGCTTGGCCGGCTCGACGAGCCCGCCGATGTCCGTGAACGGAACGGGCGGTTCCTTCGTCTCCAGCAAGACCGGCGTGTCCCACGGTCGCACGCTCGTTATGCCTAACCGTTCTCGCCGGTACTTCATCAGGCGCTCGACCGCCGGTGCAACGGTTTCTTGCACGGCATTGTGAAAGGCCCGGCAGTCATCCGGCGTGTAATCGAAACGGTGCTTGGACGCGAAGCTGTAGTCGACGAAGTTCGTGAACCCCGCGTTGCGCGCGATCTGGTCACGCAGCACGTACATCCGGTCGAACAGGCTACTCAGCGTCGCGCGTTGTTCGAGATACGCGTTCGCCTGTTTACGAAACGCGCGTTCGCGTACTGCTCGATCGTGCGACTTGAGGAATGGTTGCAGTTGCGGAACCGTCTTCGTCTCTCCGTCCCACTCGACCTCGAGACCGCCCGTGATCTTCTGATATTCGGAGACCAGCTCTTCCAACTGCGTATAGAGCGGCACGTTCTCTTCACGGAAAATCTCGATGTCGGTGCGCATCCCACGCAGTACCGTTTCGAGATCAGCACGCGAGTAGCCGAGCGCGAGCAGTTTCTTCGCCAGCGCAACTTGTAATTCTGCGGCGCGCGGAAAGATGTCGGCTGACCAGCGCAGGTTCGCCTGTTCCTTGACTGCGTCCGCGGTGTCGCACGTGTATGCGATCATCGCGCGCGTTCCGGCCTCTTCCACGAGCTCTTCGAGACGCGACCAGGTTGTCAACCAGCGCTCCGCGTCGTCAGGCGCTACGGAAACGTCGAGGACTGATTTGTAGAGGACCTCTATGTCGGGCCAGGTAGCGTCTTTGAGGTCGTCGGGTGACGATGGGAGATCGACGAGAGGAGCGAGGAGCATGGAGCGAGGAGCGCAGTACTAGGAGCGTGGAGCGGGGAGCGAGAAACCGCCGAACCGCCAATCTAATCCTCGCTGCCTAATCAATGCTCCCCGCTCCCTGCACCACTCTATTCGTAACGCAAAGCGGTGATGGGATCGAGCCGCGCTGCTCGTGAGGCCGGCAGCATTCCGAACATGATACCTGTGATCGTGCTGGCGATCAGGGCGATGAGTGCAGCGGTCGGCGGGACGCTGGCAGGGATGGGCGAAGCTGATCGCACGATGAGCGCGACGAGCCAACCGATCGTGAATCCGATCGCGGCTCCAATCGCCGTCAGCGTGGCGGCCTCGATCAGAAACTGCCAGAGGATTATCCCGCGCGTCGCGCCTAACGCCTTGCGCACGCCGATCTCCCGGGTGCGTTCTGTCACCGAGATCATCATGATCGCTACGACGCCGACGCCGCCAACCATGAGCCCGACAGCCGAGAGCACGATCATCACCAGGAAGAACACACCGGTCATGGTGTTCCACGTCTCGAACAACTTGTCCTGCGTAATGACCGCGAAATTATTCGGTTGACTCGGCCGTAACCCGCGCTCGCCGCGCATAACGGCGACGACCTCATCGATCGCGTCATCGCGGGAGACGGTCGCTTTCGGCCTGATGGCGGCCTCGATCCAATCCGTCCAGACGCGCAGATAGCGCAGGCCGGTCCCCATCGGCACGTAACCGCGCGGGCGGTTCCCTTCGCCGAGGAATTCCGCGGCTTCCTTGTATATGCCGATGACGGTAAAGGGGGTGCCGTTGAGCGTCACCTCCTTGCCTAACGGGTCACTCTCGCCAAATAAACGCTCGGCGAGGCGTTCGTTAGCGACGACCACCGGCTTACCGTTCGCGTCTTCGGCGGGCGTCCAGTTACGGCCGGCGACGATGTCCCCGCCACCGATCGCAAGCCAGTTGGGGCTGAATACCGTGATCGATGTGCCCGGCAATTCGCGATTGAAGTACTTCACTCGCGCATTTGTGCCCGTGCGATGAACGACGTGGTCAAGGCTTTCCAGGCGACCAAGCGCTGCGAGCTCATTCGGGCGGATCGGTGGGTTGTTCCGCCAAAGACACGTATCGTCCGTATCGTCGCAGGCTTCGAGCGAGATGGGGAAACGGTTGAGGAAGAACGTCGTGGGACCGAGTGACTCGAATGTCGCGGCGATGCTGGAGTTGATACCGTGAATCGCCGCGGACATCACGACAACCACGAACACGCCGATCGCAATGCCGAGGATTGTCAGTGCCGCGCGCACCCGGTTCTGCCGGATGGAGTCGATGGCGATGACAACGCCTTCGAAGAGGGATGCGATGCGTGCCAGAAACCGCATGTTTACTCCTGCCTCAACGCGGCCACTGGATCGAGCCGCGCCGCGCGTGAGGCCGGGTACACTCCCGAGACGATGCCAACTCCGGCGCCCACCGTCACCGCGACGATGACGGACCAGAGAGCGACAGTCGCCGGGAGTGGCGATGCAGCTTTCACTGCCTGAGCGACGCCGACGCCGCACAGGATCCCGGCGATGGCCCCGACCAGACTGAGTGTCGTGGACTCCACGAGAAACTGACTGAGGATGTCGCGGCGGCGCGCGCCTAACGCCTTGCGCACACCAATCTCGCGTGTCCGTTCGGCGACCGCGACGAGCATGATGTTCATGATGACGATCGCCCCGACGATGAGCCCAATGGCGGGGAGCGCGATCCCAGCGACGACCATGACTGCCTCGATCTTGCGCCAGAACTCGAGGGCACCATCCGGGGTTTGCATGGAGAAGTCGTCGGGTTGCGCGGGGCGCAGGTTGTGCCGCGAGCGCATGACGGCACGCGTCGCCTCCATGTTCGACTGCATCACCTGCTCGTTAGGCGAGTGGACGATGACCGCGTCGATGACCTTGAAGCGGTTGACGAGCCGATGCGCGGGGGATTTGTAGGGCACGATGGCGAACCGATCCAGCGAGATCCCCATGAAGCTCCCCTGTGACTCTGCGACGCCAACCACCTGGTACGGGATGCTGGCAATGCGAATCTCGCGGCCGACTGGACTGAGCCCCGGGAAAAACCGCTTTTTGACGTCCTCGCCGATCACGATCACCGGGACACCCATCTGATATTCTTGCGGCGCGATGAGCCGGCCTTCGCTGACGGCCATGTTCTTGATCTCGAACCAATCTTCTGACACGGCGACCAGCTCCACAGAGCGCGGGCGCGCATAACGAGATTCGAGCGTTACTTCACCGTCGCTGTGGATTGCCCAGCGCGAGCCGGGTTCGAGCGCCTCCGCGACAGCCGGCGCATCGTCCTCCTGGATGCGGCGGCGCTGCTGCCATGAGCGCCACGTCGCTTCGTCCACATCTCCCATGATGATGTTCGGCCGGCGCCGCAGCTCATATGTCCCTTTTGAGATCAGCTTGCCGACAAGATCCTCTTCCATTGCCCGCCCCATTCCATTCACGACCGCGACAACGGCGATGAGGAACATCACGCCGATTGTGACGCCCAGGAGCGTGAAGAAGCTTTTGAGCTTCTGCACGCGTAACTGGCTCAGGGCCAAGCGGATAGCTTCGATGAGCGGCATTGAGAGGCCGTGGAGTCTGCCACTTACGGCGGCGGCGGGATCATGGTTTCCGTCGGCTCCCGCTAACTGCCCTTAACCACAGAGGACTCAAAACCCTTAGCGATATAGTCGGTCAGGCGCGATTGAACGCGCGAACTCCGCCGATTCGCGCTCGAGGATGGGCAGGAGCGCTTCAATTCCACCCGGCTTTTCGACCGCCGCGCGCAGGCGATCGCTCCCGTGAAGGCGGTCGATCGATCCCGTGCGCCACTGCCAGTCCTTGGTGTGACGCGCATAAATCGCTCGCATCATATGAAGACCGATCGCCGTTGGATTGGCCGCGTTTCGATCGGTGATGGTGACGTGAATCATCGGGATTGTCTGACCGCCCCACTTATAGCCCGCCTCGATCGTGCGTGAGGTCGAATCGAAGCGCACGCCGGCGAGCTTGAGGGCATTCAATTCGGCCGCGATCGCACCTGCATCCGTGAGATAGGCAGCTCCAATCAGCTGAAATGGCGCATCGGTACCACGCCCTTCGGTGACATTGCAGCCCTCGAAATACACGGTCCCGGGAAACAGCAACGCGGCATCGATCGACCGGATGTTCGGTGACGGGTTGATCCACTGAAGCCCTGTCTCGTCCCACCACATCGCCTGCGTGTAGTTCTGCATCGGAATGACGCGCACATTCGCATTGAGCTGCTTGGTGCGCATGAGGTGGCGCGCCAGCTCGCCGATCGTTAGGCCGAAGCGTTGCGCGACAGGATATGCGCCAACAAAGGAGCGGAACTTGGGATCGAGCACGCCACCTTCGATGCGGTCAGCGCGGATCGGGTTGGGCCGATCGAGCAGGACGAATGTCTTACCGGCCTTTGCCGCTGCTTCCGCGGCCACGGCCATGGTCCACGGATACGTGTACGTCCGCGCGCCGATGTCCTGGATGTCGAAGATCAGCACATCCACATCCTTCATCATTTCCGCCGATGGGACCCGCGTCTCGCCGTACAACGAGTGGACTGGCACACCGGTGGCCGAATCCACGCTGGAAGCCACGTGTTCGCCCGCCTTCGCGACTCCGCGGATCCCATGTTCGGGGCCGTACAGCGCCGTCAGCCTAACGCCAGGTGTCCGGTGGAGGCGGTCGATCGTACTGACTCCGGCTCCATCGCGGCCGCTATGGTTCGTGATGAGGCCCACACGCTTGCCGCGGATGACGTGGAGCGAGTCGGTGAGCAGCACATCCACGCCGAGGCGCACTGCGGGCCTTTGGGCCGAGCAAGCAGGCGCCATCGTGACGACCAGCGCCAAAGAAAGCGGTGCTGCGGATCTCCGCAGACACGAACTGACAAAGCACGGACTAAACATTGTGTAGACGATAGGGGTTGTTCGGCGACAAGCGCGTCCGCGCGTTGTCGCTCTGATGATCTGCGTTAATCCGCGGCGCCGCTTTTGGGACCGGGAAGTTTTTGCAAGTGAATCGTCACGCCGATCGCGATCGCCAGAAGCGTTAGGCGGACCCAAACGTTCGGATATGTGAACACGGCGTATCCGATCGTAATCCACATCATCACCAGCGCAGCCGTTTTCACTTTCGGCGGGATCACCCGTGAATCCCGGTAGCGTTGCAGATACGGGCCGATCAGGCGTGCAGTGAGCAGTCTGTTATAGAGCCGTTGTGAGCTCCGCGCATAGCACCAAGCCGCCAAGAGGAGGAAACACGTCGTTGGCAACAGCGGCACAACGATTCCGAGCAGCCCCAGGCCCAACGAAAGCGTTCCGCAAAGCAACAGGGCGACTCGGCGCGTGCCAGTCGCGCTCTTTGGAAGCGCCACCTCTGTCGCGCGGTTCACGCCAACGGATTCGGGCATCGTCACCTTTCCAAGATCGGTTGCTCGCACTGCCGATGGAAGCGCCATCGTAGCTCGCCGGTATACTTTCTTACCCCATGCGCGTTCCTTGGCGCCGGATCCGCGCCGTAGCGCTGTACGGCATCCTCGTCGCACTGGTTGCGCCCTGGATGCTCGTATTGCCATTGGCGCTCGCGCAGCCTCCCACCTCGATGGTAATGCTCGTCCGCGTGGCGCAGCGCACCGTGCAGGGAAAACGCCCGATCTATCCCCGTCGTCACGTCGTCCCGCACCGCCTTGTGTCGTCCAACCTGCATCGCGCGGTTTTGGCCGCCGAGGACGATCGTTTCTTTCTGCATTCCGGCCTGGACTTCATCGAGATCCAGAATGCGCTGGAGCGGCGGCGGCGCGGGCGCCGGCTTCGCGGGGCATCCACGATCACGCAGCAGGTCGCCAAGAACCTGTTTCTGTGGGAGGGTCGCTCGTATGTGCGCAAGGGCGTCGAGGCGTACTTCGCGCTCGTGATGGAGATGTGCCTAACGAAAGAGCGCATCCTCGACCTCTACCTCAACCTCGCGGAGTGGGGGGACGGCATTTTCGGTGCCGAGGCCGCGGCGCGTACTTATTACCGCAAGTCGGCCGCGCGCCTAACGCGAGACGAGGCCGCGCGGCTCGCCGCCATCCTCCCCGCGCCACGCCGCTGGTCGCCACATGGATCGGTAGCCCGCCGCCGCGCCGACGTCATCATTCAGCGGATGTATTACGCGGCCCCGC
>DATFBW010000258.1:0-2121 GCA_035253645.1 Gemmatimonadaceae bacterium | reverse complement strand
TGGGATGCGGGCAACCTGTTCGACGCGCGTTTTTCCCCGAAGGCGGCCGTGGTGTACAGCCCTAACGCCAGACACTCGTTGCGCGCGACGTTCAATCAGGCGTTTCAAACGCCTAACTACGCTGAGCTTTTCCTGGACTCGCGCGTCTCTCAGACGACAGGACCGCGTGCATTAGAACGCGGCATCGAAGGGCTGTTCCAGTCGCTCAAATCAGGCGGTTTGGGACCGGCGCTTGCGAACCTCAATTTGCCGAGCGAATTGCCTTGGAACTTCGATTCACTCACGCTCATCCGCGCACTTGGCAACGAAGACTTGAAAGTCGAGCGTGTCACGGGATGGGAAATCGGATACAAGGCCACGTTTGCACGACAGAGTTACGTGACGCTCGACGCATACTTCAATGTGCTCACCGATTTCGTGACCGACCTGCTGCCGCGCGTGAACCCAGCGTATCCGGTGTTTTCGCTGACGGATGGCAACGTGAATGTCCCGCGATCGCTCGACAGTCTCGAGGTGCGCATCCGTCAGTTGCAGCAGGCCAATCAACTCCCGCCGGAGCATGCAGCGGTGATATTGGCGACGATCGCACAGCTGCGCGCAGGCTATGGCTCGCTCGCTGCCGGCCTTGGCCCGTTGCTGGCCACCGTGAATCCAGCAACCGGTCAGCGCGCCGGAGTCTTATCGTATACGAATGCGGGGCGGGTCAACGAGCGCGGAGTCGAATTGAGCGCCGGTCATGCGCTAGCGAACAGATTTCGACTGGATGGCGCCTTCACTCTTTTCCTGTTCAGTGTGAAAGATCAGCAGACGGGTGACGTGCTGCTGCCTAACACGCCGCGACACAAGGGGTCGCTCAGCGCGTCGCTCATTTCCACGCGCGGGTTCGACGCGTCCGCCACGCTTCGGATTGTCGAACGTTTCAACTGGGCTGCAGGTATCTATTCCGGCAAGATTCCAGCGAGTCAAACTGTCGATCTCAGCGCCGGTTACCGCGTGAATGACGCCGTGCGTGTGTTCGCGGTCGGCACCAATGTCTTCGACCAGAAACGCTTCAGTGTGTACGGCGGCTCCGTGATCGGTCGTCGCGTGCTCACTGGCCTAACGGCGAGTTTCTAATGGACGCCAGAACTGCAGTTGCGTTATCAGCTGTCGCTTACGACCCCGACATCGTGCGGGCGTTAAGTGGAACCCTCCCGACGTGGCGCATTGTGTGGATCGCCGATAAGCCGGTCGATGACAACATGGCGTTCATCGCCCGCGATCCCGGCGGGGCGTATGCCTTGGCGATCCGCGGAACGATGATGCAGTTTGCGGCGGCCAACGTCGCGAACTGGATCGAAGATCTGGATGTGTTGTCGCAGGTGTCGTGGCCGGACGGCGATCAGGAATCGAAGCTGTCGGGGGGCGCCTACAAAGGTTTGACTGGCCTGCAGGCGCTGACCGATTCGCGGGGTGGCACGCCGCTCAGCATGCGCGATTACCTGATCGGCCGTGCGCACGAAGAGGCCCTGAACCTAACGATAACGGGACACAGTCTGGGTGGGACCCTCGCGACGGTTTACGCCGTGTGGCTCCACGACGAATTGGCGGCCGCGAGTGTGAATGCCACGCTTTCTGTCTGGACCTTTGCGGCGCCCGCGGCGGGCAATACGAGTTTCGCAGCGCGTTACGACGCGCTGTTCGGAGCGAGCTCGTACCGGTGTGTCATGGACTTCGACGTCGTCCCCACGTTCCCGGTGCCGGACGATATGATCGCCATGATGCACACCTACGTCGCCAGCCCCGCATCCGACGATACACTGCGCCTGACTGGCCTCTCGGTGCGCGAGTGGGCATACGGTATCAAGGGAACCGAGTGGCTGCATGGGTCCCGTTACGCACAGACCAACACCCCGACGGGCTCCATCCGCGTCGATGATGCCGCGGCGCCGAAACCCCCCGTCACGACGCTCGATGCCTGGTTGCAAACGATCGCCTCGCGTCACAGCGTCCAGAATTATGTGCAGGCCGTCGCCGCATTAGCGCCTAACGCTCCGTTAGCGCCGTGACGTTGTTGGAGGCGCTCGTACCGAGCACGGTACGGCGGCGCATCGCGGTCGATCCCAGCCTGTCAAACCGCCC
>DATFBW010000257.1:0-63919 GCA_035253645.1 Gemmatimonadaceae bacterium | reverse complement strand
CATCCGGAGGCGGAGTTCAGCCTTACGGGAACAGCGCGGTCACCGCATGGCAACCGCCTACGCCTCCAAGCGGGCCGGCCGAGTCTTCAATGCTGGGCAACGCACTACAGCGGTCCATCGCGGCGCTCAAGCGATACAAGTGGCTGATTCTCGCGACGACGTTATTCGGGAGCGCAGGTGGTTTCGGGCTCACGCAAATGATCCCGCCCAAGTTCCAGGTGAACTCGAGTGTTTGGATCCGCGAGAAGACGGGCAGCCAGTCGGGGCCGATTCAGCCACCGGGTCTGGTATCGACGAATCTGAGCTGGGCCGACCTCGTTATGAGTCAGGCCGTGCTGGATTCGGTTGTCGTTAGGCTCGCATTGTTCGCCACACCCGAGCACGTGCGCGACACGGTTGTGCTGCGGGGGATGCAGCCGACCGACACGCTGATCCCTGGTGCCTATCAGCTGAGCAGGGAGAACATGAAGTACGTGCTCACGCGTATCGAGGGGCCGCGGGGCGAAGGTGTGAACAGAGTCATCGAGCAAGGAATCGTGGGTGATTCCGTCGGACGCACGATCGGGGTTGCGTGGGTGCCTAACTGGACGGCCATGCCCAGCGACCGGCCGCTGAACTTCAACCTCGTTGTCCCGCGCGAGGCGTCGGGGCGCATCCTGCGCCAACTCACGGTCATCTTGCCCGAGACCAGCAACTTGATGCGGTTGATGCTGCAAGGGACCGAGCCCGTGTTCCTCGCGAGCACGATGAACACAATTCTGGACGTATTCCTGGAAGCCGCGACAAGACTCAAGAAGGCCGATCTCACGCAGAGCTACAAGACCTTGGAGGAACAGCGTCAGTCGGCTGCCCGCGACCTCGCGACGACGGCCAAGTTGCTCGAAGGCTATCGCATCCGCACGATCACTCTGCCGTCCGACAACATTCCGGTCGCGCCGGGCGTGCAGATCGCGCAAAACCCTGTGTTCGCGTCGTATTTCGGCGACCGGATGACGTTAGGCGGCATCAAGCAGGACCGTGAGCTTGTCGAGGAAGTGCTCGCCGAGCGACGTGCTGGCGGCACCGGCTGGATCGAGAAACTGCGTCTCATTCCGAGCCTCGTGGCCAGCAACCCTAATCTCACGGTTGCGATCACCGATCTTGACACGTACCGCAATAAGCTGCGCGTCGAGCAGCAAACCAAGACCGATTCCCATAGCGTCATCATCAACCTGCGCAAGACTATCCGGCAGCTGGAAACGCAGGACATTCCCACACTCGCGACGATTTCGCTCAATCAGCTGCGGTCGCGTGAACGGGACCTGTCGCTGCGCGTCCGCTCCGCGGGGAAGGAGCTGGAACAGATCCCCACGCGGTCGATCGAAGAAGATCGCCTGAACCGCAACTACCAGGTTGCGGTGCAGGTTTATAACGAGCTCCACAGCCGCACGATCGCCGCGAAGTTGGCGGAGGCCAGCGTGCAACCCGACGTCTCGGTGCTCGAGCGCGCCGTACCGCCGGGGCGGCCGCAGACCGATACGGCGCAGGCGCTCTTTCTGATCGCCGTCGCGGCCTCGTTAGGCGCGGGCATCTTCCTGGCGTTGGTGCTCGACCGCCTGGACAAGCGCTTCCGCTATCCCGAGCAGGCGGTCGGCGAGCTCGGTTTGGATATCCTCGGTGCGATCCCGTCATTCCGGAATCCCAAGAATTCGGCGGCGCGGCTCGAAGAGTGGTCGCAGCTCATGGAGGCGTTTCGTTCGTTAGGCCTGAGCGTCCGCAGCGCCTTCCCGCCGAACGAGCCCGTCGCGTTCACGATCTCGAGCCCCGGGCCTGGGGATGGCAAGTCCTTCATCTCGCTCAACCTGTCGATGGTGATGGCGGAGGCGGGCTTCCGCACGATCCTCGTCGACGGCGACATCCGGCGAGGGCGGCTGCACGAGACGAAGCCGCTTGTCGAGTGCAGTCAGACGCCGGGGCTCGTCGAGCACCTCGCCGGTGAGGCGACGCTGGCCGAGGTCGTGCGTGAGACCACACATGCGAACCTGTGCGTCATTCCGTGCGGTTCGCGCCGCCGGCAAGGTCCCGAGCTGCTCGCCTCGGAGGCCATGCAGCGCCTCGTCGCGGAGCTGCGCACGCAGTTCGACGCCGTCATCATCGATTCCGCGCCGCTGGCCGCCGGGATCGATCCGTACGCGTTAGGCGCGGCATCTGGTGCGATGCTCATCGTGCTCCGTGCCGGCGAAACCGACACGAAACTCGCGCAGGCGAAGCTCGGAACGATCGATCGACTCCCGGTGCGTCTCATCGGCACCGTGCTCAACGACGTCGGCAACGATGCGACGTATCGGTACTACTCGTACCTCGGGTACGAGTACGCCCCTGTCGAGGAAGAGGGAACAGGGTTGATCGGAGCTGCAAAAGAATAGGAGCGGGGATTGGGGAGCGAACCTAACGCTTCCCCTGCTCCTCGCTCCCTGCCCCTCGCTCCTTTATTTGACGGTCCTTACCGCAACATCTTCAAAAGCGGCGACTGTCAGTTCTTTCCCTTCGGCCGGGCGCGCGTGTTTCAGCGCCGTTGCCGCGCGCAACATCATCTCCACCGCATCCACAGTCGCTTCGGCGAAATCGGCGACAGCGCTATAACCCGCGCGGACGCGCAGCTGACGGTACTCTCCGGCGATCATCAGCGGGCGCGTGTTCACGGCTGCCTGAATCCGCTCTACGATTCTCAGCGCGCCCGCCATGTCGCTCGCGGGAGCAATGATCGCGAACTCGAGGTGCCCGAGATGGCCCACCGCGTCGGACGTGCGCGTTGCTTCCCGGCAGATCTCGCTGAGATACGCAACGACGCGCGACACGTTCTCATGATCGGTCAGCGTCGATTCGGGGATCTCGTTTGATGGTGACACGACAACGCACGCGAGCGCAGCATGGCGACGCGCGGCGTCAGCGCCAATCTCTTTCGCCCGACGCGCCAGACCCCGGACGTTATAAAGGCCAGTAACAGGATCGATAACGGCGCTGTCGCGCACGCGATCGATCTCGCGTTTGCTCTGAACAAAAGCGCCCATCTTGAGCAGAAGTGCTTCGCTGTCGATAGGCTCACTGAGCAGCTCCCAGGCACCAGCGCGGAGCGCGTCGAGCCGCAGCGCGCGAGAGGCAGGGCCTGACGTTGTCATAACGATGGGAGTGCTCTGCGAGAGACCCACTTCGGAGCGCAGTAGCTGACAGACCTCGATTCCGCCGATGTCGGGCATCCCAATATCGAGGATCACCGCGTCGGGATGCGTCCTGCGGGCCACATCCACCGCCTGACGACCGGTATACGCCCGTACGACCGCGAAGCCGGCCTGGCCCAGGACGCTTTCCAGCGTCCGCGCCGACCACTCCTGGTCGTTCGCGACAAGCACTAACGGAGGCGGAGGCGCCGGCGTCCCCGCAGACGCCAACGAGCTGTCTATGGTCATTCTAAGGTCTGCAATCCCAGGCGCACCCCACGGCACCCAGGGACCATCGGACGACGCACAAGTCATGCTGGGGCCATGGCCTACAGCCCAGCGTCGAGGTGACAGTTCGCGTTAGGCCCGCTATTGTGACTGTTCTCACGAGCTCGCTGAACGGCAGATCGCGAAAAGGTCGCGCAGCAACGGATGACCTACAGTTGTGCATGAGATCTGTAACACGTTGCAGCCGTGGAGCCTGTGTCGCACAGCGGAGGCATTCACAAGGGGCTAAACCCAGGTGTGTGTCTTTGGTGACGATGGCATGACGCACAAAGTCCTTGACTGCTGATCTGCCGCAAAGTGACAGATGACTTGGCGCCGTTTTTGTTGGTTAGGTGCAACAGACCATGGGGCTAATGTGGTGTACGAATTTCGCTTGCGTGACGGGCGACACCGCCCTAAAGATTTGCTTTTTCACACCTTCCGCCGCTCCTGCTCTGTAATCAGCATACGCACCGGAGCGGCACGAAACTCTCAGAGCCAGTTATGTCTATGCGTACGAATCTGATCGCCCGGTATGTGACCGGGCTGCTGCTAACTGCTCTGGCAGTGGGGCCCGTCGGCGCCCAGCCTAGTTATGGCGAGCTTCGGCGTCAGATGACGCGAGCCGAACTCGAATCGACGCTCACGAGCTATGAAAGGCTGGCGGCGAGCACGACGGACAAACGTGTCAAGGAACAGGCGATGAGCGACGCGGCGGCAGTTCGTGAGCGCCTGCGAACCGGCGACTTCTATCCCGGCGATCGGATTGTGATTCGCGTGCTCAACGACACGACCGTCAGCGACACGTTCACGGTCAAACAGGGACGCATGATCGATTTCGGAACGCTTCCCCAGCTCTCGCTTGCGGGCGTCCTCGATTCGGAGCTGCTCGGCCATCTCAAGACCCACATCGCGAAGTACATCCGCGATCCCGATGTGAGCGCGACACCACTCGTTAGGCTTCAACTGAGTGGTGGAATAGCCCAGCCCGGCTGGTATCAATTTGAAACCGACCAGACGTTGTCCGATGCAATCATGTCTGTCGGTGGACCTGGGCAGAATTCCGAAATGAACAAAGCAGAGATTCGACGTGGCACGCGCGTACTTGTCGATCGGGGTGCTACGGCACGCGCATTGCGCACAGGCAAAACAATAGGCGATCTGGGGCTTCGGGACGGCGACGAATTGCGTATTGCCGAGAAATTCACAGCACAGACAAACCGATTTTGGACCATCTTGCCCATCGTTACAACGTTGTTGTTCACCGTTCGGTGGATCGCAGTACGCAATTGAGAGCGTACGTCGTGATCGTCAATTATGTCAGGTCTTAGCTTGACGCCGGCCGAAGAGCGCGCGCTGACGTCCGCGTTGAACGGTCCTGTTTTGCCACGCCGGGCGCGCCGCACAACGCCTGACGCGACTATACCGTTCGAGCGCATTGTCACGTACGACGCGTCCAAAGAACCAGTTCCTCAGGGCGTTGTTCCGCGCGTACGGGCTGAGGCGTTGAATCGCACGCTTAACGTTGTGCTCGCCGCGCTGGGCCTGTTGATCACGGCGCCGTTGCTGCTCGTTATCGGCATCATCATCAAGCTCACCTCGCGCGGTCCGATCCTTTATGCACAAACGCGCGTCGGCCTCGACCGTCGCTGGCGCCAAACGTTGGCAATGCACGATCGGCGCGTGCGCGACCTCGGTGGCGCCGTCTTCACGATCTACAAGTTCCGCACGATGCGCGTCGACGCCGAAGCCAAATCCGGCGCCGTATGGGCCAAGGAAAATGACCCGCGCGTGACGCCGTTAGGCAGGTACCTGCGCGTGCTGCGCCTCGACGAGCTGCCGCAGCTGTGGAATATCCTGCGCGGCGACATGAACATCGTGGGGCCGCGGCCCGAGCGTCCCAGCATCGTCGCGCGACTCCAGCGCGATATCCCGGACTACGGATCGCGTCATCGCGTGCGCCCCGGCCTAACGGGTCTCGCGCAGATCAACCAGCAGTATGACGCGTGTCTCGATGACGTGCGCAGCAAGGTAAGCTTCGATCTGGATTATCTGCGGAGACAGAGTCTTCTGCTCGATCTGCGGATCATGGTGCGAACGGTACCCGCCGTCCTTCTCAAATATCGCGGCTGGTAAAAAAGACAAACAGAAGCTGTCAGCTATCCGACGCCAGCTAAAGCTGGCAGCAGCTGACAGCTACGTTTATGTCAGGACGCCACCATCGTTAGGCGCTCTATTTCCTTGTGCCCGGCCATATCAACGCGCCTTCCTTCTCGGGCCGAGACATAACTCGCGGCAACCACGCGCACGGCATCGCGACCATCTTCGCCCGACGCAGGAGCCGGCGACCCGCGCCGGAAGGCTTCGAATGTGCGCTCCAACAAGAGCCGCGTCGCGACCATCGGCGCGTCCTTGGGGTTGCGGCCGATGATCGTGCGCTTGGGGCCCGTTTCGCGCCACGCCAGACCGCTCGCGCCAAGCTCGAACCGTACATGAGGCGCGGTGCTCCGCAACAACCCCGCGCTCACGCGCGCACGGCCACCGTACGAGACACGGTACGATGCCTTACGAGTATCGGCGCGCACCTCGAAGTACTGCGTCTCCCCGGGACAAAGTCGATGCTGCACGATCTGCCCGAGCGCCCCGGACGGAAACTCGAGCGTCACGACGGCAACGGCATCCGTGTCGTCATCCCTAACGCCGCACGTTGACATGGTTGCGTTCACGCTGCGCGGCTGCGCCCCGAACAGCGCGACGAGATAATCCACGAGGTGGATGCCGGCTTCGTATAACACGCCCTTCATGAGCTGGCCGCGCCACCCGGGCTCCGCCCACGGCGGAAGGTTCATGAGCTGCCAGGCTTGGGCGAACACCAGACCGCTGGCATCGGCGCCGATCGCATCACGCACCGCGCGAAAGGCGGGCATCTCGCGGAACTCGTGATTCATCGCGATGCGGCGTCCTGAACGTCGTGCGGCGTCGAGCAGGCGCTCCGCCTCGGCGACAGACGGGGCGATAGGCTTCTCGCAAATCAGATGGGCACCCAGCTCGAGCGCGGCGCTGCCTACAGTGACGTGTGTTTCGGGCGGTGTGCACACGATCACGACGTCGGGACTCGCGGACGTCATGAGCTGGCTGACGTCCTCGTAGCTCGTTAGGCGCCAGCGCGCCGACGCGTCGTGCCTCCGCTGCGGGTCGGAGTCCACTCCGCCGACGATTGTTACGTTCGGGATGCCTTTGAGTGCCGGCAGGTGCAGCGATTGCGCCGCGTTTCCGAGACCGACGATTCCAACGCGAAACGTGTCTCCCACCGGATCAGTGGTCGGGCGTCAGGCGGTTGTAGACCTCGCCGATGAGCCGGCCTAAGGCGTAACCGATCACGAACGCGTACACGAACCCGATCAAGCTTCCGACGAACGTGACACGATACCCGGGGAAGAATGCTTTGAGGAGCTGCAGGTGCTGACCTGGATTGGGCCCGCTCTTGACCACCAGCCAGTTCGTGGCGAGAAAGAGACCGCCGCCTAACAACAACCCGCAGGCGATCCCCCACGCGCGCGCATTCAGGCGAAGCAATGCACGACGCACATTGACGTCGCGGCCGGTAAGTCCGTTGGTCATGGCAGTCGGTCGCTAAATGTGATCGAGAAAGTCGCGCGTTTGCAGCAGCTCCGCCCGGGTCCGAATGGCGAATGCAGTGATTGCGAGCGCGGCGTTGCGGCAAAACGCGAAAAACCAACCCGCGACAAATGCCACCGCGAAGCCCCAACCGGCCCCGATGAGGACGCCAGGCCAGGATACTGTATAACCGGCCAGGTATTGGCCAAGCAGGCCTAACGGGAACTCCTGCGCCCGGTCTGTAACGAGGACGGCGACAGTGACAAGCACCATCGAGAGCGCACCCGCGCAACCCAGCGCGACGCCGAAAGCGAGTTTGTTGAGCGGAGCGAACGCCAGTTCGAGGGCTTCCGTCAGGCTCGCTTCGTCCACTTCCTGAATCTTCTCGCCGGGCTCGACGAGCTTCGGCATAGTCATAGCGACCTCCGAGACCGACTAGTCATCCGATTCGACCCACGTGCTGCGTCGATGGCGCCGGGGAATAGGTGGCCAGCGCTGCACGCCGACCTCGGCATACGCCGCGGTCGTCGGGTCTGGAACGGGAGCACCCACGGTTTGCTGGAGCAGCAGACCGAGCAAAAACGAAATGCCGTTGAGCGCATAGTACATCAAGTGGAGCGGGATAATCGCGATGGCGAAGAAGATGCCGCGCAAGCGCGCCATATAACTCCACAGCGACCAATTGAGCGCGATGACAGGTATCACCAACACCACAGCGAGGGCGATCAGCCACGGCGTGGTTGTGATGACGGCCAGAATGATGAGCAAGCTGGCTAACCAAACAAGTGCTGTGAAGAGCCGTTCGGTCCACCTGAGGTTCAGGGATTTGGCGCTGAGAGCCGCGCCGCGCTGCGCGAGCAAACGCGCCCAGGGTATCCCTCGATCCCGCAAATCCGTGCGCACGACGTTTCCAAGCGACCATTTCTTGAGGTGGGTCACCTGAATGTGCGGCATGAGCAGGATGCGCTTGCCTAACGCGCGAATCCGCGCCCCGAGCTCGATGTCCTCGATCTGCGGCCGGGCGTAGTGCCACTCGTCATACATTCCGGCTTCCTCGAAGACGTCGCGCCGTACGGCACCCGCTCCTGCCCAGAACGTGTCTACCTCGCCCGCCCCGCGCATATGCACGTAGTGATGGATGAGATTCCGATACTGCGATACCAACCCCGGGGCGCGCGGTGTCGTGTCATACGCGCCAAAAATCGCCCCGGCATCCGGATTGGCCGCGAGCGCGTCGAGCAGGCGGCGGAGCGTATCCCGATGCACCACGACGTCCGCGTCGAAAAACACAACCACCGGACCGCGCGCCACCTCGAAGCCACGGTTACGAGCGTAGGCCGGGCCGTGCGGCCGGCCCGGAAGGCGGATCACCGTATCGGCAAAGCGCCCAGCCACCGCCGCGGTTTCGTCAAGGGAGCCGTCATCAACGACAATGAGCTCCCACGACTCGCGCGGAAGGTCACTCGCGACGAGCGCACCTAACGTTTCCGGGAGGTACCGGCCCGCTCCGTGGGCCGGCATCACCACCGAGCACACTGGCGTGGTCAGCGGCGTCGTCATACGCGCTGCGCGGCCGCCGAAACGAGACCTCTGACGCGGCGCGCCTGCGCTCGCAGCCAAAGCCGGCGTTGAAAGGCCGGCGTCCCCCATTGTTCGAGCTGGCCTTCCGCGCGGAAATAATACGCATCGAGACGTGGCAAGCGCGCCGGATCGTCGCCGATTGCCAAGGCTCGCAATTGCGTTGTGCACGCGCGTTGATAGGCGGAGCGAACGGCGCTCGCCACGGTATCATTCACGTCACCGTACGGATAGGCAAACGACGTCGGCCGCGCGCCAAGCATTGCGCGGATGCGTTCCGCGGAGCCGTGCACTTCGTCCGCGAGCGCCGCGGGGCGAAGAGTCGTTAGGTGTGGATGCCGCCGCGAGTGCGCACCGATCTCGACACCACGCCGCGTAACGTCTTCAAGATCGTCCCAGGACATGAGCGCGAGCGATGGCACCGTAACGTGTGCCTGGTGCGCGCTCGCCCAGTTGTTGTCTCTGCCCACATGATCGGTCACGACAAACAACGTGGCTGGAAGCCCCAAGTCCGCGAGAAGCGGTGCTGCAAGCTCATGAAAGTTCGCAAAGGCATCGTCGAAGGTGAGTGCTACTGTCTCGTCAGGCGCGTCCGGACGTACAACGTCAGCGAGAGGAACGACGCGCGGCTTGCCCCGCGCCAGGAATTCCATCTGGCTGCGAAATACGCGCGGTTCGATCGAGATTGGAGAGCCGCTCTCGTCGAGTGAATGGTACGTCAGAATCCCGCGCATGACGCTCGAATGCTAACGGCGCGCGACGGCGCCGGTCATGTTTTCGAGCCGCGTCCGCTGATCCGCTACGACGTCCGCGACGATCTGGGTTAGCGGCGTGCTTGGCCGGAAGCCCGTCACCCGCTCGAGCTTGGAAACATCCGGGACTCGCCGCATCATGTCTTCAAAACCGGCCGCGTACGCTTCCGAATATGGAATGTGCACGATCTCGGAACTGCTTGAAGCGGCATCGCGCACCAGCTCTGCGAGGTGGCGGATCGTTACCTCCTCCGTCGATCCGATGTTGAAGACTTCATTCACGGCAGCCGGCGTCGCTATCAGTCGCAGGAGTGCTTCGACTGCATCGCGCACGTGACCGAAACAGCGAGACTGATCGCCGGTGCCGTACACACGGATCTGTTCACCGCGAAGTGCCTGACGAGCGAAGTTAGGCACCACCATTCCGTACTGGCCCGTCTGTCGCGGACCCACGGTGTTGAAGAATCGCGTGATGATGACGGGGACGCCCTTCTCGCGAGAGTATGCCAGCGCGAGCCACTCATCCAACGCTTTGGAGCATGCATACGCCCAGCGCGAGTGCGACGTCGGACCCAGTTGCAGGTCGTGATCTTCGCGGAAAGGAACGCGCGTCGACTTGCCGTAGACCTCTGACGTGGATGCGATAACGACGAGCTTTTTCTTTTTCGCGGCCGCATTGAGAACGACTTCCGTGGCGCGAACGTTTGTCTCGATCGTGTGCACGGGACGATCGACGATCAACATCACGCCAACCGCGGCGGCGAGGTGCACAGTGATATCTGCCTGATCGACCATCTCGCTCACGAGTGGCGCGTCCAGCGCACTGCCGATGCGATAGGTGAAACCGGGCCGCCCAATGAGGTGCGTGATGTTCTCCATCGCACCCGTCGAGAGGTCATCGAGAATCGACACGCGATCGCCGCGCTCGAGCAATCGCTCGGCGAGGTGCGATCCGATGAATCCAGCGCCGCCCGTTATGAAGACGTTCACGCTACCTCCTGCACGGCAAGTTGCTCCGCCAGCCGCGTGTGTCCGCGGCGCTGCGCGGCGCGATGCACGATATCGAGGTATCGCGGCACCACGGCGCTTTCGGACCACCGGTCGACGTACGCCTGGTAGCCTGAGTCACTTAGCCGCTGGCGGTAATCGGGATCGCCCTGCAGACGCCGCATGGCCGCGAGCAGCTCTTCGGGGGTTTCGAACAGTTCCCCGCCGCCGGCTTCAGCGACGATCTCCGGGAACGGACCGAGGCGGCGGGCAATCACCGGAGTTCCCTGCCGGAAGCTTTCGATGAGCACGATCCCGAAGGTTTCAAAGCACACCGACGGCACGAGCAGCGCGATGGCGTGCGCGTAATACCTTCGCAAGTCCTCTGGGGTGAGACGGCCGACGAACTTGACGTGCGGGATTCCTGCTGCGAGTTGGCGCAGGTGCGCGGCGTGCTCGCCATCGCCGGCGATGATCAAATCGGCTGCATCGAATTGCCGCATCAGCGGGATGACGTCGTCCAGACCCTTGATGCGCTCCAGGCGTCCCGCGAAGAAAAAGTAAGGGCGCTCGTTAGGCGACGGCCCGCTCACCGTGCGGGCATCCGGTTCGGGATCCGGAAGGAAATACGGCAATACCTCCGGATCGCAGGGCAGGCCGAACTCCAGGTGTTTCTGGCGGCTGAACTCGCTCATCGCAATGACGGTGTCGACGTTGCGCAGTTGCCGGCCGAGGTAGCCGGTCCAGCGCCAGAGTTGCGGCGGACGCATGTACGACAGCGTGCAGCGAAAACATTCGCGCCCGTCACAGCGCTCCTTGCGATAGCGCCACAGGACGTGTGTCGGGCAGACCAGCCAATGCTCGTGAGCCATGTACAGACGGATGGCCTGTGGCGCGAGCGTGAAGAGACCCGGCCCGCCTATCAGCGACACGTTGTGGAAGTTGACGACATCGTAATGTCCGCGATCGACGATGTTGCGGATCCGCGCGGCCGTGAGAACGGGTCTCCCGAATTGTTGCGTGAGCAAGGGCGACAGAATCCCGTAGCCGCTCTTGAGGCGGATCACCTCAACGCCCTGATCGTCGTCCTGCGCGGGCGCGTTAGGCTCGGCGCCCTTGTGCAGCGCGTTGTACGCATCGGCGTCATGGACAACGGTGACGTGGTGTCCGCGCTTGACGAGCGCGCGCGAGAGGCGCTGGATGCCGATCGCGTCACCGCCAAATGCGTACGGCGGATAAAACGTCGTCAGCATGCAGAAGCGCAGCGCCGTCATGCCGCCGCTTCCTCCATGGCCGCGAGCGCGCTTCGCGCTGCCGCACGCCAGCTGAGGCGTCCGGCGCGCTCCCGGGCGCGAGCGCCTAACGTGCGGCGCCGTTCCGGATCGCGCACCAGCAAGAGCATCGCGGTATACAGCGTTGCGTCGTCGCCAGGCCGCACGAAGATCCCTCCTCCCTCGAGGAGCTCGGGAAGCGGACTTTCTGTCGTCGCGATGACTGGCGCTCCGCAAGCCGCCGCTTCCACAGCCGGAAGACCAAACCCTTCACACGAAGAAGGCAGGAGGATCGCGAGCGCGCCACTGTGCAAGTGGCGTAACTCTTCGTCAGGCACGTAACCCAGCCAGTGGACGAGATGCTCCAGCTTGCGCTCATGGACGAGCGCCCGGATCTCCGTGAGCTCGTTATGGAATACGTCCTGGGTCAGGGGCCCGACCAGCAATACATGGGGCGCAGCATCACCTAACGAGCTGGCCAACTCGGCGATGCTCTCGATGATGGACCGCACGCGTTTGTGCGGATTGAATCCGCCCACATAGGTAAACCAGGTGACTCCTGCCGGTAGCCCGGCCCGTGCGGCGGCGGCGGCAACGTCCCCCGCGGCGCTCGGGCGGTACGCTTCGGCGGGAGCTTCCACAGCGACGCGGATCCGTTCCCGGGGGACGCGCAAAACGGTTGCGATATCACGCGCGGCGTACTCGGAAACCGTCAGGACCAGGCGTGCTTGCCGGATCGCCAGGCCCACCTTGAGCTTCCACAGCAAGCGGGCGCGCGCGGTTGGCAGCGTCAGCTCGGGGAAGCGCTCGGCGATGGCGTCGTGCACCGTGACGACGGCGCGCTGGCCGAACGGCAGCGGGAAATACGTGTACACCGACGGCGAAAAGAAGAGCTGCGGGCGCTCGCGATAGACTGCGCGCGTTAGGCGCAACATGTCGATAGGCGAACGGTTGCTCGTCGCCGTGGCGGCGGCTACGGGAGACACCTTGAGAGGGACCTCGATGCGACGGACGTTGTCGGCGGCGAGGTCGAAGCTATCGAGCGCCTGGACGTCTGCGAAGCAGAGGAACTCGTGTTGCGGCGCCTCGCGCACGACGGCGCGCAACAACTCGCGCGCAAATCGTCCGTACCCCCGCGGGTTCGCCCAACACGTTGCGTCGACTCCTATCCGCAAGCACGCCTCACGCACCCACGCTGGCGCGCATGCTCGGTCCTGACGCTCGGCGAGCCGGTGCGGGAAGGTTTCCAGCGCCGCCGCCGCCGCCACCGCCGCCGTTGCTTCCCGGTCCCCCTCCGCCCCCCGCGGTGCCCGTGTTGCGGATGCCGTTCGCCGACTCGGTCGGATCGATGCGTTGCTCCTCGTGATACTCGTAATCCGTGTTCACGGACCACACGTCGTGAGACGCACCGCGCATGTTGGCGACCGTCATCATGGCCGTCAGCATGGAGTGATCCTGATTGTTGTACTTGTGCATCCCGTTGCGTCCCACCGTGTGCAAGTTCGGAATGCGGTCGATATACGACCTAACGAGATCGAGGTGCGCCCGATAATCGGCGTCGTAAACCGGGTACGCCTTGGGCATGCGCACCACGGTGCCATCGACGACCTTCGTGGGATCGGCGAGGCCAAGCTCACCGATCTCACGCGTAGCGAGCGCGACGAGATCCCCATCCGCCTTGTTCCACATCCCATCGCCCTCGAAGCAGAAGTACTCGAGGCCCAAACACGTCTTCCCGGCCTCCGGCACCATCGCCCGACTCCAGTTATTGAAGTTCTGAATCCGCCCGACCTGCACGCCGGGAGTGTGGATGTAAATCCAGTTATCGGGGAACAGATGCTCCTGATCGATTATCAATGCGACGGTAAGGAAGTCGCGATAATTCAAGCCTTCGCCTGCCGCGCGAATGTTAGGAGGCACTGCAGGGTCCAGCGCGCGCACGAGATGCCGCACCGGCATCGTCGAGATCACGTGCTGCGTGGCGAAACGCTCTTCGGTCCCGTTAGGCGTGGACGCATAGACCGCCGTTACCTGCCCTTCGTGAGTTTCGATCCGCGAGACGTTGTGTTGCAGGAGAACCTTGCCGCCTAACTGGCGTACCCGCTCCGTTGCCGTTTCCCACATCTGCCCCGGGCCGAGACGCGGGTATTGAAACTCGTTGATCAGAGTCTTGATCGCGTCGCCGCGCTTCTGCAGCGAGGCGGCGTTCAGTATCGCCTTCGCCAGCGAGAGCCCCTGGATGCGCTGCGCCGCCCATTCCGCGCGGATTTCGGTGCACGGAATGCCCCACACTTTCTCCGTATACGTCTTGAAGAACGTGCGATACAAACGCTTGCCAAAACGGTTGGAAACCCATTGCTCGAGGTTTTCTTCAACCGGATATGGGCGGATGTGCGACCAGAGGTAGCTCACCACCATCAGGATCGCCTTCCAGATGCCAAGTCCTTTCAGCGCGTTCGCGGCTTTGAGTGGGTAATCGAAATACTTGCCGCCGTAATGGATCCGGGAGAGCCGCGGAACCTTGATAAACTCGGGCCCAAGGACTTCGTGCCACAACTCTTCGACCGGTGTGACTTTGGTAAAGAAACGATGGCCGCCGATGTCGAAGCGGTAGCCTTTGTATTGCGCGGTGCGCGATATCCCACCGACGATGTTGTCGGCTTCGAGCACAGTCACATGCACGCCGCCCTTCGCGAGTTGATAGGCTGCCGTTAGGCCAGCGGGTCCAGCCCCGACGATCACGACATGATCGTTCGGCTGTAACCGTGACACATTACGCGGCGTAGCCGTCGCGGATCGCGAGTCAGTCACTAGCGCACTCTGGACAAGGAATCGCCGGCTCCACGAGCGTAGCCGACCACTTCACCCGCTGCCCAAGCGCATACGTACAGGGCGAGCAGTGGCAGGGAGCGTACAAGCTCTCCCGTGTGCCGTCGTTTTGAGACGACTCGCGAAACGGTACGCCACAGAAGCAGTGGGGGAAGTGCAAATGCCGCTGTGGTATATGCTAGTCGCGCGCCAACTGATTTGCCGCGGACTCGCGCGCCTGCATATGACCGCGCGTACAGATAGCGCTGGCCGAGGTACTCTGTCACCGAGAAGTGCTTCTTGTGACCGACGACGATTTCAGGGTGACAGACCAATGCAACTCCCGCTTCCCGCATGGCATC
Source organism: Gemmatimonadaceae bacterium (assembly GCA_035253645.1). Classification (GTDB taxonomy): domain Bacteria; phylum Gemmatimonadota; class Gemmatimonadetes; order Gemmatimonadales; family Gemmatimonadaceae; genus DASYRX01. Next base: position 49,079 of record DATFBW010000257.1, on the reverse strand, counting down.
GTGCAGCCGGTTTTCCCATGCGCCTTCCGCAATTACATCGACGAATTGCTCCAGCAGCACACGTGGGTATACCACATTGTTGCCTGTTAGCCAAGTCGCGGGACCACTGGGAAGTGGATTGATGCAGTGGCTGTACTCGCAGAGGAACGCAGCCCAGTCGGAGAGCCGGTCGGTCGCGGCATTCTCCACGCTCCCACCGACGACGCGCCGACTGCCGTTCATCGCGGTGAGCAGCTTGTCGGCCCAGCCTTTCGGCACGATGACGTGATCTTCAATCACGGCGACCGCATCGGCGCTACATGCAGCGAACGCGACCGCGCGCATTTGTGGGATCGTGGTCGCAGGCGGTACCGGAATTATCCGGGCGCGTGGAAACCGCGAATGAACGTGGGCTCGAAGCTCTTCCCCAACACGATCGACCACGACGATCTCGAGCTGATCAGCGGCGCCTTGAGCTTCGAGCGCTGCTAAAGTGCCGTCGAGATCCTGGGAGCCGTTGACGGAGGGAACAACTACCGACAGCGCGGCCCGACTCACGCGCCGTTAGGCAGCGCTCGACGCGCTACTCGCTGCTGTGGAATCGAGCGTGTGGCGCGCGGGGGCGGCAACGCGTCGTGCGGCGCCGGGCGGCAGCTCCACACCCAAGCCGTCGTCGTCGGCTACATCGTCGTCCCCATTGTACGTCGCATCGAAGATTTGCGGATCCAGCCCTGTTGCAATGCGGAAGTGCGCATCGAGCCATAACACGTCGCGACACTCGGACGCACGCCGTAGCGCAACGATGTCGCCCGTCGCTTCCATCATCGCGATCGAACGAACCTGTAGCTCGGTGCTGCCGGACGGCGCAGAGCAAAACCGCACTTCTGGATGCGACAATTGCAGGCTCGAAGGAACGCCGTCATCCCCGGCACTGATCGCGATCACTTCCGCGAGCATTTTGCGACAGCGGGGAGCGACGCGCGTGAGCGAGCAATCCATCGTCTCCCAATTCCCGTCAGAAACGAGCACGACAGAGATCTCGGGGCGTCCCTTTGCTCGGCCAGCGGGTCGGCTCGATTTGCGTTCTTCGACGTTCTGCAGAGAAGGTGTCATGTGCTCGCTGAACCGACGTACAAACGACTGAAAACGCGCTGCGGAAAATCTTGCCGAACAGGCGTGAAATAGTTGCGGTAGAGTGTGCAAGGGAGGCGCCACGCGACGACAGATGCGGTGGCGTCCGCGCGAATGCCACAACCTCTTGATGACGCACCATTTACACCGAACGGTGCGCTAACAGTTTGACGTGTAAATGGTGGTGCGTTGTGCTTGTGTGCTGTCGGAACATCGCAACACACAACGTGTTCTGTGGCAGCGCAACCGACGCGTTGATCCTGTGATGTAGGACACAATTCTTACGTCACAGCGCTTGCGATGCGCACCGCGTTCGCCATCAACGTGAAGGTGAGATTCTTCGCGGGCAGCGCCGCGAAGGCGGCCCCATCTGCAACGAGCAGTCTTTCAAAACCACGCACGCTTCCATCAGGGCGACACGTGTGTGGTGCTTCTTCGCGCGTCATGGGAAGTGTACCTCCGTAGTGCACGCTCGATCCGCGTGGGAGGATCGTGGTTTGCGACTTCGGAGCGAACGCGTCGAGCGCGCGCAGCGCGCGCCTGATCGTTGTGATGGCCGCGCGTGTGTGCTCGAGATCGACGTCATCGTCGGCGTAATGCAACTGGAGGTGGGGCGGTACTCCATGCTCGCTCACGAGGCGCGCGACGTTGCGCGTGCGGCGCGTGTCAGCCAGCCAAAAGTTTGCAACCCCAAGCGCGGCACGCACGCGCCGAAAGACTTGGAGCGAGGTGTGAAAGTCGAATGGTAGTGAGGAAACGATGGGATGAATCTGCGCCGCTTTGAGCGCGGTCAGCTGGCCATGCACGTCGCCCGCGGGTGACGCGCCGCGCATGCCTAACGCTACGTGATGGAATTGGTAGCTGGCCAGCGCGACATCGCGCCCGACGAATACGGGCGTGACGAAGGGCATCGAGACATGCCGGTTGTCCATCAGCCCGGAAAGCTCCGGCGCCGTCCCTTGCTCGTGCAGCATCGTTGCCAGATAGATCCGGGTTGTCGCGAGCGCGCCTGCAGCGAGGACCACGCGGTCACCGCTGAAGCGTAGCTCTTCGCCCGTTCGCACGTGCCGTCCGAAGGCGCCGATTGCGGCGCCGTTCCCATCGACAAGCACACGATCGACAAAGACGCTCGGCACGTAGGTGAAGCCCGGGAATTCATGCAGCTCCCGCAGCGTGTAGCTCGGCGCGTACAGCGATTCGCGCGGACAGCCCATCAGACAGCGGCCGAGCGCGGTGCAGGACTGGCGTTCGCCCTGGGGCCGTGTGAGCACCGCTACGCGCGAGCGGCCGAAGTAGACGCCTAACGCGTTCACGCGGCGGCGCCGCTTGTGATACAATGCCAGGAGGTGGGCCGAGTGGGGATCCAGCGGCAGTGGTGTGTCGTAGGGCGCGCTCATCGGCGAGAAGCGCTCCAGATCATCGCGCTCACCGGTAATGCCGACGCGCTTGGCGACAGTAGCGTAATGCGGCTGCAAGTCGCCTAACGTGAATGGGAAGGCAGCCAGATCGCGGTCGTCCAGCTCGTACGAGCCTCCGGTCCACGCCTCCGCGAGTCCGCCGCGAGCGAAAGAAACCAGCGGGTCGAAGCCCTGCTGGCGGAGCGACCAGGGCGCGGCGCGGCGGAAGACATATTCCTTGTTCGGCGGAAACCCGTACGGCTTGGAGCCCGGCGCGGGGTACACGACGTATTCGGCACGCGGACCCAGGAAGTGCGTGAGCGGATCGTCCAGCTGCTCCTTCAGTTGTGGGTATGTCGCGTCAGGTAGCGGCGCCACTGGGCGTTCGAAGCCGACGTCGAGCAGCGTGACCTCTTCGCCGCGCTGCAAAACTGTCAGCGCGTAGTGTACCCCGCTCGCCCCTGACCCGATCACGAGGTGCCGCGCCATTCTCGTTAGGCGCGCCGCGGCCGCCCGCGGCTGAGTAATACGTGGGCGGGCATGCAGATCGCCGTGGCCAGGAGCGTCCGGAGCCCCCACCCGGCTGCGCTCAGCGCCAGCGCCAGCCAGGCGCGCGCGGCACCCGAGGGCTCGGCGCGATCATACGGCGCGTGAGTCGTGCCGTGGTTCTCGAGCAGCGCGAGCATCAGCGTTAGGCGGCGCCGCAGATCTCCGTAGGGCCGCGCCAGCCGGCTGTAGGCATCGGCCAGCGACGTCTGAAAGCGATGGCCGGCGGCGAAGTGCAGCAGCCAATCGTCGAACCGATCGAAACCAACCGACCGCCAATCCTGGACCGCCATTTGATAACGCTCCGCGACTTCCGCAGGAAGCTCGCGTGCGCCCAGGTACGCGCCGAATGTCGCGGCTTCCGTGTGCCAGGATGCGTCGTTAGGCATCCGGCCGCCGGGATGCCAGCATCGCTTCCAGCGAGGTGTGCGGCGCGGGCAGCCGCCACTGCCCGCTCCCGGGAGCTACGGAGTCGTTGGCGAAGGCCACGAACTGACCCGCGCTCAGAGGAAGCCGTGAAGCCGTCAAGCCGCCGGCGATCGCCAGGGCCCGCCGCAGCGGCTCCAATGGCAAGCGGACCGGTTCGCGCGGTGGAAGTGCGTGCGCCCGCCGGATTGCTCCCAGGAGGTCGTGCATCGAGAGAACCGTGGGGCCTCCTACCGCCACGATGCTTTGGAGAGGCTCTACACTCACGAGATGGATCAACACGTCTGCCACGTCGTCCACGTGAATCGGCTGTACGCGCACATCACCCTGACCGGGTAGCAGCGGAACCGCAAGTGTCGCGAGGCGCTCCAGCGCCTGTTGGTTCGGGCTCCCCGGACCGAAAATGATGGTGGGCCTAACGATTGTATGGGGAATCGGCCCGCTCGCCACCACACGCTCGGCGGCCAGCTTGCTCGCCGCGTACGGGGCCCACCGCTTGTCCGGGTACCCGGCTGCGATGGAGCTGACGAAGATGAAGTGCGGCGCGCCCGCGGTTGTTGCTGCTTCGAGGAGGCGTTTCGTCGCGTCGACGTTGAGCCGGCGCATGAGGCGTGGAGGGGCACTTCCCGTCGCCGCCGCGAGGTGAAGGATCACGGCACCCGAAGGAATCGTCCCTTGCGGGATCGCGTCCTTGGCGAGATCGACGCGCACGAGCCGCCAGGAAGGGAGCGTTGAGCGCTCGGTGAGACGCGCCGGCTCGCGTAGTAACAAGGTCACGTCCTGAGCGCGGATCGTCTTCAGCCGCTCGAGCACGCGCTGTCCGATGAAACCGCTGGCTCCCGTTAGGCAGAGCGGCGCCAGCGGGGAGAGGCTCACGAGAACGCGATGTTTAGCCCGCTACGGCGTGGAGCGGCGGCTCAATACTCCTTCTGGCGCCGGGCGTGGTGCAATCGATTCCCGCCACAGTTTCCAACGCACGCGGAACACACCTTTGATGTCATCCCACGCCGTCTTCACGATCTTGACGCGGCTGTCGTCATCTTCGACCCAGCGCACCGGGATGTCCGCGATCAAATAGCCGCGTTTCTCGGCGAGCGTGAGAAGCTCGGTGTCGAAGAACCAGCCCTGATCGTGGACCTCCGGAACGAGCGCCGCGCACGCGTTGCGGCTGATCGCCTTGAAGCCACACTGCGCGTCGCTGAACGACGTCCAAAGCACCGCCTTCACGAACATGTTATAGCAGCGAGAGATAAATTCGCGCTTGGCCGACCGTGTCGTCCGCGACTGAGGCAGAAGGCGTGAACCTGTCGCGAGGTCAAAACCGTCGACGGCAATCGCTTGCACCATCTTGGGAAGCGCGACCAACTCGGTGGACAGGTCGACGTCCGTGTAACACATGATATCGGCGTCACTCTGCGTCCAAGCCTGTCTGAGCGCCCGGCCACGCCCCCGCTGCGGGAGCTGAATGAACTGCACATCGCTGTATTCGCGCGACAGTTGCCGCGCTATGGTGTCAGTTCCATCCGTCGATCCATTGTCAACGACGACGACGCGCCACCGGCAGCCCAGGTGTTCCGTGAGGAAGGCGCGCACCATTTCCACGCTCCTGGCGAGGACATGGGCCTCGTTCAGCACGGGAATCACGACATCCACGAGCGTATCGCGATTCAATGCCTTTAGTGTTTGGGGCTGATAAAGCGCCATGAGGGGGATTTGGTTAAGCGACGGTCAGGTGGGTCTCGCACGGGGCGTGCCGGACGACGGAACGGCGGCTTTTCGCTACCGCACCGCGCTCCTGCATCATGAATCAGTGCGTGGGTTGGCGGAAGCCATCGATTCGCTGGGCCGCTTTATGAGCCAGATCCCGGCGATCACCGTGGCTGTAAGCAACATGACGGGAAGAGCGGACGGCCTGCCCTCCAACCAGGGAGCGTACTGCCTGGCCATACGGCCTAGTGTCGAGAGCCACGGGAGTTGCAACCCCTCGACGAAGACGCGCACCACGTTCGTATGAACGCCGTATTGATTCCGGACCATAGCGATCGACCAGCTCACGGTGATCGCGAGCAAGACCATCGGCCAGCCGAGCCACTTGGGGAGTCGCACGAGAGTCACGGCGGCGGCCAGGAAGACGAACGGAATCACTGGCATCAGGTAGCGGATTCCCGTGCTCCACTGCAGGCGCGTGTAGTGCACCGCCGAGAAGAACAGGATGAACGCCGCGGCAATGAGTCCGCAGAGGATCAACTCGCGGGGTGGAACGAAGCTCTTTCTGCGCCAGGCCACTACGGGAGCGCCTAACGCGAGGATGAGCAGCGGTGCCGAAACGAAGAGTCCGAACGCCGGATGAAAGAGGAGCATGCTGAACAGCTCCAGGTTGGGGCCCGTTACTCCCTGGTAGCCCTGTTCGCTATGCACCACGGCCGGCATCCAGTGCTGCGGCGGGTAGAGGAAGTTGCCGAATGCCGCCCACTGGTAGAACCAAAGCAGCAAGACAGGACCGGCGGCGCCGAGGCCGTAGCCTAACGCGGCACGCCACGGTCCGCCGAATCCGGAGTCGGCCTCGCGCCCTCGCAGCATGGCGTAGAGGCCAAGCAGGCCCGTGGCGAGCGCTCCGGAGTAATCACACAGGAATGCGAACCCGCCGGCTAGACCCGCGAGGAAGAGTCGCGTACGCGGACGCCATGTCACGCGGTTGCCGGGGTTCCAGAGCAGCAGGAATGCAATGAGCGAGACGGTGCCGATCGCGAGGTTCTGATTGAGATAGGCCGTGCGAAAAAGCACCGGTGTGGCGAATGCATAGAGCAGCGACAGACCCGCACTCGTCTTCTCGGTCAGTCCGGCCCCGCGCAGGAGCATGAACATGGCGACCACGCCTAACGCGGAGAGCGGAGCCATGCAGAGCACCATTGTCACGATGCCCACGAGCCCGAAGCGCACGTCCAGGCCGCGCGTGACCGCTTCACGGTAGAAGCGCACACGTGCGGTGCGCGGGTCGTCGTATACCGCGCTCGTATCGCCGCGTGCCTGGCGCACGGCGAGTTGGCGCGCCACGATGCGGTCGACTACAGGGCGTACGACGGCATAAGGAATGGCCGCCAGCATCGAGATGCCCGGGTTGGCACCGTGATGCACGCCTTGCACTGGCGCGTTAGGCGGATTGACGAAGATGTCTTCGTGAAGCCGGTAGTACTTCCCCAGATCGAACGTCCTGTCCTCGACGATGCTCATGACGAGGAAGTGTTCGCGCACGAAGTCCGTGGCGTAGTGTAGCGAGAAGACGATCCAGGCCGTCAGGAAGAGCCGTAATCGCACGTCCGGTGAGTTATGGGGATGCGAACGATAGTGCGCTTGGCTAGCGTTTGGACGCGCGGCAAGCGCAATCGCGATGCCCAGCAAAGGGGTGCGGCTTCCGACAATGTTACGCCGGTGCCGGCGGCGAGACGAAGAACGCGCAAAGTGTTGCCCGGAGGAGAGATCCACCGCCTCCAGAGACGAGGCTCAAATGCTCCTGACCCCGCTTGCGCGGTACTGGCTTCACATGGCATGTAGCGGGCAGACGACATGCATTTTCAGTCCTTGGTGCGCGAGGAACGGGCGCTCGGCGTCCAGAGAAACGCGGCAAGTGGTTCGTTCGCTTACTCTTAAGCGCTGTCGGCGCGGGGCGTTCACACCGGGCACCCGGCTTGCCCTCACGCGTGCGCACGAATGCTCGCAATGACCCACTCTGATCTGGGCAATACGACGAACATCGGCAGGGAGGAAAACGAGCCTCGGGGGGATGGCCCCGAAGTCTCGTTTATCATGCCATGCTACAACGAAGAAGCTGTCGTCGGTCAAACGGTGCGGCGCTTCGTGGCGGCTTTCGATCGCGCCGGCCATCGCCTCGAGCTGGTCGCCGTCGACAATGGATCGCGCGACCGCACGGGCGAAATTCTGCGCTCGCTCGCGAACGAGCTACGTGGTGTGCGTCCCGTACGCGTGGAGGTGAATACCGGGTACGGCAACGGAATCCTGACCGGCATTCCTCACACGCAAGCGCCGTGGGTTGGAATCGTTCCGGCTGATGGTCAGGTGGATGCGGAAGATGCCGTGCGGCTCTACGAAGACGCCGTCGCGTGCGGACAACCCGTTCTCGCGAAAGCGCGCCGTCGCTTCCGGATGGACGGCCTAACGAGAAAGCTCGTGTCGATCGCGTACAACGCCTTCTTCCGGCTGCTGTTCCCGGGCGTTGCCTCCTTGGACATCAATGGCCTGCCCAAGCTGCTGCCGCGCGACGTGCTCTTGCGCATGGACCTCAGGTCCCGTCAGTGGCTGCTGGATCCCGAGATGATGATCAAGGCGCACTACATGGGTGTGCGCGTCCTGGAGTACAACGTCTTCGCGCGGGCCAGGGGCAACGGCCTTTCGCACGTGCGTGCTTCCACATGCTGGGAGTTCTTTAGGAAGCTGCTCAAGTTCCGCTTCTCGGGTGAGTTGCGTGATTGGCGGCGCGCCTCACGTCGTGCGGCGAGCGACGTGGGATCCGCCGTGGGAGCTGCATGACGCCGGCAACGACTCGTAATGCGCAACCGACGCCAATCGTCTCGCCGGCGCAAATCCCGACGCCGCTGCACCACGTGCGGACGACGTGCCGCGCGTGCGGCACCGATTCGCTGCGGCGGTTTCTCGCGTTAGGTCCACAGCCGCTCGCCAATGCGTTTCCGCGCAACCAAACGGAAACCTCGGCCGAACAGTTCTTCCCGCTGGACGTTTACTTCTGCGAGACGTGCTCGCTGGTACAGCTCGTCGATGTCATCGACCCGATCGTCCTGTTTTCCGATTACATCTACGTGACGGGAACATCCACGACGATCGCAGCGCACAACGTGCATTACGCAAAGGCCGTCACCGAACGGCTGGCGCTCAAGGCCGATGATCTGGTCGTCGAAGTCGCCAGCAACGACGGGTCGCTGCTCGCGTGTTTTCAGAAAGAAGGGGCTCGCGTGTTAGGCGTCGAGCCGGCCCGAAACATTGCCGCTATGGCACTCGCCCGCGGCGTGCCGACCGACAACCGCTTCTTCAATCATGCCGTGGCTGTGGAGCTGCGCGCGACCCATGGTCCTGCGCGCGCCGTCATCGGCAACAACGTCCTCGCGCACGTCGACGACGCGCGCGGCTTCCTGCGCGGCTTCGCCGAGCTGCTGGCGCCAGACGGCTTCGGGATCGTCGAAGTGCCGTACGCGCGTGAGATGCTCGAACGGCTCGAATACGACACGATCTACCACGAGCACTTGTGCTACTTCACGGTGACCAGTCTCGCGCGACTCGCTGAAGCGGCCGGGCTGCGCATCGCGCACGTCGAACGCGTCGCTGTGCACGGCGGCTCGGTCCGTGTGTTCCTGAACAAGGAAAAAGAGCACGGGGAGCAGCCGCGCGCCATGATGCATGAAGAGGACACGTTAGGCTTGTCCGACTTCGGCACGTGGCACGCCTTTGCGAGCATGGTGGCACGGAACCGCCACGAGCTCAGACTCCTCCTGGAAGATCTGCGCGCGAAGAAGAAGACCGTCGCGGGATACGGCGCACCGGCGAAAGGAAACACGCTGCTCAATTACTGCGGGATCGACCCGAGCCTCCTCCCCTACACGGTCGACAAGAATCCCCTCAAAGTGGGCCGCCTAACGCCCGGGATGCACATCCCCGTGAAATCGGTCGACACCCTGACGCACGAGCGTCCTGACTATCTCCTGATTCTGGCGTGGAACTTCGCGGACGAGATCATGGAACAGCAGTCCGCCTATCGCGAACAGGGAGGGCGTTTCATCATCCCCGTCCCCGCTCCCGTCGTCGTCTGAGCTTATGCGCGTTGTAATCCTCGCGGGAGGGCGCGGTACGCGTCTGTCCGAAGAAACGGTCTCGCGCCCCAAGCCGATGGTCGAAATCGGCGGTCGGCCCATTTTGTGGCACCTCATGCAGTTCTACGCGGCACATGGATATCGCGATTTTCTGATCGCGTGCGGTTACCTGGGCGAGCAGATCAAGGCGTACTTCAACGATTACGCGTTGCACGACAGCGACTTCTTTGTCGATCTCAAATCGGGAGCTGTCGAAGTCGTGCAAGGCAGTCGTCTGGACTGGAAGGTCGGCCTCGTCGATACCGGACTGGAGACGATGACAGGGGGACGCGTGCGCCGCCTCCAGCGCTTCCTCGACGGCGATGCGTTCATGGTCACCTACGGCGACGGTCTGTCCGACGTGAACATCGGGGATCTCGTTAGGTTCCATCGCGCGCATGGCAAACTCGCCACGGTTACGGCGGTGCGTCCGCCCGCGCGATTCGGCGGCCTAACGCTGGACGGCGAGAGGGTGGCGCAGTTCACGGAGAAGCCGCAAGCCGAGGCGGGATGGATCAACGGCGGCTTTTTCGTCTTCGAACCCGGCATCTTCGATTACCTGACCGGGGATCAGACGATACTCGAGCGCGAGCCGCTGGAGCGCCTCGCGAGCGACGGGCAGCTCATGGCATTCCGGCATCCCGGCTTCTTTCAGCCGATGGACACCATCCGCGAACGCGATCTCCTCGACTCTCTTTGGGCGCAGGGACGCGCGCCGTGGAAGAACTGGACATGAGCACCTGGACTAACGCGAACGTCTTCGTGAGCGGCGCCACGGGCTTGTTAGGCTCGCACCTCACCGCCGAGCTGGTGCGGCGCGGCGCCACCGTCATTTGTCTCGTGCGTGATTGGATGCCGGATAGCGAGGCCGTCACCTCAGGGACATTGGCGCGCTGCCGCATCGTGCGCGGTGAGTTGGAGGATTACGAAGTGGTCCTCCGCGCGCTCAATGAATACGAGGTCGACACGATCTTCCATCTCGGCGCCCAAACGATCGTCGGGACGGCCTCCCGATCGCCGCTCTCCACATTCGAATCCAACATCAAGGGGACGTGGGTCCTGCTCGAAGCGGCCCGCGCGTTAGGCAGGCGCATCCAGCGCATCATGGTAGCCTCCAGCGACAAGGCGTACGGCGAGCACGCGCAGCTGCCGTACACCGAGGAGACGCCGCTCGTGGGACGTTTCCCCTACGACGTTTCGAAGTCCTGCGCGGACCTCATCTCCCTGGCGTACGCGGCATCATTCCAGCTGCCTGTCGCGGTAACCCGCTGCGGCAACCTCTATGGCGCCGGCGACCTCAACTTCAACCGCCTTGTTCCCGGCACCATCCGCTCGGCCCTCCGCGACGAATCGCCGGTCATTCGCAGCGACGGCACGTTCGTGCGTGACTACTTCTACGTGAAAGATGCGGTCGATGCGTACCTCGCGCTCGCCGAGCGCATGCCTGACGAGGCTTTTATCGGGCAGGCCTTCAACTTTGGCACCGAAACACCGATGTCCGTGACGGCGATGGCGCAGAAAATCCTGGAGGTGTTAGGCAAGTCGCATCTGCCGCTTACGATTCTCAACCAGGCGACCAACGAGATTCCGCGTCAATACCTCGATTGCACGAAGGCACGACGCATGATGCACTGGGAGCCCAAATACACCCTGGAAGACTCCCTGCGCGACACCGCCCAGTGGTACCGGGCGTGGCTGGCGCGGAGCGCTGGTGACGCTGCGGTGCCGGCTCCAGCCGACGTCCAGGCGCAATGAGCCGACTGCCTCACGTTGTAGTGTTAGGCGGCGGGCCGGCCGGCTGTGGCGCGGCCTATCAGCTGCGCCGCACAGGCAAGGCGACGGTCACCTTGCTGGAGCGCCAGGACGTAGTCGGCGGAAACGCCGGCAGCTTCTTCTGGGGAGATCAATGGCTGGACTACGGAAGCCACCGGCTGCACCATGCGGTCGATCCGGACGTCCTGCGTGACATCAAGGAGTTGTTAGGCGACGACCTGCGCGATCGCGTTCGGCACGGCCGTATCCGGCTTCGCGGGAAGTGGCTGCACTTCCCTATTCAGACGATGGATCTGTTACGGCGTCTGGACAAAGGCTTTGCCGCCGGCATGCTGCGCGACCTCGTTATGCGGAAGCTGCGCAAACCCGCCGAGGGCGAGACCTTCGCGTCGGTGTTGCTGGCGAACCTGGGCCCCACGATGTGCAACCACTTCTACTTCCCGTACGCACGGAAGTTGTGGGGGTACGAGCCCGAAGAGCTCTCCGGCATCCAGGCGCGCAAACGTGTGTCCGCCGGCTCCTTCGGCAAACTGATCAAGCGTCTCATCAAACCGCCCGGCGGGGGCAACTTCTATTACATGCGCCGCGGCTATGGACAGATCTCCGAGGCCTACGCTCGCGGAGCAACCTCGTTAGGCGCCGAGCTGGCGCTGGGCTGGGCAGCTGCGCGTATCGAGCGGTCGGAGGAGCCCGGCTACACCTGGACGATCACCGCGCAACGCAACGGCCATACCCGGCGCATCCACGCGGATCATATCTGGTCGACGATCCCCATCACGTTGCTCGCGCGATGCATGAACCCCGCTCCGCAACCCCAGGTGCTCGCGGCGGCCAGCAACATCAGCTATCGCCAGATGGTCCTCGTGTATCTGCAGCTCGACGTGGATCGCTTCACCTCGACGGACGCGCACTACTTCCCGGAATCCAACGTGCGCGTTACGCGCCTGTCGGAACCGAAGAATTACTTCGGTCTCAGCGAACCGCGCGGCACGACCGTGTTGTGCGCCGAGCTGCCGTGTTCGACTGGCGACGACTTGTGGTCGATGGATGACAAAGAGCTCGGGAAATACGTTGCCGCCGACATGGCGCGCGCAGGCCTCCCGCTCGCTCGGCCGCCCATCGACGTGCATGTGCGTCGCCTCAAACAAGCGTACCCAGTTTATCTCAAGGGGTACGAGGTCCCCTTCGGCACGCTGGACGATTGGGCCGCGTCTGCGCCAAACCTGCTCGTGTACGGACGTCAGGGCCTGTTTGCGCACGATAACACGCATCACGCGCTCTTTATGGCCTATGCCGCGACGAATTGCCTCAACGGAAAGGGCACGTTCGATCACGGAAAGTGGGCCGAATATCGGAAGATCTTCGCGACCCACGTCGTGGAGGACTAGATCGCTTCGCGTGCGACGGACGAGGGACAGGCGGCGCAGCCGTACGCGACACCCTGGATCGCGTTAGGCGCGCTCATTGTCGTTGCTGCCGTCGCGCGCGGGATTGGGCTCAACGGCGGGCTCTGGATCGACGAGATCTATTCGCTGGTGCGGTCGTTCAGGTCGCCCGTAGGAAGCATCCTGACGGAGTACTGGGGCGACAACCACCATCCGCTGTACGCGCTCCTCGCGCACGCCTCGCGCGCGCTGTTCGGCGAGGCACCATGGAGCGTTAGGCTGCCGGCCGTGCTCTTTGGGGTCGCGACGATCCCCGCGTTGTTCGCGCTCGCGCGGCGGCTCGTCTCGACACGTGAGGCGCTACTCGCATGTGCCTTCTTGTCCGTATCGTATCATCACGTCTGGTTCTCGCAGAACGCACGCGGGTACAGCGCGATGGCGTTCTTCGCGGTGGTGCTTACCTGGCTGGCGCTCCGTGGTCTGTCGGAGCCTGCATGGCGTCCGTGGGCCTGGTATGGCGTCGTCGCAGCACTGGCCGCGTTCACCCACCTCACGGCGATTTTCATCGTCGTAGGCCACGCCGTGGCGGTCGTTGCGTATCTCGTGCTGCGTGACCGCTCCACAGCCCGTGCGGAGACGGTTCGTCGGGCGGCGTTAGGTTTCGCCCTGGCTGCGGGACTGACCGTGGCGTTCTACGGCGCCATGCTCCCCCAGGTGTACGACTACTTCGTCAACCGCCCCTCGAACCTCCTCGGCGTGTCGACTACGCGCTGGGCAGTCCTCGAGGGGATCCGCGTGCTCGTGCTCGGGTTGAGCGGCGGGATGCTCGCTGCCGGCGTCGTGGCTGTAGCGTTAGGCGCGTCGTGCGTGGGCAGCGGGCTGGTAAGTCTGTGGCGCCGCGCCCCGGCGTTCGTCCTCCTCTTGATCATGCCTGTTCTCGCCACGATCGGCGGTGCGCTGATGGCCCGCGGGACGATGTACCCGCGTTTCTTCTTCTTCGCGATTGGTCCCGTGGTGATCGTCGTTATGCGGGGCGCTTTTGCGATCGCTGAGTGGCTCGCGGAAAGGATACGGCTGCCTCTCTTCGCCAACCCTCTCCGGGTCGCGACCGTGGGCTCGAGCGCGCTCATCGTCGTGTCGGCTTTGTCGCTCATCCCGAACTACAGGTATCCCAAGCAGGATTTCGAAGGCGCGATGCGCTTCGTCCTGCAGGCAAAGGGCCCGGCAGACGCGGTGGTATCGAGCGGCGTCCCTGCGGATCCCTACACGCAGCTCTGGCAGCTGCCCTGGCCCAATATCGAAACACCGCAACAACTCGCTGAAGCCCGGAATAACGCGCCGCGCACATGGGTGCTTTACACGTTTCCTCGCTACCTTGAAAGCCGTTCACCCGGTATCGCTGACGTGATCCGCCGCGAGTGCAGGCCGGAGCGTGTGTTCCGCGGAACGGTAGGTGGTGGTGATATCGTCGTGTGTACGCTGGAGAGAGCGTGACGAAGCTCGTCATTCAGATCCCCTGCTTCAACGAAGCGTTGACACTCCCGGCGACGCTGCGGGACCTTCCCCGCTCTCTGCCGGGGATCGACACGATCGAATACGTCGTGATCGATGACGGGAGCCGCGACGACACGGCTGCGGTTGCGCGTGCCAACGGCGTGCAGCATGTCGTGCACTTCGAGCGGAATCGCGGGCTCGCCGCTGCGTTCGTTGCGGGGCTCGAAGCGTCGCTGCGCGCCGGTGCTGACATCATCGTCAACACGGACGCGGACAATCAGTATCAAGCCGCCGACATCGAGCGACTCATCGAGCCAATTCTTGCGCGGCGCGCCGAGGTTGTGGTCGGCGATCGCGGCGTGGGCGCTTTGGCGCATTTCTCGTGGCTCAAGCGCCGGCTGCAGACGTTTGGGAGTTGGGTGATTGGACGTGCAGCGGATCTCGACACGCCCGATGCGACGAGCGGCTTCCGCGCGCTGTCGCGGGATGCGGCCCTGCGCACACTGGTATTGAGCAACTACTCGTACACTCTCGAAACGTTGATCCAGGCCGGCGCGCGGCGCGCGGCGGTGACGTTCGTTCCGATCGGGATCAATCCGCAGACGCGTCCATCGCGTTTGATGAAGAGCATCCCGCATTACATCAGGAAATCGGGAATCACGATCGTGCGCGCGTATGCGATGTATCAGCCGCTACGCGTGTTCTCCGTCCTGGGAGCGCTTCTGATTGCGTTAGGCACGATCCCCGGCATCCGCTTCCTGTACTTCTACGCGATCGGCCAGCGCGTTGGTCACATACAGTCTCTGATCCTGGCCGCGATCCTCATCATCGTGGGATTCCAGGTGCTCTTGATCGGTCTCGTGGCCGACCTCATCGCGAACAACCGGAAGATGTTGGAGGAGACGCTGTATCGCTTGCGTAAACAGGAGCTGGATGACCAAAGGGGTCAGACTCCTTTGATAGGGGCGCGTCCGGGCGAGGGCGAGCAAGGCTGGTGAGTCCGGCGGGACAGACCGAAGGGGGTCAGATCCCCGTCTGGCGCCGGCCGATTTTCAGATTGGCCGGCAGCGCCGTTGTCCTGGCATTGCTCATCGTTGCAATCCCATTCAATGAGCTCGTGGACGCGCTGCGGCGCATGCCGATCTGGGTATTGCCTCTCGCCCTCGTCGCGTACCTCTCGCTGCATCTCATCGGCATCGTCAAATGGCGGCTCGTCACGAATACCGCAGGCGCCGGATTGTCCTTTCGTAACGCTGCACGCGCGTATTATGCCGGTCTATTTGGAAATACGTTTCTGCCCTCGATCGTCGGTGGCGACGTGGTGCGCGCGGGGGTCGCGCTGAGTGTGACGCGTTCGAAGAGCGGCCTTCTGCTCGGCAGCCTTGTCGATCGCGTCGGGGACATCATCAGCCTTGGGGCCGTCGCGGGGATCGGGGCGCTATTACTGCCCCGTGCGCTGGATCCCCGCAGCCGCGCCGTGTTCCTCTCGTTAGGTGCCGTCCTTCTCGTCGCGGCTATCGTCGGCGTTGTTGTGCTCACGCGGTTTCCCGTGCGTCGGCTCCCCTACAAGGTGCGCCGAAAACTGGTGCACGCGCGTCGCGCACTGCGCGCCACCGCTCAGCGCCCGCAGGCAATCGTGGCAGCGATCGGCCTCGGGATGTTGTTGCAGGCGTTGCTCGTCGTACTGAACTATGCGCTGGGCCTAACGATTGGCATCGCCATCCCGCTGTACGTGTGGCTCTTCGTCTGGCCGCTGGCCAAGATCTCGGGGCTCGCGCCCGTCACGCAGGGTGGGATCGGTGTCCGCGAGGCGGCGCAGGTCGTCCTCTTCGCTCCATTCGGCGTCGCGGCAGCAATGGCGCTCGCTGTGGGCCTCGTCTTCGAGGCCATCATTATCATCGGTGGTCTGATCGGAGGGGCGATAGCCTACCTCCTAGGGGTTAGGGGTTGGGGGTTAGGGGTTAGCCCGGCGTCACCGAAACGTCGCGCTGGGCTAACCCCTAACCCCTAACCCCTAGGTGGTAGATTGTCCGACGGACCCCGGCCACGATGTCGGCCGATGGCGTCCATCCCGTTAGGCGCTGGAGCTTAGCGACGCTGACGCCGCTGTGCTCCATTTCTTCGGGTCGCGTGGGCAGCGCTCCGAATTGGAGGCGGTCCCGATCGATGCCCGCCGCATCCGCCGCGCGCTCGACGAACGTGCGCACCGACTGCATAACGCCGCTCGCGAGGTTCACCACCTCACCTGGTGCCGCATCGGACACAGCGAGTCGTAACAGTCCTTCGACCACATCTTCTACATAGGCAAAATCTCGCCGCTGCGTCCCGTCGGTGAGCGGGATCGGCTCGTTATGCCGCGCGGCTGCAAGGATTGTCGGCAGCAGCCTTCCCGCGTGTTCCCCGGGCCCATAGACAGTAAAAAGGCGCGCAACGATCGCGCGGAGACCACTCGTCTGTCCCAGCCGCGCGAGCTCACGCGTCGCGCCCAGCTTCGTCTTGCCATAGAGCGTCGTTGGCGACGCCGGTGAATCTTCACGCAAGTCACCCGCGGTCATTCCGTACTCGAGCGCGGACCCTGTGTGCACGAGCCGCGCATGCGGCCAGTCGCCGCCTAACGTGGAGGTTTCGATGGCGAGTGCCTGAACGACGTAGTGATTGATGCGCCAGGCCGTCGTCTCGTCCCGCTCGGTGCGATCCACGCCGTAACCCGCCAGATTGAAGACGACGTCCGGCGCCAGCGGGGTGATCCACCCTGGTGTCATGAGCTCCAGGTCCGATTCAATGATTTCTATCTGCCCGCGCGCATCTCGTAATGCAGTTTCCACTGCGACGCGATCGCGCCCGACAGCGAGAACATGCGCGCCCCGCTCCGCCAACGCGCGCACGACCCAGCGTCCGATGAACCCCGACGCTCCCGTCACCACCGCGCGGCGCCCGTCGAATGCACCGCTCGGATCCGTCATACGCGCGTCGCGGTGACGAGAAAGGTGGGTGCCACGGTGCCCATGAGCGACCCCGCGATCGGCAGTCGCTTGATGGCTTGATATCCTGCGATCGCACTCTGCATAACGAGTGTTTGCGTATCGCGCTGCGCCTGCGCGATGTCGGGGAGCGCTATCTCGATCCCCCCAAAATCCGCCGCCTCGAGGAGCTGCCGCAGCTCGCCGCGCGTGAACAGCTTCCGTTTGGGGTACACTTTGCCGGCGCGCGTCGCGTGTCGCTTGAGTAGACCCTCGGGCCACCAGCCCCCCGCGATGACGCCAAGGTGCGGATCCGGCCCGAGCGAGCGCTTGTTAGGCGTCGTTAGCCACAGCCTTCCGCCTCGCATCAGGACGCGGCTGAACTCATGCAACGCCTGACCCGGGTCGGCGGTGTTCTCCAAAATCGACTCGCCGCCCACGCGCGTCATCACTCCATCACAGAACGGCAGCACCTCCGCGTTCGCGCAGATGAATGGTATGTCCAGCTCGGCCTCGCGAGCCCGCTTTTGGGCCAGGACCAGCCAGCGCAGGCCGACATCCACGCCGATGACGCGCCAACCGCGCCGAGCGGCCGCGATGGCCAGAGGGCCCGTGCCGCAGCCAACGTCGAGAAAGGTCGCCGTCGACGGGGGGATGCCCGAGACCCGAGCGTCCCGCCGCTCCCATGCCGTTAGCGTTGTCTCGGCGCGTTCCGCTGCGGCAAGCGTCCCTTGGGAGAAGAGCGCAACTTGAGCCGCAGGGACTTTGTCGTTCGTGGCATAATATGACGTCAACAGCTCACGGAAATTCATCGTCGCGGCGCGCGCGGCAAGAGCGTTCGCCGCTTCCAGATCCTTGTCCTTGCTGAGGTACGGATCGTCGCCCGTGCGCAGATCGGGGATGCCATGGTGGATCGGGTATGTCGCGCTGCACTTGACGCACTTGAGCGCGCTCGCGTCCCCGGTATCCAACTCTTCCAGACAGCGCGGACAACGTATACCTAACGAGGACCAGTCGGCGCCCACGCTCACTCCTTATGGCCGGGTGTGAGCGCACCGACACTTTCGCCCACACTCCACGAAGCAGCTGCCAGCGTTAGATACGGCAGCGCACGCAGCGCACTCGTGCGTGCCTCGTTCCGTCCCAGCGCGCGAGCCACGGCACGTATAACGAGCAGCGGAGTCAAGCCTAACGCGATCGCGCTGTACATGAGACGCGCCGGCAGGCCATAGCGCGCAACCCGCAGCCGTGCGAATAGCCGACCATGGGCAAACCGTTCGCCAAGGAATGAGGCGAGGGCGGGGCGGCGGGACTGTAGCACGAGAATGGAGGGATCCTGCAACAACGCGTCTTGTCCCCAGCGTGATCGGATGCTGTCATGCACCTCCGTCTCGTGAAAGGCGTCCTGCCACACCCCGGAGATCTCTTCAAGGGCGCGCCGTTTGTAGCTCACATTGCAATCGGAGAGGTACGCGACCGTTCCGCTCGAGATAGGCGGCATGTACCTCCCATATTCCAGCAAATACGCCGCCCAGGCGATGGCGTGGTCTGGCGTGAGCTTTTGTATCGCCCCGCCGATGACCTGGGCGTCGGCCTCGTGCGCCGCAATGATCTTCGCGCACCAATCGCTCGCCGGAACGCAGTGGTCTTCCGTGCAGGCGATGATCCGCCCACGTGCCGCGCGCACGCCTAACGAACGAAGGTGAGCCGGATGCGCGCCGGCGGGACCGACCACTACCTTTGCGAACTCGCCGATGTCATGCCTGACGTCATCAGCGAGCTTGTCACTCGCGGCCACGACAATCACTTCGGCGCTCGTGCCTATCGTCTGCTGCTGCAGCGACTCCAGCGGCGCCAACACCGACCGGCCGCCCGCGAAGACGACGATTACGACAGAGAGCGCGGCCTCCGCTCGTGGCTCAGCGCCGGCGCTCACGGTTCGTTAGGCTCTCCAGCTCGTCGGATGGAGGCAGCTCCGCCGCGACCGAGCCCGGGGGGAGTGGCCCGGCGCGCACTTCGTAGCCGCCACGTGTGACCGTTGGGCCGTCGACGATCCACACTTCGCGATCAGGATATTCCGTGACGACTCTCTGCCGAACGGCACGACTCCGGTCCCAGGCAAATAGTGTTTGTTTGCTCCTGAGATCGAGAGGGTTGAAGATGGCCGCCGCGTGGTAATCCGGATGCCGCAGCCCGCGCACGAGTACGATGTCACCTTCCATATCGTGAGCCCGCGCAAGGTCCGCGATCCCTGGTTCCATACGCCGGAAGTGCCAGTACTTGTCGCGCGCGCGCCATGGCACGAATGCAACCATTGCGCAGACGACAAGGGCCGCGATGCCTAACGTTGCTCTCGGGCGCGCACTCTGACTGAAGAGCACCTGCGTTCCCGCCGCGGTCAGCGCGGCAAGCGGCACGATCACCAGGAACCAGTAACGTCCCGCGAAGTCGGGGCCTCCGCTGAACCAGTAAAACGAATGCATCCCGGCGACCACCAGTATCACGGCGAGCATCCACCAATCAGCCCGCGCGAGGCGGCGGGAGGCGATGAAGGCCAGCAGGATGCATAACGAGCCCGTGATCCACCCAAACAGCTCCACATTGATCGTGAAGGTATTGAGCACCGCATTCACGACAACGTCCTTCGCGCCGTGCCCTGGAAAGGGATCCAGCGTCCCCCAACCAAGCCCGCGATTCGCTCCAAACCCGAGATCGTTCGCGCCGGGTGCGTAGTAGCGGTTCACGTACATCATGATAGGAAAACGTGAAGCCGACCCTGTAAGCGCGGCATTGTAAGGCCGCACCAGCGCTCCTGCGATCACGGTGCCTAGCACGAGCGCGGCACTCGGCGCGAACCGCCAGCGGGCGTGCCGTGCCCCCAGTGACCAAATGCCCAGAAGGATGGCAATGATCAAGCCTTCGAGCGGGCGGATCAGGCTCACAACGCCCACAGCGAGACCGCCGAGGAGCGCTGGCCAAGCCGCGCCCTGCCGGCGCGCACGCGCGACACCTAACGCGGCCATCAGCGCGAACACGAGCGTCGCCACATGCGTCATGAAACTCATGCCGAGGAACAGCAACCACGGCGAGAAGGCAAGGAGAAGAGTCGCGCCGCGCGCAGTTCGCGGCGGGTACACTTCACGCAGGACTAGGTGGGTGAGAAGGATCGCGAGCCCCGCGAGGAGCGGGTTTACAAGCCATGCGACACGCGTGAAAGCGCCAATGGCAAGCAACGCTGGCCAACCCGGGGGAACGGGCGAGAACCACCGCTCGGAGTCGAGATACATCAAGTCGACGTCAAACGCCTCAGGCACCGGCGGCGGGGCCATAGCCAGCTGACCCGCGGCGAAGTAGCGCGCCTGCAGCGTGTACACGATCTCGTCAGGCACGTGCGGGATGCGCTGGTAAACACAGATGGCAAGGAATAGCGCGACCAGCGTCGTCCAGGCAGCGCCGCAGAGGGCCGTGCGATCGAAGAGTCTGCCAGGAACGGGACCACCGGTACGCTCGCCGCCCAGCCAGCGATCGCCGAGGGCTTGCCACCGCCCGACGAGGGGCGCCGGCGCACTCCGGGCGAGACAGACGACGTTGCCTAACGCCACCAGTTGAATCGCGATCGCGAAGGCGAGCTCGCCTGCATATGTCCCAGGCGAGAAAGACGGTGCCGCGCTGACCGCAACGAGGACGAGGACGGCAGCGACGAGCATAGGCGTAGCAAACGTACTGCGCAGCCACCCAGTGATCGCCGACAAATGCCGGCGAACTCCCCATAGCACTAGGAGCAGCTGGACGAGCAACACCCCGACTGCTACGCCGCGCGTGCCGCTCCATAGCGAGTCCACTACGTAATGCTGATACGAGACAATGCGCCCCGCTCGGACGAGGGTGAGCGCGGCGACCTGCCCGGCCAGCAGCAGGAAGAACCAGCCCAACAGCGCGGGCAAACTGCCGTTAGGCGCTTGGGGCATCATGGGGCCGCGGCGCGGATCCGCCGGGCGACCTGCGCGGCTCCGGCGATCATGCGATCCAGCGCGGCGCGGTCCAGGAATCGGCCACGCGCGAACACGGCATGGATGCGTCGCGTGTTGGCGATGTCCACCAGCGGATCGGCATCCAGGAGTATCAGATCTGCAAACACACCCTCGCGGATGGTGCCTAACGAGTCACGGACTTCGAAGAAATCCGCGGGGCCTGTCGTTGCTGCGCGCAATGCCTCACGGGGCGTCAACCCAGCAGACACGAGCAAGGCGAGCTCCTGATGGAGCGACAAGCCGGGCACCGCATACAGACCAGGCGTATCAGTCCCCGCAAGCAACCCAACGCCTCGGCGCGACATCGTGCGCACGACCTCCGCCAGACGAGCATACACGGTCGATAGCGGATGTGTCGCCGGAAACGGAGGATCCGCAAATCCATGCGCCCGGTTGGGCACATCGCGCACCAGCAACGAGTCGGGAGGGAGCCGTAAAGCCGGATCTGTCTGGCGATAAAGCCTGCCTAACAAGTGCAGAGTGGGACATTGCCACGTTGCCGTCTGGCGCAACAGGTCGAACAACGAGTCCGCGCGCGCGCCATCGTACGCCTGCGCCATCGTAGCGGCAGGATACGGGATCGGCTTGCGCACACGCGCCTTGATGAGCGCGCGATGCCAAAGGCTCGCGCGTTCTTGCTGCAACAGCGCCCGCCGCAGCGAATCTTCGCCGCGACTGCTCGCGAGCAGGACGCCGTCGAGGTGCTCCACGCTCCGCATCCCCGCACGCGCGAGCTCGCGCAGCGAATGGTGCGTCTCAACGTGCCCGACCACGGGCAGATTGTAAAGCCATGCATCCCGCGTTAGGGTGCTGAAACGATCGGGTGCGATGTCGTGCAGCTTGACGAAAGACGCTCCCGAATCCCAGAGCGCCTTCACCGAGAGCTCGATATCGCGCCGTGTCCTGAGCGGGAAAGGCGCGCCGGCGACGACCGGGCCCTTGCCTAACTTCTCACCGGTGAAAAACAGATGCGGCCCAACGCGCGTGCCCTTTGCGATTTCGTCGCGCCACGCGCGCAATGTCGCCAGGTCGCCGGCCATGTCCCGAACGCCCGTGACCCCATATGCGATGAACAACGGGAAGAAATACCCGGCGTTCGTCGCTAACTCGAGGCCCGGGGACAATGGTTGGGCCATGTGCACATGCATGTCCCACAGTCCGGGGATGAGAAACTTTCCGTTGCCGTCGATCACCTGCGCGCCCCGCGGAATTGCCACGCTGCGCCGCGGTCCCACCGCGACCACGCGCTCCCCCGACAGAAGCACCGTGGCGTCGCGCAACAGTGAGTCCCGCGCCGGATCGATGATCGTAACTCGCGTGAGAGCGATCTGACGCGGTTGCCCAGCCTGCGCGCGGACTTGCGACAGGGCGAACGCCGAAAGCAGAACAGCGCGCATCCAGCGTAACATCAGACTCCGCGCTCGTTAGGTATGGCTCGTCCTAAAAGATGAACGGGATCACACGTTTGGTCCGCAGCATGTACTCCCGGTATCCCGGCATACGCGCGGCGGAGTGGCGTTCTTCTACGAACATGCGCACGATGAGCACGACCCACAGAAAGCCGATGATGTAGATGAGGCTATAATACGCATGCAGGATGAGCGCGGCGCCGAGCAGGAAGATCATGGCCCCCGTGGTCCCCGGGTGCCTCACGTGACGGTAGACGCCGTGATCGACCAATCGGTGATCGGGACGCACTTCCACGTGGGTCGACAACTGCTCGCCTAACGCATCGATCGCGCGATAGCGCAGCAACGTTCCGAAAGCGGCGAGCACCAGGCCCGCGGTCAGCACCGAGCCTGACAACGGACGCGGAAGCAGAGCGAATTCCAGCGCCGGGAGGAGGAAGCTGCCTGTCACGCCGAGGTAGATGAAGGGAAACATCCATTCGGCCACACGATCGCCCCGCACGGGACTCGGACGAAAGACCGATTGCTCGAGCCAGCGATAAGTCAGAACGGCGCCTAACCAGATCGCCGGACGGAGCATCTCGCGGCGCGGACCCAGCAACAGGGGGAGGAGTGCGACCGCGGCGCAAACCGCCGTAAACAGCAGCAGCTGCCGGGTGAATAGAACCGGCTGCGTCGGCGTCGGCGCACCAGCGTTAGGCATGAGCTCTGCGCCCGAGTGACTCAAAAGACGTAGGGAATCAGGCGCTTCGTCCGTTTCATGTATTCGCGATACCCCGCAAGGTTATTCCCGAGCTCTTCCTCTTCGTGCACGATCCGGATGAACTGCGTCGTCCAGAACACAAGACAGATGAAGAGCAGGCTCCAGAAACTCTGCAGGATGAGCGCAGCGCCCACCGTAAACGTCATCACGCCGGCATAACCAGGATGGCGGATCACACGCATGATACCCGTGTCCACGAGCTCATGACCCGGGCGGACTTCGATGTGCGTCGAGAAATGCTCGCCGATTGTCTTCACGCTTTGGTAGCGTAACCATGTCCCCAGCAATGCGAGCGCTACGCCAAACACCATCCACGGGACCGAGAGCGGGCGCTGGACGATCGCGAACTCGATAGGCGGCAGGATGATGCTACCTGCAAGGCTTGCCCAGATGGAGTAGAACAGCCACTCGGATCTGCGCGCTCCGTGAATTTCTCGCGGCGTGAACACCCGCTGCTCGAACCAGCGGTACCCCAGGACGACGGCGAGCCAGACCATCGGTCGCAACCATTCCGTTGTCACGCCCATCGCCAAGGGGCCTAACGCGACCACCAGGCAGACAACTGTCCAGACGATGAGCTGCGGGCTGAAAAACGTGTGTTGTTTCGCGGCTACCATGTCGATTCGGGTTCTCAGTGAGGAGCGCCTACCAGAGCTTACGCGCGGCCCATGAGCTGAACGCGCGAAAAATAGGCGTTGGCATCAAGGAAATTGCCTTACGAGTCAGTGCGTAGCGCGGGCTGCTGCTATCCGCGGAGCGCTGCACGACTCCGTTGGTCGAGTAAAAGTAGTTGGGAATCGCAAACTGCTCGCCGCCCCATTTCCGCTTATAGGCAAGCAGGCCTTCCTGTAGCGGCGAGTCCGCGCCGAAGTAAAAGGACTCGTATCCCGCCTCGGACGACCAGCGGATGGCTTCCCAGAAGAGCAGATCGTTGACTCGTGCATCCTTCGCATCGGGGTTCGATCCCATATAGGCGGAGACGACCTCGCGCTTGTAAGGCATCACGAGCAACGCACCCTGGGCTACACCGTCCTTTTCCACCAACAGCAGGCGGAGCTGGCCCTTCGCGAACAAGTACCGCCAGGCTGCGCGAAAGAACGCATACGGATATGCCGGGACGCCCAACTTTTTGCGCGTCATCAAGAACGCGCGATAGAAGGCCTGCAAATCGTTCTCGTCGGTGCTCCAGCGCGGAACCAGCCCTGAATTCCGAGCCTTGTTCACCGCCCGCCGCGTCGGCGATCGAAAGACATCGTTCCACAGCTTCTTTTCACCCATCGCCACTGGCACCACGGTCGTGACCCAATGTCGTTCTTCAGCAAAGCCCGCCGACGTCAGCGCCGCTTCATGACCGTCCGGGGGATACTTGAGGGCTACTCGCTTCGCGCCAATCGTGCGTGCCAACTGTCCAGCCGCGGCGGCGAGCGAGTACGCGACCTCGCTCGACGTAACCAGCGGGCCACCCTTGTCGCGCAGCGGAACAGAAACGAGTGATCGCCCGTCGATCGCGCGCACCGTGAACAACGGGAGCACGCCGACAATCTCCCCGGCGCTATTCAACGCGCGAAGGTACGTGCTGCGATGCCCCAGACCTTCTTCGGTAACCTGTTTCCACGCGATCGTGTGGTAGATCGTCGAGTGGCGGTGCGCTTCGACGAAGGCATCCCATGCGGCGTGCTCGTGGGGCTGCAAGAGACCGACTGTGCACGTGGCAGCTGCACTATCCCTGCGCTGCTGGACCCCGTCCGCCGTGACAGCGGCACCGTGCGCCGTGCCTAACGCGACAGCTTCGCGTTGCAGGAAGTCGCGCGACCTCGCCTCGAGGAGCTGCTCGTAAGCCGCGTACTGCTTCGCGACCTCACGAGGCGTTAGGTAGCGCAGGCGCGAATCGAGGTGCCGCTCGGCGAACGCAGCCAGCCACGGACCATATTGCGGGAAGAAGTCCGCGTTCATCCCACGCACGTGATAATCGACAGTGGCGATCCCGCCAACGCGCTTCACTGCAGCGAGCAATTCCGTCGCGGCCAGCTCGGGATCGGCAATGCGGTTTCTTTGCAGGCAGCGATGGAAGTGGTCGTCCATCCACGCGACGGGAAGCTGCAACATGCGCAGCTCTCGGCGCTGATCGGGGAGATAGACGTGAAATGGATGGCAAGTACCTCGGCGGAACCCCGGGTAGTATGCGAACGCCAGTGAACTGTCGTACGCGAGTCCCGCGGCCTCGTGCATCGCGAGCGTCTCGTGCGGCGCATCCGGATTCAGATGGAAGTAGTGATGCCGGTTTCCCTCGATCGCGGTGCCCGACGCTTGCTGCAGCGCTGTGCGCTCGCCAGCCAGCTGCTCCGCACTACGATAGGCATTGTACGACGCGTGAAGGCCGATCTCGCAGCCGTTCTCACGCAGCATATCGAACAGGGCGCGGTAGCCCGGTGACCGCACATCGTAAAAACAATCCGGCGTCCCGGTCGCGTATTCCCATAACGAGCCCTGTCGTGCAGAAAAGAAAAACGCAGGCCTAACGCCAAACCGGTCTTCGAAGCCGATCCAGTCGGCGAACTTCCAGAAATGACTCCTCCCTCCCAGGACATCCCGGATCAACGGCAGCGCACGGAATCCGCGTTGGCGCGTTAGGCGCAGACACTCGACCCAGCGGATCATCTGCGGATAATCGACGTCGTGCGTGAACAGAAAGGCGGCTCTCTTGTCCTCCGTCCACGGAAGGGGGCGAGGTTCCAAACCGAGATCGCGGAATACCGCCCGAAGGAATGATGCGTATTCCGAAACGAGCGGCCGCGCGAGCAGCCCGTGACGTTGGAGGAAGGTGTCGTCGAGATACGCGCTTCCGTGTCGGTCGCGTCGATAGTGTGGCTCGCGGGTCCCCGTCAGAAGCCAGTAGCATGTGGCGACTATATCGCCTCGGAAGTGTGTGCTGCCGTCGCTCTCTCGAGTGAACCCGCGACGTTCCCCGTCGAAATCGATGAAGCCGATATCATCTTGCGTATGGAATGTCCGTGGCTCGGCACCGTCGACTCGGCGGACATCCGCGAGGGCATCGATGCGGACGCGCGCGCGTACGCTGGCAGTTGCTGGTCCCCAGTAGATGTCCCAGAGCCCTTCGCGATCATCCGCCCACGCGAATTCCGTCGCGTAACCGGCGATCCGAGCCAGCGTTCTCAGGGCGTAGTGCGCCTCTGGTGCGGACCCGACTAAGCTGGGGCTAAGACCGATCTTTAGTACAGATACTTGGGGGGACATCGGCAGGTGCGGAGCGCAATCATGCGGCCACTCTAGCCACGGGCTAATGTGGTGACGCTAGCCTAGCGCGCTCCAATGATATGTGGCAGCGGCCGGACGAGTCCTACGTAAGCGTTGCAGCCGCGCAGCACTAGGGTGGATTCCTCTCGAACGCAAAGCAACCGCAGCCTCGGAAGCGACGTCGGCTCCCCGCGGAGTATTACCGCGACCTCGCCCCCCAGGGCACTCTTTTGACTGAGGTTTACAGGATCTGTGCATGCCCCTCCCGGTGCCCTGCAAGGTATTGCAGGGGCCCACTCTGCGCGCTGGGGCGGCAGGCCTAATCTATTGTACCACTTATGCTTACGGAGATGACTCTGGCGTGGTGATGACGTGCGGAGCGCACGATAATTGCGCGAGGCAGAGCCGCGAACTGGCGGCGGCGCGAGTGGCCGCTGATACACGGCAAATCCTACCGGGCAACGTCCCGCGTGAGTCCAGCGATCGCTCGTTTCTCAGCAGCGACAATTGCACATCGTTCGATCCGGTCGGCGCGGTATTTTCACTCGCCCAGGCGAGGCAGGACCAAGAGGAGAAGGAATGATCTACGTACTACTGCCAGCTTACAACGAAGAGGACGCGCTACAGCCGCTCGCCGAGAAGATCGAGAGCGTCATGCGTGAGCTGGACGCGGATTACGAGATCATCGTCGTAAACGATGGGAGCCGTGACCGCACTGCAGACATCCTCGAGGAGCTCAGTGCGCGGTATCCTATTCATGTCATCACGCACAAGATCAATCGCGGCCTGGGAGAAACGGCCCGTGATGGATTCGAATACATAGCCGAAGTTGGGCAGCGCGGTGACGTCGTCGTGCGCATGGATTGCGACGACACCCACGACCCGCGATACATCATTGCGATGGTGGAGCGGCTACGCCAAGGATGCGAAGTCGTGATCGCCTCTCGTTATGCACCTGGCGGCGACCAGATCGGTCTGGATTGGTATCGCAAAACGATCAGCCGTTGCGCGAACCTGTTGATGAAATTCGTCTTCCCGATGCGCAACGTGTGGGAATACACGAGCGGTTTTCGGGCATATCGTGTCGCGCTGATCCAGGATGCGATCGGGATCTACGGCAACCAGTTCATCGACCTCAAGGGAATGGGGTTCACGGGCACCGTAGAGAAGTTGATCAAGTGCCGGCAGATGGGTGCGCGCGTTGGCGAGGTGGGTTTCGTCCTGCGCTACGATCAGAAGCGAAGCCAGAGCAAAGTCGTGACGAGCATAACGACGCTCGGCTACCTCACGCTGATCGCGAAATACATCGTCCCGTGGGGCGATCTGGGTCGTATCTGGAAGCGGCGCTGTGCGGATCGCCAGCGCACTGCGTACGATACCGCAGGCATGCCGGTCGAAAAAATCGAGCTCAAACGCGTGTACGCGGAATTGCCGGTATAGATGCGCGCGACCGCGATGTGGCGTTAGGTCATCCCAACTGAGTCGACACGCTCGTGATCAAGTCTGCCGCGCAGACTTCGGGACCGCCTTCTGGTTGCACGGTCTCGACGAGAAGCGACCCGTCGCCTGTGAGAACCACAACGCCGTGGCCCGGTCTGATCTCGACGACACGACCAGGTATCGCGCCGACGAACGTGCGCGCGGACGCGTCGATGCGAGCTTTCCAAACGGTCAGTTTCGCCCCGTTATGGAATGTGAACGCTCCGGTATACGGACGACCTACTGCGCGAATCAAGTTGTGCACGCGCGTTAGGGGATGATGCCATTGAATCAGATTGTCGCCCGGTGTGCGTTTGCAAGTGAAGGTCGCCAGCTTGGGATCCTGTCGCATCCGTGGAGCGCGGCCGCTTTTGAGCAGGTCGATGTTGCGCTCGAGCATCGTCAGATACCCAGCCGTAACCCTGTCCATCACCGTTGCAATAACGTCGTCCGGTGCGATTGCGATGCGCACTTGGTCGATGATGTCGCCAGCATCCACTTCGGCGGTGGCATGGATCATTGTCGCCCCACATTCGGGCTCGCCGTTAACCATCGCCCATACGGTGGGGGAAAATCCGCGATAGGCAGGCAGCAACGAATCGTGTACGACAACGGCGCCTAACTTCGCGCGATCGAGCAGATGCATCGGAATGAGGTAGCGCCAGCTGACCATGAACGCGAGATCGACAGGCCGCGTCCACAGCTCACTCGTTTGACTGGATCCGTTTCTCCTCTCGATGAAGGTCGCGCCGGCCTCGGTGGCTGCACAGCGTATGCGGTCAAGAAACGGCGGTTCCCAGGTTTCTTCGCGAAAACTGACGACTGTCAGCTCGTCGTCCGGACAGCACGCTCGCAATTTGAGCAAGAACTCGAGGCCGCGATTAGTGGCGCAGAACAAGACGATATGCATCGCGTCAGTCGGCTGAAGTTCGCGGGAGGGCCACGGGGGCGCGTCGGCTCAGAGTCAACTTGGGACGGTCGAACAGAGGCCGTCG
Source organism: Gemmatimonadaceae bacterium (assembly GCA_035253645.1). Classification (GTDB taxonomy): domain Bacteria; phylum Gemmatimonadota; class Gemmatimonadetes; order Gemmatimonadales; family Gemmatimonadaceae; genus DASYRX01. Next base: position 20,180 of record DATFBW010000257.1, on the reverse strand, counting down.
TAACTCGTCAAGCAAGCGGTGTACCACCGGCCGACACGCTGTGCGGTCGCCTAACGAGCGAGTTGCGTGATGCGTGAGGCATCCGGCATCGCCGAGGTGAAACGTCGCGACACGCTCGTTGCGCTCGTGGTGGCAGGCACTATCGCGGCGCTCCACGCGATCGCCACGTGGGGACACACCACGGTGTTCTGGGGCGATTATGGGTATATGATGGATCTGATCACGCGCGCGCACGACGGGCTCGTGCCGTACCGTGATTTCCATTGGCCGTACCCTCCGCTTTCGATCTGGATATATGGGGGTGCGACCCGCCTCACGGGTGTCGACCTGGCAGGTGTTTGGGCGGTGACGAGCATCGTCTACGGGAGCATCGTCGCCGCATTTGTGTGGTACGTTAGGCTCGTTACGCCGCCCAAACTGCAGGGGCTGATCGCTGGTGTGACCGTCCTGCTAGCGGTCGCCATCGCAAACCTCGGTTCCGCACCGTTACCGTTAGGCTCGTACAGTCCGGCGGGTCCACTCGGCTTCCTTTTCATTCTCGTGTCGTGGTGTGCTACTCTGACGTTCATGCAGCGTTCCGCCATCGGCTACGCCGTGCTCGCGTCGGCTGCCGCCGGACTCGCCGTCCTCACGAAACACGATTACTGGATCGCCGCTGCCTACTCGGTGGCCGTCGTGGGATGGCACGCCTTACCGCGCCGCAACCACTGGGGAAGTTGGAAGCTGGTCGCAGCCTCTATAACGCCTGCTGTATGCGTTGTCCTCGCTGGATCGGCGGTGATCGCCGCGCAGACCGACGCGACGATGGTATTCGACATCGTACGAGGTTTCGGCCTGGTCGGCCAGCAAGCGAACCGTGGCGCAGCTACGCTCGAGATTCTGACGATCGAGATCGTGATCCTCGCGGGCCTGGTCGCAGTAGTGTCCGGCGCTGTGCAGTGGGCTCGTCCTCCTGCGCAAAGACGCTGGCGCGTCCCCACGCTCGCTCTGGCTGTGTGTTGTGCGGGGCTGCTTCTGTGGTTAGGCAAGGCGTACAGCGTGGGTACCGCAGTAGCTGCTGGCCAGCTTTCGGGAGATAACACGCAGATCGAGAGCGGCTTCGCGAACATTCCGTGGAATGTTCGAGCGTTCCTCCGTTTCAGTTTCAATTCGCTTGTTGAGCGTGGCTTTCGTCACGTCATTCCCTTCCTGCTTCCTTTCGCGGTGGCGGTCACGCTACTTGTGCGAGGCACGCGGCAAGGGTTCTCGCGGGATCACAATGGATGGCTGCTCTTGTTGATCGGCTTCGCGCTCTCGCTGCGTGCGCGCCGGCAGTTCGAGTTTACGGAATGGTTCACGGTGTTGATCGAGATCCCGGTGTACGCTGCGCTGCTCACGGCATGGATCGCAGAGGTGCCCGCGCGCCGCGTCGCGGTGTTGGCGACTTGCGCGTTGTATGCCTTTGTCGGGATGTACGCGTACCATGAGCTCGCGCGAGGCGCCCTCACCGCGCGCGGTACGCAGCCGACTATCGAAACGCCGCGCGGATCGTATCGCGCCGCGCCAATTGCTGGGGCCCTCTTTCGGACAATCAAATCGACGGTCGATTCGCTCGATCCGTCCGGACGACGTCCGCTGTTTGGTTATGGCTACACGAACGGCTACAACTACTTTACGAAGCGCCCATATCCCAGTGCGACACCGATCGGATTTCGAGCCACGAGTCGGTCCAGCCCGGACAGCACTGTCAATGCGGTTCTCGCCAGCCAGCCTCCGGCCATTGTGATCGACAATCCGTTCTACGACGTCTCGATGTATCCAAAGCCCGGCCTGCACGTTTTTCGCTGGTCATTGCCGTTCGAGCATCCCCCGCATAACGCGCGGATGCGGGCTGAATTCCAGCGCATCGTTGCCGCATGCCAACTCTTTCGGCGGCTGGGGGATGGACCTAACGCCTTCGCCATCTACGATTGCGCCCGCCCCGACTCACTCTCAGCCATGCGTAGCCGTTAGGCATGTCGCGCAGCACTCTTCTCGATATGGACTTGGCGCCGAGCGACGGGTTGACTGGGCCCCCCGTTGCGGTTTCCGTCGTCACACCGGTGTACGGAGCGGAAGAGTGCTTGCATGAGCTGTACACCCGGCTCATTCGCGTACTCGAACCGCTCGGCGTCTCATTCGAGATCATCATGGTCGACGACGCGAGCCCCGATCGCGGCTGGGACACTATCAGAGATATCGCAGCCACGGACGGCAGGGTGCGCGGGTTCCGTCTCAGCCGCAACTATGGCCAGCACCATGCCATCACCGCCGGACTGGACCTGTGCCGCGGTGATCACGTCATCATCATGGATTGCGACCTACAGGATGCGCCCGAAGACATTCCGGCGCTCCTGGCAAAGGCGTCCGAGGGCTTCGACATCGTCATCGCGCGGCGCACGTTTCGGGACGATCCGCTTCTCAAGCGCCTAACGTCGCGCGTGTTCTATGCCGGCTTCCGCTATCTGAGCGACATGCCTTACGACGCGGAAATCGGCAACTTTCGCGTCGTGACCGCGCAAGTCGTGCAGACGTTGCGCCGGTTCCCGGAGCAGCTGCGCTTCTTCGGCGGCCTTTGCATGCTGGTAGGATTCCGCGTCGGCAACATCAACGTTACCCACCACCCACGTTTTGCCGGAAAGAGCAGCTACAGCTACCGCAAGCTGTTCCAGCTCGCCACGCGCGTTATCATCGCGTATTCGGACAAGCCGCTGCGTCTCGCCATCCGTCTGGGCTTTTTCCTAACGGGCAGCGCGATGGCTGCGGCCGCGTATCTCTTTTGGCGGGCGCTCACACACGACATTCCGGTCAGCGGCTGGGCGAGCCTGATCGTTTCGATCTACTTCCTTGGCGGCGTCATGCTGTTCATGCTGGGGATCGTGGGCGTTTATCTCGGCCGTGTATTTGACGAGGTGAAGCGGCGGCCACTCTACGTCATCGCATCCGCCACGCAGGCCGATAGCAGCATCCACTCGCGCGCGAGCTTGCGGGCGACCCAGGACGCCTAACGTGACGCGGTCGATTCCATTCAATAGGCCGTATGTCGCGCCGGACGCCCTCGCGCGCATCGAACAAGCGCTGCACGCGCGGCATTTTTCGGGCGATGGGCCAGCGACGAAGCAGTGTCATGAGATCCTCAGCGCCGCACACAACGGCGCTGGAGCGCTTCTCACGACGAGCTGCACGCACGCGCTCGAGCTCGCGGCGTTGCTTTTGGATCTCGTTCGCGACGACGAGGTGATCGTCCCGTCCTTCGCGTTCACAAGCACCGTAAACGCATTCGTCTTGCGCGGCGCGCGTCCGGTTTTCGCCGACGTGCGCCCCGATACGCTGAACCTCGACGAGAAGCGCATCGAAGAGCTCGTAACTGAGCGTACGCGCGCCATTTGCCTCATTCACTATGCAGGCGTGGCGGCGGAGATGGAGAGCATCGGCCGCATCGCGAAGGCACACGACCTCGAGGTCGTCGAGGACAACGCGCACGGACTGTTCGGCAAATATCGTGGTGCACCGCTCGGAACGTTCGGCACAGTCTCCGCGCTCAGTTTTCACGAAACGAAGAACTTCAGCTGCGGAGAAGGGGGTGCGATCATCGTCAACGATCGCGCGTTATTCGACCGCGCCGAAGTGTTGCGGGAAAAGGGGACGAACCGCGCCGCGTTCTTTCGCGGGTTCGTCGACAAGTACACGTGGGTCGATGTGGGCAGCAGTTATCTGCCGAGCGAGCTGCTTGCCGCTTTCCTCCTCGCGCAACTCGAGCGACGGGAGGAGATCCAGCAGCGGCGCCGGCAGATCTTCGAACGGTATCAGCGCGAGCTTTCCAGTTGGGCTTCGCAAAACGGCGTGCAGCTTCCATGTGTGCCTAACGACGCCTCACCAGCCTACCACTTGTTCTACATGATTTTTCCGGACCTCGATTCCCGGACGCGCGCGATCCAGGCATTGCGCGGCCGTGGCGTCCAGGCCGTATTTCACTACCTGCCACTGCACCTGTCACCCATGGGCCAGCGTTTTGGTCAGGCGCGTGGTGATTGCCCGGTCACGGAACGCGTCTCGGACGGCCTTCTGCGCCTGCCTTTTTTCAACGAATTGACCGACGCTGAGCAAAGCCAGGTCATCGACGCGGTAACATCCGTTACTGTGTGAGGGCCCAGTCTTCCAATCTAGGATGCGTCCCGCACCCCTCTCCCGTCTCGCCAGCCGCTTCGAGCGCCTATGTGTGGAATAGCCGGTATCGTCTCCCGTAATCGGGAGCGCGCGCCGGACGGCGACCGGCTGCGCGTCATGATGGACACGCTCGAGCACCGCGGGCCCGACGGCGAAGGCGAGTGGGCCGATGGGCCAGTCGCACTGGGACACAAGCGCCTGGCGATCATCGATCTGGAAACGGGTCGGCAGCCGATGTCGAACGAAGACGGCAGCATCTGGATCGTCTTCAACGGTGAGATCTACAATTACGTGGAGCTGCGCCGGGAGCTCGTTAGGCATCACCAGTTCCGGACGCAGAGCGACACGGAAGTCATCCTCCACCTGTACGAAGAGCTTGGCGAGCGTTGTCTCGAGCGCTTGAACGGCATGTTCGCCTTCGCGATATGGGACGCCCGCCAGCAGCGGCTGTTCGCCGCGCGCGATCGCGTGGGCATTAAACCGTTCTACTACACGCTGGACGCCGAGCAGCTCGCGTTCGCGAGTGAACCCAAGGCGTTACTGGCCGCCGGATTTGCTGCTTCGGAGCCCGATCGGCACGGCCTCGAGGAGTACATCACGTTCCAATTCTGCCTTGGCGATCGCACGCTGTTCCGCGATATCCGCAAGCTGGAGCCGGGCCACTACATGACGTTCCGCCCGGCACGCGATCAGGAGCCGGCTGTTGTCTGCTATTGGGACTATCGTTACGAGCTCGACTTCCATCACACCGACGAATACTTCCGCGAGCAGCTGGTGTGGCTGCTGAATGACTCCATTCGCATGCAGCTGCGCAGCGACGTACCTGTCGGCGCGCACTGTTCGGGTGGTCTCGATAGCTCGACGGTCGTCACGCTCGCGGCGAAACAGTTCCCGCACCGGTTTCAGACGTTCACCGGGGCGTTCCGCGAAGGGCCCCAGTACGACGAAACTCGTTATGCACGTGCCGTCGCCGACGGCATCGGCGCGCTCTACCACGAAATCTGGCCCACCGCGGCCGAGTTCGTGGACGTCATGCCGCACCTCATCTACATGATGGATGAGCCGGCGGCGGGCCCGGGCCTCTTTCCACAATACTGCGTGTCCAGGCTCGCGCGTGATCACGTCAAAGTCGTGTTAGGCGGTCAGGGCGGCGATGAGTTGTTCGGCGGTTACGCGCGCTATCTCGTTGCCTATCTCGAGCAGGCAATGCGCGGTGCGATCTACGGCACCGGAGACGACACGCGGCACGTCGTGACGTGGGACAGCATCGCCCCAAGCCTGGCTATGCTGCGAGAATATCGGCCACTGCTCCAGTCGTTCTTCAAGGAAGGTTTGTTCGACGATATGGACCAGCGTTACTTCCGCCTGGTCAGCCGCATCGAAGACGCGGACTCGCTCTTCACACGCGACTCATGGTCGCGCGACAGCCGTGATCGGATGTTTGCGGCGTTTAGGCAGATCTTCAACAACCCGTCGACCAAGAGCTACTTCAACAAGATGACCAACTTCGACCTCAAGACGCTGCTGCCTGCGTTGCTCCAGGTCGAAGACCGCACGAGCATGAGCGTGTCCCTCGAATCGCGCGTGCCGCTGCTGGACCATCGGATCGCCGAGTTGGTGACGACCCTGCCACCGGCAGTGCGCTTTCAGGGTGGGGATTCCAAGCGTGTGTTCCGCGAGGCGGTGGCTCCGTTCATACCTAACGTCGTCGCGCAACGCCGTGACAAGATGGGCTTTCCGGTGCCTCTCAGCGAATGGATGCGTGGCCCCGTGCGCGACTTCGTGCGCGACACCCTGTTGTCGAAGAGCGCGCGTGAGCGCGGGATTTATCAGCCGCGCGGCGTGGAGGAATTGCTGCAGAGCGATCGGCCCTTCAGCCGTTCGCTTTGGGGATTGCTGTCGCTCGAACTTTGGTATCAGGCTTTTGTCGACGGATCGCGTGTCGCGCGTACGCGCAACGGCGGCGCCTCTCGCGCCGATGTGCGGCCACTAAGTTCCGGCGCCGAAGCACACGCCGGTTAGGCGACGCCGCGCCCCGTCGCGCCAGATGCGCAGACAGCTGGCCTGACGATACATGCCGCCTAACGTCATCGAGCAGCGCGCCCCGGAGTCCGCGCATTTCGGGCTCCGTATCGCGATGGCTCGTCCCACGGAGCCCGATGGGGTGGCGGCTGCGCTGGCTGTAGCTCGTGCAGACGCAGTCGAGCTGCTCGTATTCCGCATCTCTACAAACGCCGCCGCGACCGTTCACGCCGTGGAAGCGGTCGGCGGTCGCCTGTGCGACTCCCTGCTCTACTTCGAGCGCGTCTACGGAGAAGAGAGCCTAACGAGCTCCGCTGCAGTTAGACAACATGCCGCCGGGGACACCGCGCGCATTGTCGAGATCGCGGGGCGTGCGTTCCACGACTACGCGGGCCACTGGCATGTCGACCACCGCATTCCGCGCGAACGTGCCGACGCGCTCTACGCGGCCTGGGCTCGCGATATCTGCGGGGGGCGGACCCCCTTTGCGCATCGCATCTTCGTGATCGAAGAGCGGGGTGCCGTGAGCGGCTTCGCGGCATTCCGCGAAGCCGGGGACCGCGCTTTCGATCTCGAGCTTGGCGCCGTGGATCCGTCGGCACAGGGAAAAGGTCTCTATCGGGAGCTCATTACCGCCGCCAACGCATGGCTGTACCAACATGCCAACATGCGTAGAGCCCTGTATTCGACGCAGCTGAACAACTATCGGACGATTCGCGCCATCGAGCGCCTCGGATACGTGCTCGTGGACTCGGTGCAGACCTTCCACGTGTGGCTGTGAGCGCGTCACGACGTCCTCGTTAGGAACGCTACTCGAGCTCCTCTCCCGGCCTGAGCGTTCCTTCGAATGCCTCCACATTGCGCCGGACAGCGCCTCCAGGGGCTCGTGCCTCACGCGCTACATCCGCCAGGTATTTTCCATACGACGTCCCTTTTAAGGCGTGCGCGAGCCGCAGCAGCTGCTCGACGTCGATGAACCCGCAGCGATAGGCGACCTCCTCGACGCACGAAACCTTGAGTCCCTGGCGCTCCTCGATGAGCCGGATGAACGACGACGCGTCGTTCAAAGCCTCTGGTGTGCCCGTATCGAGCCATGCCGTCCCGCGGCCGAGAATCTCGAGGTGCAGATCTCCGCGTAGCAGGTATGCTCGGTTCACATCAGTTATTTCGTGTTCGCCGCGCGCGCTCGGTTTTGTGTCGCGCGCGATGTCCAGCACGTCGTTGTCGTAGAAATAAACGCCTGTGACTGCGTAGTTCGATTTTGGGTGCTGTGGCTTTTCTTCGATCGACGTGACACGTCCGTCGGCGTCGACTTCCACGACACCGTAGCGCTCTGGATCCTTCACGTAGTAGCCGAATACCGTCGCCCCGTGCGTGCGCGACGCCGCGCGGCGCAGCCTTCCCTCGAGGCCGCTGCCGTAGAAAAGGTTGTCCCCCAGGATCAGGCAAACGGCATCTGTATCAACGAAGTCGCGACCTATGACAAAGGCCTGGGCCAGCCCATTCGGCACTGGCTGCTCAGCGTACCTGAGGTCGATGCCCCATTGCGCGCCGGTGCCTAACAAGCGCTCGAAGATTTCACGATCGGCCGGCGTGCTTATGACCAGTATTTCGCGGATACCAGCCAGGAGCAGCGTGGAAAGCGGATAGTACACGAGCGGCTTGTCGTAGACGGGCAGCAATTGCTTGCTAACTGCCCGTGTCATGGGATGGAGCCGCGTGCCGCTACCACCGGCGAGGATGATTCCCTTCATAATGTCACTTCGAGGCCTAACCGCTCGCGCCGGTACGTTCCGGACAAGACGCGTTCCCACCACCACCGATTCATGAGATACCAATCGACCGTTTTGGCCAAGCCCGTGTCAAAGGACTCACGCGGCGACCAGCCCAACTTCGATTCCAGTCGGCTGGGATCGATTGCATAACGATAGTCATGTCCCGGTCTATCCTGGACAAACTGGATCAGGTTCCGGCGCGGTCCGGTGGCGTGCAGCCCGCATCGCTCGTCCAGCATATCGCACACGGCCGTCACGACGTCGATGTTGCGGCGTTCGCTGCGCCCGCCAATCAGATACGTCTCGCCGGGCTCGCCCTGTTGGGCCACGAGGAGTAACGCACGCGCATGGTCGTCCACGTAGAGCCAATCCCGCACGTTCGCTCCCTGGCCGTATACAGGTAGTGGTTTGGCCTCGAGCGCATTCAGAATCATGAGTGGGATCAGCTTTTCAGGGAACTGATATGGGCCGTAGTTGTTGGAGCAGTTCGTTACGATCACGGGCAACCCGAACGTGCGTTGCCACGCCCGCGCGAAATGATCCGCGGACGCCTTGCTCGCGGCGTACGGCGAGCTGGGTGCGTATGGCGTGTCGACCTCGAACGCGCCACCTTCACCTAACGAGCCGAAGACCTCGTCCGTGGATACGTGCACGACGCGGAATCGGGCGCGGTCATCGCGTGGCAATTCTTGCCAGTAGCGGCGAGCTTCCTGCAGCAGCGTGTACGACCCCACCACATTCGTTCGCAAGAACACGTCCGGGCCGTCTATCGAGCGGTCGACATGCGATTCTGCCGCCAGGTGCAGCACGGCATCCGGACGATACCGCTCGAAGATCGCACGGACTCGCGCGGCATCGCACACGTCACCGCGCTCGAACATGAATCCTTCGGAACCGGCCACTGCCTGGAGCGAGTCCAGGTTGCCGGCATACGTTAGGTTGTCGAGCACCACGATCTGGTGCCCGTCCCCCACCGCCAGCCGGACGACAGCCGATCCAATGAAACCTGCTCCGCCCGTCACCAGGATCCGCGTAACCGCTCCTATCGTTAGAGACCGCAATGTTATGGGACCTTTTGGCGCGGCACCAGCGAGCACAACGCGCGCCACGAATCTGCCTGGAACCGTCTGCAGCGGGTTATTGTGATTGGGCTTTGGGGGCGGTTTTGTGGCGGTGCCGAACATGTGCGTGGCACACCTGACGCACCGTCCCGTTTTCCCTGAGCGTATGCATTTCCAAGCCTTGCAAAATGCGCGTGCGCGGCCAACCACATTTGATGTTTCGCCGTCCCCTCGGGCCGGATGGCGGGGAGCGCGTGAAGGGTCGACCGGTCCTGATCTTGCGACCGGCAGGCGCGCTTCCGGGACACCCGAACAATTACCCCCAGCATGACCATGCTGCAATGAGGAGCTGCCGTTGCTGCGCTACCTGAAACTGGCGTTAGGCAGCGTGCGCAAACGCGGCGTCGTGGCCACGGCCGGTATCGTGGCGACAACGGTTGTGGACCGTTTCTACGATGTGCGGCACGGTACCCGCACGTTAGGCTGGTCCTCGCTGGACGAATACGCGATAGCGGGGCCCAACCGCGAGCATGGACGCGCGTATCAACCGACGTCTGCGTTCGCGTTCGGGCGCCTCATGCGTGAAGTCGATGTTCCGCGCAGCGTGGGCTTCGTCGACCTCGGCTGCGGCAAGGGGCGCGTTCTGTTGTTGGCCGCCGAGTCAGGGTTCGCTCGTGTGGTGGGCGTCGAGTTTGCCCCCGAGCTGGTCGCCGATGCGCGGCGCAACGTGGCACGCTGGCGGGCACGTACTTCGTCCCCCTGCGATATACAAATCGTGGAGGGCGACGTCCTGAACTACGTGATCACACCTAACGACGCCGTCTTTTTTCTCTTCAATCCGTTCGACGACGTCGTCCTCAACGGCGTCCTGGATCGCATCGAACAGTCCGTCGATCGCGTCCCGCGTCCGGCATGGATCATCTACCACAATCCGCTCGAAGGCGCCTGCATCGATGCCCGCACGCGCTTCCAGCGCGTCTCGCGTCACTCGTTCTGGGGGAATGAGTTCGCGGTGTATCGCACTCGTGCATGACTGAGGTGCTGCGAACGGAGTCCGTCCTGGTCGATACGGCGCGCGCGACGATCTATGCGCCCTTCGTCCTCGCGCAGGTGCCACGCTTCCTGGGAAAAATCGACCGCGAGCCGGCTTCCCGGACGTACGGGAGTTTTGATCGCGAAAACTGGGCGTGGAAATTCAGGGATTTTCCGATTGGCGTCTTGCAGTGGGCAGGGATGCTGCCGCTCGCGTGGCTCTGGCGCCTCGACCTTCCGGACAACCGCTATCGCGACTCGCACGAGCTTCTCGTGTGGACGCGCGCGGCACTCGACGAGTTGCTGCGGCGCCAGCACCGGAACGGTGCTTTCGATTCGGTTGGTCCGAACACGCAAGACTACGGTGCGTCGCTGGCCGCGTGCTATTATCTGGCTGCGACAGCTCGCACGTTAGGCAGCGCGCTCCCTGAGCATGACCAGGCGCGTGTGCGAGCGGCGATGGCGCGCGCGATCGCTTTTGCGCCAAACGCCACCGAAGACTACGCGTACATCTCCAACCATCACGCCCTCTTCGCGCTGGGAGTGCTCGCTGCATCGGAGTATTGCGACGAGCCACGTTGGCGCGCGCAGGCCGACAGCATCGTCGCAGACATCATCGCGCACCAATCGCCGGACGGCTTCTATGCGGAGTATGGCGGCAATGATCCGGGTTACGAGAGTCTGGGAATCGACTTCCTCGCACGCATCTGGGTCCGCACGCGTGACGCAACGCTCCTCGCCTCGCTGCGGCGGGCCGTGGCGTATTATGCGTACGCACCGCAGCTGGATGGCTCGTTAGGCGGGGCGCTTGGTAGCCGCCATACACGGCTCTGGTTCCCGGGCGGCTTCGAGCAGCTCGCGAGCGTGATCCCGGAAGCAGCCGCCGTCGCGGCGTTCATGCGCGCGCGCTTGCAGCGCGCCGAGGTTGTGACGCCGGAGACGGTCGACGCGCAAAACTTGCCCGTGATGCTCGGGAGCTATCTCACCGCCTGTCAGGCAAATGATACGCCTCGCCCGCCCCAACCGCTGCCCTGCGAGACACTGCGCGGCCACACCGCGTTTTCGCAGGGCATGCACGCGTCGGGAACAGATCAATACTACGCCGTGGCGGCCCTGCATAAGGGCGGCCTGATGCGCGTTGTCGAGCGCGCGCGCCAACAGCTCGTCTACGAAGACGCGGGGTGGATCGCCCGCAGCGAAGGACGCACATACGCGTCGCAGCTCCTTGGCCTCTCCGAATTCCAGACCGCGGCCGGTGGCGCCGTGTCAATCCGCGCGCGCTTCGGTCTCGTTAGGCAGGAGCAGCTCACGCCGTGGCGCTTTGTGTTGTTGCGCCTGCTCAACCTCACCGTCTTTCGCAGTCTGTTGCTCGGCAATTTGGTGCGCCGGCTGCTCATCGCGCGACTCATTACGAGCGCTGTACCAGGACCAATCGTGCTCACGCGGCACATACGGTTCTCGGACTCGCGGATCGACGTCCACGATGCGCTGCGTCTCACTGAACCGTTGCGCATCGACATGCTCGAGCTGGCGCGCAGCTTTACCGGCATTCATATGGGATCCGCGAAGTACTTCCATCCGTCCGATGCGCTCTCACTTGTCGCGCCATCAACGGCGGGGCTCGCGCAGCGCCTCACGCGCGAGCAACAGTGCGAGCTTCGGTACACGATCCTCTTCGACGCCGACACCGTGAGCATCGTAGCAGATCCGTCGAGGGGGGACGCATAGTGCGGTCAGGCTGGCCGCGCAGTGCGTTGCTCCTGGGGATCGTCGCGCTCCTGCTCTACACACCGGCGTTCTGGTGGGGGGCTCCGCACGCCACCGCGGCAGATCGCACCAATGCGTGGGGGGTGGATGACGAACCCCCGTTAGGGCCGCTCGCTCAGGCGCACGACATTATCGCGCCGAAAGCCGAGATGAATCCGAACCTCGGTTACCCCATGTTGCATCCGTTCATGGTGCTGGGGTCCTTCGCGCCATACATAGGCTACCTCGCGGCAACGGGCGGACTCGAAAAACCGACCGTGGCGTACCCGCATGGCTTCGACGATCCGGTCGCCGCGCTCAAGCACCTCACCTGGATCGCGCATTTCTTATCTGTGCTGTTGGGCGTGGGTATCGTGATTTGTGCGTACGGCATCGCGCGCGAGATGTGGGACGAGACAACGGGGGTCGTGGCCGCGATCTTCGCGATGCTGGTGTATCCGATGTTTTATTATGCCCGGAATTCGAATGTGGACGTTCCCGTGTTGTTCTTCACGGCGGCGGGGTTGTGGGCCTTTGCGCTCATCGCGAAACGCGGCCTAACGACTCGGCGCGCCGTGGTCCTGGGGGCGCTGGTCGGATGTGCGGTCGCAACAAAAGAACCCTCATTCGCGTCGTTCGCGTTCGTTCCGCTGGTGCTGCCGTTCATGCGCGATCCGGGCGAAAGAGAGCGGTACTGGATGCAGCCGGGGTTCTGGCGCACTGCCACGCTTGCGACGGCGGCAGCTCTGGGTGCCTATGCCATCGGCAGTGGACTCGTCATCGACTTCGCGCGCTGGCAAGCGCATCTCACGTTCATCCGTGAACGCACACAGTTGGCGCGTTCGGGTGGAGTGATATTCACGACGTATTACCCGTTCACCTGGAGCGGCCACGTCTCCCTGGCTGCGCAGATTGTCGCGCTGCTGGGGAACGCCATGTCCCTCCCCGGTTTGGCGTTAGGCATCGGCGGCCTTATCCTGGCAGCCAGGCGGAACCGCCGCAGTGTGCTGCTCGCCTATTCCGCGCTCGTGTATCTCGTCATCCTGTTCGTGTCGGCGCGCGTGATCCAATTGCGCTACGTATTGCCAATCACCTTTGTGCTGGCCTTGTACGCCGGCTACGCGGTCGTAACCGGCTGGCGCAGCATCCCGACGATCAGGTGGGCCACTGCGGCTGTGGCGGGAGCCGCCGTGATCATCCTTGCCCTCTGGGCCACCGACCTCACCTATGGGATGGTACGGGACTCGCGTTATGCAGCCGGCGCCTGGATAGCCCGCAACGCCCGGCCTGGCGACGCCCTCGAATACTTCGGGTCCGAGCACAAACATCCGCCGATGCCGGCGTCGCTGACTTCTCGTCAAGCCATCCCGTTTCGCGGGAGTACCTTTCGGGCGGATACAGGCGCAACAGCGATACAGACGATCATTGACGGTTGGCGCGAGCGACGTCCGCGGTTTGTCGCGCTCGTTCCCGACTATACGAGTTACCCGGGCGCTCCTCACGCGGCGACGTGTCCTCCGGCTATTTATCGAGCTCTCGAGGACGGCTCGTTAGGTTATCGCCGCGTGGCGTTCTTCCAAACTCGGCCGCTTCTGCCGTGGGCACGCCGGCCCGCGCTCGACCACCCCGTCGTGAATCCACCGATTCGTATATACGAGCGCGTGGTGGGCCCGTGAACGCGCCACAACCGCTCGCTGTGCACGTCGACCTGGACGGTGCGCATCAGATCTTCCGCGCCCACGGCCGTACATATGGCGGGCCGGGAGACCCGATCTTCACCAGCGGCGTTCGCAACATGCTGCAGCTGTTTTCCGACTTTGGAATCACGGCGACGCTGTTCGTCATCGCCGAAGATGTCCGGGATCCGGCGAAGCACGCCCTGTTGCAAGAGGCGGTGTCGTTGGGTCACGAGCTCGCGTCGCATACCGTGAGCCACCCGAACCTCATGCGCCTAACGCGGCAGGAGAAGGAGCGCGAGATCGCCGAGAGCAAGGCCCTCATCGAGAACGCGTTCGCCGTGCGCGTTATCGGTTTTCGCGCACCGGGATACGCCATGGACGGCGAAGCGCTCACAATCGCCGCGTCCGCCGGTTATGTGTTCGACTCATCGGTCTTCCCTACCGCTACATTCGAGAAACGACTCGGACGGCCACGACGTGAGCTCATCCGACCCCAACGCCTAACGTCCTTCGGCGGCATCGTGGAATTGCCGCTCCCCGGCCCTGTCCCCCTATCCTCGCCGATCGGGCCGTCGTTCGCGCTGGCGTTTGGACTTCCCCCCTTTTACTGGGCGATGTCGCGCGCGGCCCGGCGCGGGACTCCAACGGTGCTTCTCTTCCACCTCATCGACTTCAGCGATCCGCTCGAGTCTGAGTACTGTCGTGACGCGCGCATGAAGCTGTTCACGCTCTCCATACGGAGCGCGGCCGCGAAACGCGACGCGTGTTCGCGGATGGTCCGTTTCGTTCAGAAACGATTCCGCATAACGAGCACCGCGGAGCTCCTGGCGCCCTTCACCGGAAACCCCACCGCCGCGCGATGAGGCGAGCGGGCATACATCGCCTCTCACTTGCTGACCTTGACGCTCTCCTGGAGCTGCAACACCAGTCACTCCCTGACACCCTCTCGGCGCGCCTCGGTCCCTCGTTCAATGTTCTGTACCATCGGACGATGTTCGGCGAGCCACTCTACCTGTGCGACGGATACTTCGCAGACGATGTACTCGTCGGATACCTGTCTTACACGCCGTCTACTGTCCGCCTGTTACGCTCCGCCTTGCGACATCACGCATTTGCCTTCGCCGCGACGCTGTTTTGGTCGATCCTTCCCAGCCGGCAGCGCTGGCGTCTAGCCGCGCGTATCGCGCGGTCCGTATTGGTGCCGCGGTCCGAGCCGGCCCCCGATGTCTCCGCGGAGTTGCTGTCGATCGCGGTCAGGCCAGAGTATCGCGGACGCAAATTGCCCGAGCGAGGGACGGTGGGAAGTCTGCTCCTGCGAAACGCACTTTCTACATTGCGTGAGTCCGGCGCGGCTTCTGTTAAAGCCTGCGTGACGCCGGGGGATCCGTTGGCCAACGCGTTCTATCGCAAACATGGCTTTCAGTTCCTGCATTCGATTGAACGGTACGGACTGCACGCCAATCTCTACGTTCGCGATCTGACAGAGTCAGCGAGCGTCCAACCCGCATGACGACGCGCCAAAGGCGTATTTGGCTCGGCATCGTTAGGCTGGCCATCGCCGGCACCGTGCTCGGTTTTCTCGCGCGTACTGGACGAGTCGACTGGAGCTCGTTACGCGGGATGACAAGCCACTGGGGCCTGACTCTTCTCGCTCTCTGTCTCCTTTTCATCGTCGTCGTTCTGATCTCGCAGCGCGTGTGCCTGCTCTTTCAGCCGAGTGGTATGCGTCTGACGCTGCGCGATTCGCTCGGGCTTTCGCTGATTGCGAACCTGTTTACGCTCGTGCTGCCCGGAGGAGGGGGCGACATCGTGCGTTTGTTCTACACGACACAGGGAGCCGCGGGGAGGCGGACCGAGATAGGGACCCTCCTTCTGCTCGATCGCGTGATGGGTCTCCTCGCGTTGACGCTATTTCCGATTATCGCCGCGCCACTGTGTTTGCCCTTGATCAGAGAGTCCGCACTGCTGCGCATGCTGCTGTTGCTCGCGGCGTTGAGCTCGTTGCTGATCATTTTCGCGGTGGCCGTATCAACGTCGCGTCGCGCCCGCGCGCTCGGTGGCGTGCAATGGGTTCTGCGCACGTTTCCGCTGCGCGGCTACCCGGCGCTGATGCTCAACACGATGCAGAATTTCCGGCGGCATCTTCGAATCCTCGCAGGATCTGTCGGGATCTCGCTGGTAGCCCATGCGCTCAGCATGGGTATCGTCTGGTTGCTCGTCGTCATCACCAACCCAAATGCCGGTGAGGCGACAATGGCCGTGCCGTTCCTCGCTTCCTTGGGATTCGTCGCCAACAACATCCCGGTGACGCCCGGGGGTTTAGGTGTGGGTGAGGCTGCGTTCGAGTCCCTGTTCCGCATCGCGGGGCTTGAAGGAGGGGCGGAGGCTATGCTCTCGTGGCGCCTGCTCTTGCTCGGTCTCGCGCCTCTGGGCCTGTGGTATTTTCTGCGCGGACGTTCCACGCCGGCGGTCACTGGCGTCTAGGACGCGCAAACGAAAGGGCGGCGCTTGAGCGCCGCCCTGCGGATCATTCCGCGATCCTACTACTCGTATCGTGAGATTACGAGCAGCGGCCGCCAGGAGTGAACGTGCAGCCGTCATTCTGCATTCCGATGCGGTCTGCCGGTCCGCTGATGCCTGACTTCGTGATTTCGCGGAACGTTCCCAATTTCTTTAACTCTGGGCTCTGATACATGTGGGTTGCGGCCTCCTCGTCAAATGACGCCGAGCCGTTGCCCGGCGGAAAGTGAGGCGCACCCAGCGCCCCTTGGTTCAAAGTTTTCTTAAGCGTCCGGCCCCCTACGAACGGGCACGCAACCAACACTCCACCTGCGTACACGCCACAAGAGCGGCAGCTTCTTCCACGTCAGCAACCCCCTGCTCAGCTATACGGCCGGCTGAACTGAGGAAATTGCTTCCGTCTATCACGCCGAAGTCAGCAAGTATCATACCCCCTTGCCCCTCGGCTACTACCCACGCTGCATGCTCTGAAGCCGCTCGGCGTAACGACCGGTAAGGAAGCCCGGTGCGCGCCGCCCGTGGGCCTATTACCTCATCCGGCAGGTGACCGCGAAACGCGCCCCGCAGAAGTCTCTTGTTCTCCTGTCTTGCGTAGCTCTCATCAAGAGGCCTGCCAGCTGCAAAACGAAGCACGCGTGAGTCAAAGAAGGGGGATTTCACTTCGATACCGTCGAGCAGGCCGGTCGCGGTATAGGCAGCGTTTATCCGCTCCCCCGTTACGTGGCGCAAGAACCAACTCTGTTCGACGGCCGCGTGACCCTCGCCAGTCCTGCGCTTCAAGCCTGCCCTATTCAGGGTCTGCAGTGCGTCGAGGTCGCCGAATTTTCCGTTTGTCCAGGCCGGTAATCGACGTGTCAACCTCTGTTGCATCGTGCGCTTTTGTCGTAGCCCGCTCGCAACGGCGAGCACGAGAGTCGGCATGTTGGGCATAACGACTGTCCGCACGAATAGGCGCCAATCTCTACCGCCGCCTGCTTCGCGCCACTCACGGACGAGAGTGTTGAAATGACCGCGACGAAAGTGATCGGCTAGCCGCGCAACACCGGCGGAAAAGAACTGGTCCCCGCCGTTGCCGACGATCGCGGCGCGCAGCCCTGCCTCACGAGTCGTGTGAGCAAGCGCACGATTCGACAATTCATAAATGTGGTAGAACGGCTCGTCGCGCACGCGCGCGGCTGCGACGGGAGCAACGAGCGAAGGCACGTCATCGACGTCCAGCCACGTGGGAGTGACGCGCCAAAAGCGGGTCGAGCTTTCGATCAACTCATCTTCGCGACCCGGATCGCCAGGTGGATGCGATATCGAGATTGGTTGCGCCGGCGGCACGCCCCTTTCCGCGGCCAAATGCGATGCGGCAAAGAGGGCTGAAGAGTCGTAACCGCCGCTCAGCCAGATAGCCGTTCCGCCGGGATGCCTCGATCGTTCGGCGACTGCGGCAATCAGCAGCCGGCGTAATTCTTCCAGTGCCTCAGCGAATGGCGGCCCGTCGCCGCGCAAAAAGATCGGCACGTCCCACCAGCGCGAAACGCGTGGACTGGTACCGGCAGTCCACGTTAGGCAATGTGCCGCAGGCAATCGTGCGGCATCGCGGTACGCCGTCGCCTCGGGGGCGTTGACACGCAGAAAAAGCGCGTCGTCGGCGATCGACATGAGGTTGAACGCACGGTTGAACTGCGGGATACTCGTTAGGGCGTCCAGGCGCGACGCCACCACGAGGCCGCTGGGGAAAACGCTATAAAACAGCGGCCGCGTACCGGCGTGGTCGCGGGCCGCAACTACTTTCCGCGCCTGACGGTCCCACAGGATGAACGCAAAATCTCCTTCGATGTGATCGACACACCGCTCTCCCCAAACGCTGTATGCCGCCAGGATGAGCCCAGCGGGAGAGTCCGTGGC
This sequence comes from Gemmatimonadaceae bacterium, assembly GCA_035253645.1. Classification (GTDB taxonomy): domain Bacteria; phylum Gemmatimonadota; class Gemmatimonadetes; order Gemmatimonadales; family Gemmatimonadaceae; genus DASYRX01. The sequence goes on along the minus strand of DATFBW010000257.1, from coordinate 2,264 downwards.
TGGGGTCGCGCCAGTTGCCTGGAGCGCGCTCCGAAGGTCGCTGAGGTAGTAGAGCGATGCGTCGCAGGCGACTGCCGCGGCTGCATTGTACGCGACGCGGGCGGAGGCGTCGGTAGCGCCGCCGACTTCCCAGTGGTCGGACACGGCGCCTAACGCCAAATCGTCTTCTACCCAGGTCTCCACGCGGTCGCTTCCACGCGGCCCCATGACGGTCAGGGCAGCTCGGACGAGCGTTGCGCTTTCGCGCGCGCCGATTCCAAAGAGGCCGACGATGGCGGTCATGTCGTAAGGCTATCTCTGGCGTTCCCTTTGCGCACGCGGCATCGTCCTCACGCACTGATGCCCCACAGAGGAGGGCGTTTGAAGGTCGCCTCGATCGTCGGCGCTCGGCCGCAGTTCATCAAAGCAGCTCCAGTGAGTGTCGCGCTGAAAGAAGCGGGGCATAACGAAGTCATTGTGCACACGGGCCAACACTACGACCCGCAAATGTCCGATGTGTTCTTCAGCGAGATGGGGATTGCGCCGCCGGACCACTTCCTCGCGATCGGCTCGGGATCTCACGCGGAGCAAACGGGACGCATGATGGTCGCCGTCGAGCGCACACTCGTGGACGAGCGGCCAGATTACGCGCTGGTGTACGGTGACACCAACACGACGTTGGCGGCTGCGCTGGCGGCGGTGAAGCTGGGCGTTCCGTTGGCGCACGTGGAGGCAGGATTGCGCTCCTTCAACCGCACGATGCCGGAGGAACACAACCGTGTTCTGACAGATCACTGTGCGGACCTCCTCTTCTGTCCTACGCAGACGGCCGTCGACAACCTGGCGCGTGAAGGGATTGCGCGTGGCGTGCATCTGGTTGGCGATGTGATGTACGATTCGGTTTTGCACTTCGCGCAACGCGCGCAGCAGCGATCGCGTGTACTCGACTCGTTAGGCGTGCTCCCCGGCGCGTACCTGCTCGCGACCGTGCACCGCGCATACAACACCGACGATCCCGCGGTGCTGGAGCGGCTGCTCCACGCGCTGGACGCCATCGGCGAGCCCGTCATCTTCCCGCTGCACCCACGTACACGTGCCCGCCTCGGCGCGCACAACAACGCGCGGCGCCACGTGCGGCTCGTGGATCCCGTTGGATATCTCGACATGCTGACGCTCGAAAAGCACGCGCGAGTGATCCTGACCGACTCGGGCGGCGTCCAGAAGGAAGCGTTCTTCTTCCAGGTGCCGTGCGTGACGCTGCGTCCGGAAACCGAGTGGGTGGAGACGGTCAACACGGGGTGGAACGTGCTGGCAGGTTCGGACCCGATGGCCATCGTCGCGGCCGCCCGTGCCGCACGAAAACCCCCAGGCACCTCACCGCAGATCTTTGGAGACGGCACAGCGGCCCGGCGCATCGCCGCGCTGCTCGCCTGAGCACTGCCTAACGAGCGTGCCAGTCCGCGAGTACGCGTGCCGCTTCCGGCAAGCGCGCCCAGTCGCGAGCGATATGAAGCGCGTAAACCGGACAACGCGCCGCGAGTGCCGCCGCGCGGTCGAAAACCTGAGCCGCGTCCGGCCCGCCGAGGAGTGCACCAAGTTTCTGGTATTGGATGAGCGCTATCGTCGCGTGAGCGCCGTCCAGTGCTTCGCGGCGCACGACGGGCGTCATTTGTGGCTCTTCAGGCACGATCGTATAGAGCGCCACGAGTGGCGATTCCTGCATTGCGAGCGACGTCTGCGGCAAGTCTTCGAAGATCTCCTTCTCGCTCAGAACAGGACGTCCCCTCCCAAGTCCTTCGAAGCGCCGCGCCGTTTCGCCCCAGAGCCTAACGCTATGCACGCCGGGAACCGCAACGCCTCGACCGGGCGAAACGATGAGCGTATCGTCTGTGAGGAGTTGCGCCTGATGCTCGGTAACGAGAGACATGGCGAGTGAGCTCTTGCCGTAGTTCTTGGGCGCCATGAACGCGATCGTGCCGGCTGGCAGACAAACGGCACTCGCGTGCAAGGCGATGAGGCCGCGCTCGTGTTGCGCGAGTGGAAGGACTCGCCCTACAAGGTCAGCCCGTGCCACGTCCGGCTGACAACCATCTTTCGGGTACCAGACGATCACTCTGGCATCGTCCCATAGATCGAAGGTACCGGTGTCATCGAACTGCAGGCGCAGGGCATTCGTGCCGCGGAAAAACGTGGCCTGGATCTGGTCGAAAATCTCATCCTGGCCCACGACGGCTGCCTGGGCCATCGAGGGCACTTCGCCTGATGCGACGTCGAACGACCAGTTG